>DATKPS010000149.1:0-144027 GCA_035524015.1 Candidatus Sulfotelmatobacter sp.
TTCCAGGGGTGCTTGCGGTCGACCGGATTGCCGAGCGGATCGTGGCGCACGAAGGTGTCTTCGTGATCCCAGTCCTCGTAATACGAGCTGCCGAGCAGAATGCGGATGTTCAGATTGATGTCGACGAGATCGGTCGTCACCAGCTCGCCGTCGACGACCACGCCCGGCGTGACGTACATCGCGCGGCCCCACTTGGTCATCGTGCGGTAGCTGTAGTCGCACACGCTCGGGTCCTGGAACGATCCCCAGCAGCCGAGCAGAATGCGCCGCTGGCCGACCTTTTCATAGCCCGGAAGCGCCTCATAGAAGAAGTCGAACAGGTCGTCATGCAGTGGCACGACCTTCTTCATGAACTCGACGTACTTCATCAGGCGAACGAGATAATCAGTAAAGAGCTGCACCGTCGGTACGGTACCGACTCCGCCGGGATAGAGCGTCGACGGATGGACGTGACGGCCTTCCATGAGGCAGAACATCTCGCGCGTCATGCGACTCATTTGCAGAGCCTCACGATAAAAGGCGCCGGTGAAAGGATTTAGCGCGACCATGATGTCGGAGATCTTGCGATAACCGTGCAGGTTTGAGTTGGGCGCGTTGGTATGTTGCGCTTTCTCCCAAACACTGGGATTCGTTTCCTTCACCATCTGCTCGCAGAAGTCGACGCCGACCAGGTTGTCCTGGAAGATATTGTGGTCGAACATATATTCGGCAGCTTCGCCGAGGTTCACGATCCACTCGGCCATGGCCGGAGGGCGAACGCCGAAGGCCATGTTCTGCGCATAGGTGGCGCAGGTGGCGTGATTGTCCCCGCAAATGCCGCAGATGCGGCTAGTGATGAAGTGCGCGTCGCGGGGATCCTTGCCCTTCATGAAAATGCTGTAGCCGCGGAAGATGGACGAGGTGCTGTGACACTCGGCCACCTGGCGGTTCTCGAAGTCAATTTTAGTGAAGATGCCGAGGCTCCCGACAATTCTGGTGATGGGATCCCAGTTCATCTCCACAAGTTTGCGCGAACCCGTCGGCGTCTTTTTCGCTTCCGTTGTCATCGTTCCCATGATTTCAGCTCCTTTTTTGCTTTAGTACGCGCGTGGGCGATAGCCCGTGGTGAGTTCGGCGCGAGGGTGGCGCCATTTGGGTTCTTTGTTCACGGTTTCGTTAGTGAAGGCGCGCAAGGCGCGAATGGTCTTGCCGTAGACGCCGATGCTGCCAGTAGAAACGGCGGCTCCCGGAGGCTCATCCATGAAAGGCATGAACTTGTCGGGAAAGCCGGGCATGGTGCAGCCGATGCAAATGCCGCCAACGTTAGGGCAGCCACCGATGCCGGCCATCCAGCCGCGCTTGGGGACGTTGCAGTTGACGACCGGTCCCCAGCAGCCGAGTTTCACGATGCATTTCGGGGAACCGTACACTTCAGCGAAATCGCCTTGCTCGTAGTAGCCGGCGCGATCGCAGCCGTCGTGAACCGTGGAACCGAACAGCCACTTGGGGCGCAGCTGGTCGTCCAGCGGAATCATGGGCGCGAGACCCGCAACTTGATAGAGAAGGTAGAGCAGCGTTTCGGTGAAGTTGTCGGGCTGCACCGGACAACCCGGCACATTTACGATCGGCAGGCCAGCCTTGGATTTCCAGTCCCACCCGAGATAATCGGCCAAGCCCATCGCTCCAGTGGGATTCCCCTGCATGGCGTGAATGCCGCCGTAGGTGGCGCAGGTACCGGCGCCGATTACGGCGAGAGCTTTGGGAGCCAGACGGTCGATCCATTCGTTGGTGGTGATTGGCTGGTTGGTGTTGGGATCAGTACCGAGGGCGGCCCAGTAGCCTTCGCGCTTGATCTTTTCGTTGGGAATTGACCCTTCGATCACGAGCACAAACGGATCCAGCTTGCCTTGCTCGGCCTGATACCAGTATTTCAGAAAATCATCGCCGACTTCATAGGCCAGCACCGGATTGTGCAAGTGAACCCGCGGCAATCCGGGAATGGCTCCGAGCAAGACATCCTCGATGCTCGGCTGCATCGCCGCGGTTACGGAGACGGAATCGCCATCGCAACTGAGCCCTGCTGTGATCCACAAAACATGAATGTCGGGAACGGGCGAAGGTCGTTGGGTTTTTCGGCCGTAAGGAACCTCTTCGTTTGGCATGAATCGTCTCTCCTTTCGGTGGTGTTGACCGCCGCGAGCAGGCTCTGTGGCAGGCTGCCGTTGGGGAATGGGGCACAGCTGTAAGCAATTTTTGTGACAGCGGCGATAACGCTACTGCCCGGCGAGATAATTCCGCCGCTACATCCAGAATTACGAAAGAGAGATTTACAATTTTTGTGCGAAGGAACAATCAGGCATGCGCCGAAATCGGCGTAATGTTTGGTCTTAAGCAGGGATGGGGGATTCCCTTAGGCAGGATTCTTTAAGGTGGGATTAGTAGCCACCTTTGAGGTTCATGGTCCATTCGATGGCGTGTTGCAGGAGCTCGCGGGCGTTGCGCAAGGCCAGTTTTTCCTTGATATGTGCCTGATAGGACTCGATGGTTTTCACGCTAAGGTGCAATTCCTCGGCGATCTGCCGTGTCCCATGGCCCTCACCAATCAGCCGGAACACTTCCAGTTCGCGATCGGTGAGGTTGACCAGGGGCGATTTCTTAGGCGTAGCGGTGCCGCGCACGTATTGCTGCAGCATGGTGCTGGTCAGGCGGTCGCTCAGGTACATTTCGCCCTGGAGAATACGGCGAATCGCTACCAGCACTTTTTCGGTGGCTTCCTGCTTCATGATGTAACCATTGGCGCCGGCGCGCATGGCCCGTTCGGCGTAGATGGATTCATCATGCATGGAGAGAATCAGCACCGGAAGGCTGGCGGTTTTCATGCGAATTTCCTTGAGGACGTCGAGGCCGTCCGGCCCACTCAAGGAGATATCCAGCACGACCAGGTCGGGGCGCAGCGTGGTAATGGCGCGAAAGGCGGAGTGCGCGCCGTCGGCTTCGCCGCATACGGATAAGTCGGGCTCGCGATCAATGAGTAGAGCCAGACCTTGCCGCACGATGGGATGGTCGTCGACAAGGAGCACCCTACATTTCTTGGTGGTCGTAGGGATGAGTGGCTTGGTGACCATAACATGCACTCCTATTCCGGGCTGCGCATCGGGAACTTGCAGCTTACGGTGATTCCGCAGCTGGGATTGGCTTGCACCTTTAAAGAACCACCGAGGGTGACCGCGCGATAATTCATGATATTCAGGCCCATGCCAGGGCGGTTGCTGGGCATTTTGGGAAAGCCCTCGCCGTCATCTTCGATGGACAACTCGCCGGCGGTGTGGTTGCTGGCCAAGCGAATAATAATGTTCTTCGATTTACCGTGGCGGATGGCATTGTTCACGGCTTCCTGCGCGATATGGTAGAGATTGGTGGCCACATTCAGATCGTTGATGAGTACGGGTTCGTCGCAGACAAAACGGCAGTGAATCTGGAACAGGTGCTCCAATTCCCCGGCGCGCTGCTTCAGAGCGGACATGAGGCCATGCGCTTCCGACACCACCGGCAATAAGCCGCGGGAAAGTTCTTTGGTTTTGCGAATGGCATCGTTGACCAATTCCACGATCTTGGCGGCTTCCTCGGATTCCGGCAGGGAAACCTCCAACAAGCGTTCTTGCAGCACTTTGCTCATGAAGGCGATGCCGGTGAGATGCTGGCCGAGCCCGTCGTGAAGATCGCGGCCGATGCGGCGCTGTTCGCGTTCGCTGATATTGAGGATGGCGTTTTCAAGGTGCTTGCGCTCGCTGATATCGCGAATGGCGCTGGAAACCAGCACGCCTTCCTCGGTTTCCAGCGGACTCAGGCTGATTTCGACCGGGAACTCGGTTCCGTCCTTATGCAGGCCGTATAAATTCAGGCCCGCACCCATGGGGCGGACGCGCGGCTCAGCGAAAAAGTTGCTGCGATGTCCGGGATGCTTGCCGCGCAAGCGCTCCGGGACTAATTTTTCGATTTCCTGGCCGAGCAATTCCTCGCGGCGATAGCCGAAGAGCTTCTCGGTCTGCGCGTTCACCAAAACGATTTTCCCTTTTTGGTTGATGACCACGACAGCGTCGGGCGCTGCTTCCAGCAATCCGCGGAACTTGCCTTGCGCACGTTTTTGTTCGGTGACGTCCATGCCGGAAGCGATGATGTATTTGGGGGTCTGCTTCGCACCGGGCAGTACCGCCGCGGACCAGACGATGGTGCGCGGCTGGGCATCGCGGGTGATCCAGCAGCTTTCGAACTCCGCGCGGTCCATTTTCTCGGAGATTTGTTGCAGTAGGTGCTTGAACGGCTCCACTTCGCCGGGCGGCAAAAATAAATCCCAGACCGCTTTGCCTTGGGCCTGGCTGAACGGGCAACCGGTCAACTCTTCGCACGCGCGATTGAACTGCACGATGCGGCCTTGCGGGTCCAGGACGAGAACCAGGGCGCCTACGGTGTCCAGGATCGCCGAGAGAAGATTGCGCTCCTGGTGCAGCGCACCTTCCGCTTGCTTCAGTTCGGTGACATCCACGCCCACGCCGTGAATGAACCACGGCCGGCCGTCAGCGCGGCGAATCATTTTCGCTTCGCACTGGAACCACAACACGCGGCCATCGCGGGCGATCACGCGGTAGGAAGCGCGCAAGGGTTTGCCGGACAAAAACATCTCGGCGGCTTCGGTGCTCCAGCGCATTTTGTCGTCGGGATGGATCTGGCGGTACCAGCGCACGGGATCTTCCAGCCACTCGCTTTGAGAGAAACCCAGAGCCGCTTCGATTTGCGGACTGACATAAGCTTCGCCGATACCTTTGTCGAGATAAGCCATGAACACCACAGCGGGAATTTGCTCGACAAGCGCGCGGTATTTCGCCTCCATGTTCAGGGAACGCGCTTCGGCAGGTGGAGCGCCGGCTATATCTTCGGCGCCGAAGAGAGAGGTTTGCTGGAGGAAAACGCTGGCAAGTTCCTGCAGGGCTTTCTCGGCTTCCGCCAAGTCGCTAGAGGAGGGCTTGCTGTGCATAGCGATGGCGGTGTCGCGCGGTTCGTTCCATTGCGTCAGAAAATCCAGCCCCATGTGCGCGTTCGTCCTTTTTTGCTGAGCCTCACTTTGTAGATTCAGCGACACCGGGAAGTGTTTCCCGGCGCATCTTTATTTATTCCCGACTATGTTCCCTCGCACGACTGCGCCAGGCTGGTTCCTTGTTCAGCGACGCCTGGGTGAATCGCCGTAGGGCACTGATGGCCCGCCCGTAGGTGCTCACAGCATTCGAAGAAAGCAACGAGCCGGGCGGCTGATTCATAAACGGCATAAATTTATCGGGGAAACCCGGCATGGTGCAGCCGATGCAAATGCCGCCGACATTGGGGCATCCGCCAATACCGCCCATCCAGCCGCGCTTGCCCACGTTACACTGCACCACCGGTCCCCAGCAGCCGAGTTTTACGATGCAGGTGGGCGAGCCATATTCTTCGGCAAATTGCGCCTGTTCGTAGTAGCCGCCGCGATCGCAGCCTTCGTGCACGGTTTGCCCAAACAGCCAAGTGGGGCGCAGGGCCTCGTCGAGCGGAATCATCGGCGCGCGGCCGGCGAACATGTTCAGCAGGTAGAGCAACACTTCGGTGAAGTTGTCGGGTTGGATGGGGCATCCGGGTACGCAAACAATAGGAATGCCGTGGGTGGAGCGCCAGTCCCAGCCGAGGTAATCGGGCAAGCCCATGCAGCCAGTGGGATTCCCCTCCATGGCGTGGATTCCGCCGTAGGTGGCACAGGTACCGGCGGCGATGACGGCCCAAGCTTTGGGCGCGAGTTGGTCAATCCAATCGCACGTGGTAATGGGCTGAGCGGTTTTCGCATCGGTGCCGAAGGTGGCCCAGTAGCCTTCCATTTTGTTTTTTTCGTTGGGAATGGAGCCTTCGACGACAAGAATAAACGGAGCGAGACGACCCTCGGCGGCTTCGCGGAAAAAGTGCACGAATTCGTCGCCGTTTTCGTACGCCAGAAACGGATTGTGCAGGCGAATTTTGGGCACCCAGGGAAAGGTGCCGAGCACCAAGTCTTCGAGGCTAGGCTGGGTGGCGGCGGTGGCGGCGATGGTGTCGCCGTCGCAACTCAATCCGGCAGTGAGCCAGAGAACATCGATCGCCGCTAGGTTGGCGTTTGCTCCCGAGACGCCATTCGTAGATGCGATGACAGTCATCTGCCTTGCCTCTCGCAACGAGAACCCTGGGATGGGCCGGTTGGAGCAAGCGTAAGGACGCACTTGCGCCGCCGCGGATTCTATCCAATTCCGGCGGTTCGCGCCATCGCTTGTATACCGGGGCGGAGGGGCGCTATTCTTCGCCGATATCTTCGTTCCAGATGGCAGGATGCGCACGAATATAGTCTTCGAGCAGTTTCACGCATTCGCGCGAGTCCAGATCGATCACTTCAATTCCCAACGAGAGCAGCCATTCGACTCCGCCTTGGAAATTTCGGCTTTCGCCTACGACGACTTTGCGGAATCCGAATTGGCGCACCAGACCACTGCAATACCAACAAGGCGCCAGGGTGGTGACCATAATCAGTTTGCGGTAGCTTTTTTGCCTTCCCGTGTTGCGAAAAGCGTCCGTCTCCCCGTGAGCCGAGGGATCGCCCTGTTGGACGCGCCGGTTGTGGCCTGCGCCAAGCAAATGGCCATGCTCATCGAAAATAGCGGCGCCAATTGGGATTCCACCTTCTTGCAAGCCAATGCGCGCTTCGCCCAGCGCCACCGCCAACATCGCTTGATAATCCAACCCGGCACTCATGTTTGCTCCCAGTCCGTGCGCAGGATGCGCGTTTCTATCCTATCCGCTGGGCGGACAGAACTGGCGATTTAATTTGGATTCTTAGGTCAGGACAGAGTGGCTTGCAGAACTTCGCGGAGGAGTTCCTGCTTCTGTGCGGAGAGCTTTTTGCCCTGCGCAGTGAGGTAAAACACGTCGATGGCCTTTTGGCCTTCGGTGTCGATCAGCGCCACATCAATGTTGCAGGAGAGGCGGGCGAGAGCTGAACCAATTCCATACAATAGACCAGGGCGATCCTGGGTGACGACTTCGACCAGCGTGCTGTGATCGGACGAGCCATCGTCGAAGTTGATCGCGGTCTGCACCACCACTTTCGGGGGACGCGCCCCGGAGGTGGCCAGACGTCCCCGCATGAGCGGTTCGAGTGGCTGCTTGCCGTTGAGCACGTCGGCGATGCTTTGCTGGAAGCGCGAGATTTCGCCCGGGTTGAGCTCCAGCGTGCGATGCAAATCTACGAAGTGGAAGGTGTCCAGCACCACGCCGGCAGCGTTCGCAAAGGCATCGGCCTTCACGATATTCATGCCCCAAGCCGCAAGTACGCCGGCAATGGTGGCGAACAAGGCCGGACGGTCAGCGGACAGGAGCGTGAGCACGTAAGCGTGGTGCGTTTTCGTGATTTCGGTTTGCACCGGTTCGGCGCCGAGTTTCTGGTACAGCGCGAAATGGCCGGCAATTTCCGCGGCGGAGTGCACCGCGAGATACCGTCGCGGGAAACCTTCGAGGAAACGTTCAATCTCTCCGCGGTCGGCGCCACCGGTTTTGGCGCGAACCTGTTCCAGCACAAGAGCCTCGTCGGAGGCATGGAGACGATCACGATCCAGCGTCCGGCTGAAGTGGTTGGAGGTGGCCACGAACAACTGCCAGAGCATTTCGGCTTTCCATGGGGTGAGCGCTTCGGGATTGACGGCGTGAATGTCGGCATAGGTGAGCAGGCCGAGGCGCTGCAATCGTTCGTGGGTATGCACCAGGGCGGCGAAGGCGGAAACGGTGGCGGGATCGAAGATGTCGCGGCGTTGCACGGTAGCGGACATATCCAGATGGTGCTCGATCAGGAAATGAACCTCGGCCTTTTCTTCCGGAGAAAGCTTCAGGCGGTCGGAAGCAATCTCCAGAGCTTGCAAGCTGCCGGTGACATGGTTGTCCACGGGCATGCCTTTGCCGACGTCGTGAAGGAGCAGCGAAAGAATCAGCAATTCGCGCTGGTCGACGGTGCGCCACAGCGGAATGAAGTGTTTGGCCAAGGGTTCCTGCGGATCGCCCAAATCCTGCAAGTGTTCGATGGTGCGCAGCGAGTGCTCATCCACGGTGTAGCGATGATAGAAATCGCGAACGACCAGAGAATCAATGGCGCGAAATTCCGGAAGAATTTCGGTGAGCAGGCCCAGGCGGTGCATCGGGCGCAAAGCAACGCCCGGGAAGTCCGCAGCCAAGATTTCCGAGAAGACCGGCCAAGTGATGCGCGCATTGCGCTGCGGCAACTCCGGATGGGTCATGATGTAGGCGACACTGCGCTCCGCGTCACGGCTCAGAGGCACTCCAGTGCGGGCGGCTTCGGCCAGCAAGGAATAAATGACGTTGCGGTCCGCGAAAAGATGCTCGTCAGTGATTTCCAGCAAGCCATCGCGGACGGTAAAGGGCTTTCCGGTGGGAACTTCGGTGCGTGTGCCGATGGTGACGTTCATCAAGCGCTGGCGGAGGGAAAGGGTAACCGGGGGGCGCTGGTCGACATAGCGAAGTAGTTGGCGGTTGAGGGTACGCGCGTGGCGGAAAAACAGGCGCATCCATTCCGCGGCGTTGCGGCGCAGATTATCGTCGATACCGAGGGAACGCTCGGCGGCTTGCGCCTGCAACTCATAGGTTAAGGTGTTGTCATTGCGGCCGTTGCTATAATGAAGGAAGCAGCGGATGGCACTCAGAAATTCCACGGCGTTGCGCGTCAGTTCATCTTCGTTCACGGGACTGAAACGCGGATCGCGGCGGTCTCCTGCGAGTTGGCGCATCCACAAAGTGGAATGAAAATCGCGGAGTCCGCCAGGGGCATCTTTCACATTGGGCTCGAGGTGGAAAATGGTGTTGCCATAGCGGCCGAGGCGATCGCGTGTCAGGCGCTGCAACTCCACCAAAAGAAATGGGCGGGCCTGTTTTTCAGCGACAGAGAGAATCTTGGTATCGAGTTTTTCGAAGAGCGCTTGATCGCCGTCGAGGAAGCGGCGGTCCAGCATGGCCAGATGGAATTCCGCGTTGTCCTGCTCGATTTTCTTGCACTCGTCGATGGTCCGGCCGGCGGAACTGACGCGGAAACCGAGATCCCAGAGGGTGCGGGAAAATTCCGAGATGAGCGGGCGGGATTCTTCCTCGATTTTCTCATTCGCAAAAAGGAAGAGCAGGTCCAGATCGGAGAAGGGAAACAACACCTCGCGGCCGTAGCCGCCCAAGGCCAGCAGGGCCAGGCCCTGCGCGCCGCCTTCCCGCACATTTTGCAGTTCACCGAAGACCTTGCGGATGGCCCCGTCGGCCAACTCACACAACTGCCGGAGCGTCTCCTGGGCGGTGGCGCCGCTTTCGAATAGTTTGCGTATCCGCTCCCGTTGGGCTTCGCATTGGGGACCCAACACCGACAGCGGTGTGACCGATTCTTCCATGTTGTTTTTCGAGCGTGAAGCTGGGACGAGACCTGGGCGGGGCGAGGACATGGTGTAAGTCAGAGTGCGCTTTCGCCTCGTTCCTCATTCCGGATCCGGATCGCTTCGTCCACTCGCGACAAGAATATTTTACCGTCTCCGATTTTTCCAGTCTTGGCACTTTTCAAGATGGCGTCCACGGCGCGATTCACTAACTGGTCGGGCAGCACCACTTCCAGCTTTACCTTGGGCAGCAAATCCACAGTGTACTCGCGCCCGCGGTATACCTCGGTGTGGCCTTTCTGGCGGCCGTGCCCGCGGACCTCGGTTACAGTCATACCTTCCACGCCGATCTCGAGCAAGGCGTCTTTCACCGATTCGAACCTGGAGGGCTGAATGATCGCTTCAATTTTCATCATACGAGTGTTCGCTCCCACCTCGAGTTATTCACCGCTGTGGCCGTAACTTCAGGCTTCCAGGTTATATCCTTCTTCCCCGTGCAGGGTGATATCCAGGCCTTGCACTTCGTGTTCTTCGGGGACGCGCAAACCGACGGTTACATCGACGATCTTGAGAATAATGAGGGTGCCGACGATGGCCAATATCCAGGCGATGAGCGCGGCGACGAGTTGATTGCCCACTTGCGCCCAATGACCATCCAAACCGCCCACGGCTTTGCCATCGCCAAAGATCGGATTGATGAAGGATTGCGCGAACACGCCGGTGAGGATAGCGCCAATGGTGCCGCCAGCGCCGTGCACACCGAACGCGTCGAGGGCATCATCGTAGCCAAAAATGCCTTTAAACTTGGTGACCATCCAGAAGCAGAACATACCGGCAATGAAGCCGATGGCTAGCGCGGGCATGGGCGCGACGAATCCGGCTGCCGGCGTGATGGCCACGAGACCCGCGACGGCTCCGGAAATGGCGCCCAACGCGCTAGGGCGTCCGTTCTTGAACCATTCCGCCAAGCACCAACCAATCGCCGCCGCGGCTGCTCCGAAATGTGTGGCGACAAAAGCGCTCGACGCCAATCCATTCGAAGCCAGTGCGCTTCCGGCGTTGAAGCCGAACCAGCCGACCCACAGCAGGCACGCGCCGGTGAAACTTAGCACTAGGCTGTGCGGTGGCATGGGCTGCTTGGGGTAGCCCACGCGTTTGCCGAGATAAAGCGCACAGACTAACGCGGAAACGCCGGAGGTAACGTGCACCACGGTGCCGCCGGCAAAATCCAGAGTAGGGAAGCGGCCACCCAGCGCCGCGTTCAAGAATCCGCCCTTGCCCCAAACCATGTGTGCCATCGGCGCATAGACGACGAAGAACCAAAGGGTCATGAAAAGCACGGTGCCAGAAAATTTCATGCGTTCCGCGGTGGCGCCGGTAATCAGCGCTGGAGTGATGATGGCGAACATCAGCTGGTAAACCATGAAAGTGGACTGGGGAATGGTCGCGGCATAGTCGGGATTGGGTGCGGCGCCTACTCCGCGGAGCAAGGCCATCTGGAAGCTGCCAATAAAATGGCCGTCGCCGCCGAAGCACAAGCTGTAGCCCACCAGCGCCCAGAGCACGGTGATCAGCGCCATTAGGGCGAAACTTTGCATCATGATGGCCAAGACATTTTTCTGGCGCACTAAGCCACCGTAGAAGAGAGCCAAGCCCGGACCGGTCATCATCAGCACCAGCGCTGCGCTTACCAGCATCCAGGCGTTGTCCGCCGAATACTGCGCAGCGGTGACCTTCTGCTCGAGCTGATTCAATTTGTCGGTGACGGCTTGGGGAACTTCGGGAGAGGAGGCGCTAGCGGAGGGAGTAGCCGGGGAGGTTGTGGCGGGGGATTGTTGTGCCAGGAGCGGCACAGCGAGGAGCATCAGGGCTAGTACGCTACAACAGGCGATACCCATGCGCTTCATCGAGTTCTCCGGGGCGAATGGATGCGCGTCCACTCTGCTGCTCGCATTCGCATTAGCAATTGGGGACTGACACCGTGTAGGCAGATTATACGCACCGCTGGGGGCAGGCGGGGTTTGAAATTTTTCTGGCGCTAATTCATTTTTCGGATAGCTCGCCGCGCAACAGCTTTCTTTTGACTTCGCTGGCAAAGTGGTCAGCGTCGCGGGTGGGGCGAGGGATGCGGAAGCCAGAGGAGACTGCCATGGTTAACTGAATGGCTTTCTGCAAGCTGATACGGTGACCCTGCGAGACATAAATCGGGCGCACCCCGTCGCGCGTGCGCAATGCCGCGCCGATACGCTCGCCCGCAGCTTTTTCGTCGAGCAAGTAGGTCCAGCTTGCCGCTTTCTTGGCCAGCGGACCATGCGTGCCAATCAGGATGCTTTTGGCGCAGCCAATCGCGGGTTTGTCGAGGAGCACGCCTAAGTGGGTGGCGAGCCCGAAGCGGCGGGGATGCGCGTAGCCTTGGCCGTCACAGAAGAGCAGATCGGGCGATTCTTTGAGTTGGGAGAGAGCGGCCAACAATGCCGGGATTTCGCGAAAACTGAGGAACCCCGGAACGTAGGGAAATTCCAAGGGCAGAGTCGCGAAGGTGCGCGCAATTTCTTGCATTTGCGGAAACTGGTAGATCACCACGCAGCCGATGGCGCGGTTTGCTTCGCGCAGGCGGTTCCAATGGCTGAGCGGCTTACATAACGCTTGCGATTCGGTCAGCACGAAACTGGCATCCAGCCCCGCGACGGTTCGAATCGTTCCGAGGCGATCGCGGCCTTCCCATAGCGCGCGCAACGAGTCCTGAATATGCTTGGCCTCGGGAATCGACACATCCCAGGGATGGCGGCGTAGCTCTGTTGATTTGTTCTTCATAGCCTTCATCGTATAATGCTGGTGCCTCTACGGCCGCGGCAGGATTGGACGCCGCCGGATACCGCCCGATCTCGAACTGAGGGGAATTTCATGACGCTTCATCCACCACTGGAAGTTTCCGCACGCGAAACGGGTGGCATCCATTATCTGCAGGTGCACGGCCGCCTGACCATCGGGGAGCCCAGCGAGCATTTGAACGAATTCACGCAGAACCTGTTGCAACGGGGCGCCCGTAAATTGGTGGTGAATCTGAACGATATTCCGCAAATCGACAGTTCCGGTATTTCCGCGCTGGTAAAGCTTTCCATTTCCTTGGCGCGACAGGGCGGCGGGCTACACCTGGTTTGCGGGCAAGGCCGGGTGCGCGATGCGCTTACCGTGACGCGCCTGGTGGAAGCCATTCCCACGTTCGAATCCGAGGCCGCGGCTTCCGCCAGCTTTTAGAGCTCGGGAACAAGTATTCCTTGTCATTTCGGGCGAAGCGAGGAACCTGCTTTCTCGAAAATTCAAGAAAAAGCAGGTTCCTCGGACAAACACCGTTCTCGGAATGACAATGTTGTGTTTTTTTTCTGCAACCTGATTTGGGCTGCAGTCTTTAGAAGTGGCAGAAAAGTCGCCGGAAGCTCCGCTAGCTGCCTTTTTTCAGTTCGGCGAGGACCATCTTGGCTAATTCTTTGAGGGTTTCGAAGACGCCTTGGCCATTGATGGCCACGCCTTCGATCACCGGTTCGCTCTTCTTCTGAAGCTGCTTTTTCAGTTCGTCGACGGAGAGCACATTGGGCAGGTCGCGCTTGTTCACTTGCAGCACGTAGGGGATTGTCGCGAAATTCAGGCCGTGTTCCTTCAGATGTTCCTGCAAGTTTTCCAGGGTTTCGAAATTCGCGTCCAGCCGTTCTTCCTGGGAATCGGCTACAAACACGACACCGTCCGCGCCTTTGAGGATGAGCTTACGGCTGGCTTCATAAAAGACCTGGCCGGGCACGGTATATAGATGAAAGCGGGTTTTGAAGCCGCGCACCGTTCCTAAGTCCAGCGGAAGAAAATCGAAGAAGAGAGTGCGGTCGGTTTCGGTAGCAAGTGAAACCATCTTACCTTTTTGATTCTGCCCGGTGTGGTCGTAGATCCACTGCAGGTTCGCGGTCTTGCCACCGAGACCGGGACCGTAATAGACAAGCTTGCAGTTAATTTCGCGCGCAGGAAAATTGATGAAAGGCACGAGTCGTCAACCTGAATTCCGTCTTGAACTTATAACACACACGCTCCGGCAGGCAACGCCAGAACGAGCCATCCGTCACAAGGTACGCTACTAGTTTCGCGGAGAAGGGCGGCTCCGAGTGAAGTTATTTTTGCACATGCTGCCGGACGGTAAAGACTAATCAACAACGCACTTTCCACAGGGTGTCGGCTTCCGTTGACGGAAGGGCGTGTGTTTGCTAGCATGCGCGCCATGGCCAAAGTGCACAAGTCCACTTCGAGCCGGGCCAAACCCTCGGCGCAGCACAAAACTAAGTCAAAGAAAACAAAAGGCTTACAGGAACAGCCACCGCAGCGGGGTGGGGTGGAGCTGGTCGATCCCCTTGTTCAGGCACAAATGAAGGTTTACGAAGAGGCCATGAGCCTGTTTCATCAGCAGAAATTTCAGCGCGCCAAACAGGAGTTGGAACGGGTGATTGCCGGACCGAGCAAGGAATTGGCCGACCGCGCCCGCACCCATCTCCGCATTACCGAACAGCGCATGAAGCCTTCCGCGGACCAGAATCCCAAGAGCCCCGAGGATCATTACCAACGCGGAGTGGCGATGATGAACTTGGGCCGTTGGGATGAGGCGCGTGAAAGCTTGGAAAAAGCGCGCAAGTTGGCGCCCAAGGCGGACCACATTCACTACGCCTTGGCGGCTCTCGATTGCCTCACGGGGGAAGCCGATTCGGCTCTAGCCAATCTGAAGATAGCGATCGAGTTGCGTTCCGCAAACCGCTACCACGCGCGCAACGACGAAGATTTCAATTTCCTCCAGGAAGACCCGCGCTTTACCGAGTTGCTGTATCCTGAAAAAGAAGGCTACTCGGGCTAGCACGGGCGTCGCTGCGTTTTTCTGTCGCGCGTGTCACCGCTGGTCCACCCTCGAATTTGTCTCAAGAGATGCCGCTTTCCATCTCCCTTCGGAGCCTGATGAATTGAAAATCTTATGAAGCAATCGCGCGCAAAGAGGCCGTCGTTTCCGGGTTTTCGTGTGGCGGCGCTAGGAGGCGGCACAGGACTATCCGCATTGTTGCGCGGTTTGCGCGAACATGTGACCCGCCAGGGCGACCAGCACCCCACGCCGCAACGGCCGATCACGGATTTGGCGGCGATCGTCACGGTGACCGACGATGGGGGTAGTTCCGGACGGCTGCGCCGGGAAAACCGAGTTTTGCCGCCAGGCGACATTCGCAACTGCATGGTGGCGCTATCCAAGGATGAACCGCTGCTTAGCAGTTTGTTTCAATACCGCTTTCACGCGGGCAAAGGCTTGCGCGGGCACAATTTCGGCAACCTGTTTCTGGCGGCGTTGACGCACGTGACCGGAGATTTCGCGGAAGCCGTTCGCGTTTCCAGCAAAGTGCTGGCGGTGCGCGGGCGCATTTTTCCTTCCACGCTTTCGAACGTGCACTTGGTGGCGACGCTCGCGGACGGCAGGCGGGTGCGGGGCGAAACGCGTATATCGCACAGCCAAGTGCCCATTCGCAGGATTGCGTTGAATCCGCGTCGCGTCCGTCCGCTTCCGGCGGCGGTTGAGGCGATCCAGAATGCGGATCTGATTTTCATGGGGCCCGGTTCGCTGTACACCAGCGTGATTCCGAATCTGTTAATCCCGGAAATTGCCCGGGCGGTGGCCCGCTCGAAAGCTCCTTGCGTGTACATCGCGAATTTGATGACCCAACCCGGAGAAACCACGCACTATGCGCTCAGCGATCACATTCGGGCGATTCAGGAACACGTGCGCGGACGGGTGATTGACGTCGTGGTGGCCAACCGCCAGTCCATCTCTCCCCAAGTGGCCTGCCGCTATCGCGCCCAAGGCGCCGAACCCGTGTTGCTGGATCGCGAAAATGTCCTGAAGACGAAAGTGCAGTTGATTACTGGCAATCTGGTGGAAGAACATGGTGTGCTGCGCCACAACTCTCCCCGGCTAGCACGGCTGTTGCTGGACGAATTTTGCCTGGACGGGCGACGCTAGTTGTCCCCTTCGCAGAACGGCAGCGGGATGCACCCACGGCTACTTCCAGGAAAAGCGAAGGCCGCCACGAACGAAAATCGGCGGACCCCAGAGCAACACTGGGGTGGCTTCGTAATACCAGCGATCGTCGGTTAAATTCTGAACCGCGAAGAAGACCGACGCACGCTTCCCAAATTTCCGCGAGACTTGCGCATCCAACGAAAAAGACTTTCCGAGCGGAAGCAGATTCTGATCGTCGTCAAACTGGTTTCCAGAAAAGCGCGCCTGCACACCAAAGGACCACGACCGCTGCACATAGCTGGCTTGCAGACTGAATTGGTTCTGTGGGACCTGGGGCAAAAAATTGCCCTGGAGCGCCGGATTCGCGGCGTCGTGCAAGACAATGCTGTTCACGAAAATATAGGCGCCAGAAAACTGCCAGTGCGGAGTGGCTTGCAATTGACCGGCGAGCTCAAACCCGCGGGCCTGGCTCACGCCGAGATTCTCCTTCTGCCGCAAAATCAGAGTTGGCGTGCTCGACAGCGTCACATTGGCCACCGGGTCGGCAATGTCGCTCCAGAAAAAATCACCGCGCAGAGTGAGCCGGTTTCCCCAAAGGAGCTGGCTCACGCCCGCTTCGCCTCCTGTCAAATGCTCGCCAGTCAGCGCGGGATTCGCCAGCGTCAGCACATTGCCCACGCGGAAATTGCGATACAACTCGTTGAGCGTCGGCGCGCGGAAGGCACGATAGACAGATGCACTGAGAGAAGTGCCGTGCGCGAGGGTCTTCAGCAGAGTGACGCGCGGGCTGAACGCCGACTCCGTACGATTCGGGAACGTGCTTTCAGTGGGCGTGCCGGTCACCGGTGTGCGGTTCTGGTAGCCGTAGTTGTTGCTCCAGGTGTCGACGCGAGCGCCGAAGTTGAGCTGCCACGTGCGCGCGAAAGAGTAAGCGTCTTGCGCGAAGAAGCCGAAGGTGAACTGCCTGCCTCCCGCATCGACCAGCGCGGTTTCTTGTCCCAGCGCGAAATTCGTGTCCTGACTGTGGCCGCGCACGTCTTGCGTTTCGAAGCCCGCGTTCACCTTGTGCCTTTCGGCGAATAGACGCGACCATGTCCCCACGAAGCCAATCTGCTGCGACGGATTTCTTTGCAGGTCGGTGAGGGATTCGCTGTCGCGATTCAAGGCGATGGAGGCAAAGGTCTGGTGGTAGAGTTCGCGAGATCCAAAGGCCCGAGCGGAAAACGCTCCGAGTTCGGTGGAACTCCAATCCGCGCCCAGATCCAATTCCGCGATGGTGGTGTCATTGTTCTGTAGCGAGGTTCCGTCCTTGCCGCTGTTGCCAAAGCCGCTGCCTCGAACAAAAAATCGTCCGCGCTCTCCGAGATTTCGCGAAGCTTCCAGATACCCAGCCAGCACACCGGAGCCGAGCGCGGTATCCACCGACCCGCGCTGATCGGGCGGCACGGAGATATAGCCTTGCGTTTGATACGCCTGGCCTGCGCCGGTCAACATCCATTTGCCGAGGGGCGCACCGGCCGCAAACGAAACGTTGGGCGTGCTCATGTTACCGTAAGAAAGTTCGCCATCTGCAAAGGCCGATTCGTCGCTGCGCGTGCGCAAATTCACGACGCCGCCAAGGGCGCCGCCGCCGTATACATCCGAAGCGCCTCCGTTCACCACTTCCATGGACTCCACAGCTTGCTCGGCCACACGCGCCCAATAGATCCAACCACCAAAGGGATCATTGAGAGGAATGCCGTCAAGGAACACGTCGGAACGGCTGGTAGCGCTGGCGCCTACGCCACGCAAAGAGACGCCCTGAGACGTGGGATTGGCGAACAAGCTGCTCGAGCGGCGGTAGGTGCTGAAACCCGGCACTTGGCGCAGCATGTCGTCGAGGACCATGCTGCCGAATTGATCCATGGCCTGCGACGAGATCTGGTATTGGCTGGCCGGAGTCGCCGGGACCATGTCTTGGGTGCTGCCCTGCACGTTAATGCGTTGCAGGTAGGGCGCGGGGGTCAGCACGATTTGCAGGTTTTGTGGTGATGCGTGAGCACGTATTTCGCGGGTTACGAGGGCGAATCCGGGGAAGCTCACCAGCAGCGTGCCGCCGGACTCCACGCTGGCGAGATGAAAATGACCCAGTTCATCGCTACCGGTTCGTTGCAGCCCGGCTGGTGACTGGAATTCGATCTCCGCGCCTTCGATCGGCGAGCCGGTAGCATCCACCACGGTCCCGGTAATCGGAGGGCGTTCCTGCGTGTAGGAGAGGAGGGGAAAGCCGGCGAGCAGAGGCAAAGCACACACGAAAGCTCGCCAGCATTTTGCGAAGAATTGCCTGCAGGACTTTTTGGTTCTCGCAGTTCCGCGCATTTCTTTGTCTCAAAAATGACAGAGTTCCCCGGATCCAAGAACTTTCTGGGTTCCTTTCCTCGATGAGGATAAGGCAGCCACAGGTTACCCTATCCTGGTGGTTGTAGCGCTTATAAGCCGCTCATTGAGCCGGTAAGGACGGTCACGGAAGCTTTGGGCAGCAATACCTTCTGACCAGCCTTCCAGTCGACATCGGAGCGCTTAGGAGGTCCATCGGGATCGGCATGGCTGGTGGGGCCCGATGAATGCCAGACATACTCAGCGGCGCCGAAGGTGACCATTTTCACCGTACCGCGAAAGGCCGCGCTCACCGGCTTGCCGCCATTTTCAAAGGTAATGTTCACTTCATGCGCGTTGCTGGGGTCTTTATTGACCAGCAGCAGCGACCACTGCCCATCCGGGCGCTTCACGGCATACGCGGTGATCAACACGTCCTTGGCTTCGTCCTGCAAATCGGAGGTCGCCGGATACAAGTGGTGCTCCCCGGCGCCGTGCTTCACCCAATCTAGATTGAGCATTTGGCTGGCGAAATACTGGGCGGTGTGCTGCTTGATGTCGAGCTTTTCGTCGGCCACGAAATTCCCGTAGGTGCTCCATGCCTGGCAGCCTGGCCGCAAGGGCTCCGGCTGAATCGGCGAATGGTAATACGCGCCACCGGGTCGAGCCTGCTCCAGGAAGGTGCCAACGCTGTCGGCCAGCCAAAGACCCGCGAATAAATCCTGCATGGGATCGGTGAGGGACCATGAGACGTTGCTTTCCGTGTTCATAAAGGGCACATTCGCCGGTACACCATCATCCCGCCAGGCTTTCAGTGTGCTGCCCACCAACTGTGGCTCGCGATACAGGTCCGACCAATTGATTTCGCAGGGATTCAGAGGGTAGTGCTCGAAGGAGACGAAGGCCAAATCGTCCATGGCGTGGTGGGCTTTCAGGTAGTCCAGGAAACGTCCGAGCCAGGAAGTGCGCTCCTGCGCATCGGGCCACACCTTGATGTCCTCATTAACGCCGGTGAACACCGGCCCGCCCAATTTCAACTTAGGGTCCACCTTATGCAGCGCCCTGGCCCATTGCACATACAAGGCTGCGTAATCTTCCGGCAGCATGAACGCGCCGTCGGGCTCTTCGCTCATTTCCACGTAAGAGACGGGATAGCCGCGCTTCTCGATGTAGGCCAGTTCCGCGGCGCTGTCTTCCGGGGTCACATAAAGCATAGCGATGGGGATCATGGCCGGCAGGTGATTGGTATAACCGCTCTTGAAGAAGAGGTCGAAGCCGGTCTGGATGCGGGTGGACACAGTGTCCTTGTCGGTGTGCCAGGGATCCACAGAGGAGGCTTGCGTCATGGTTTGCGCCTGGCTCGGCGTGTGCTTCATCAGATCCACAAACTCGCCCTGCGTATTGAAGCTCCCCGCGGAAATTTCGGAGATGGCGTAGCCGACGCAATTGCGCGGATCGCTGCTGCCGTGGGTGTCGCAAGTATTGGAAGAGCCGGTCATCCAGATGCGCAAGAACCGTGTTGCGATCGGCAGATCCGCCAGCCGCTGCACCTTGCTGCCCCCGGTGCCCGCGGTGACTTCGCCCTTGGGAAACTTCAGCCATTGGCCCGAAAGCGGCTTCATCAGGGCATCTTCTTTGCCGGTCCAATACTCGACGACATATTTGGTGGCATAAGGATTGGCCCAGGCAATCTGGATGGCGTTGATTTGTTGCGGCAGCGCGAAATCGATCACCACCCATTGCGGATTCGCGGAATCGGGGTCGCCTGTGAATTTCGAGGTGAGATAAGGATTGCTCTTCCAGTACGTGGCGGGATCGCCGTCGGTCATACGCGAAGACTCAAACTGCCCGGAATCGCTGCGGGTCGTGCCGCGATGGGTCAAGCGATAACCAAACGACTCACGCAGAAAATCCTTGGGCTCCGCGCTGCCGACGAAATAGCCGCTCTTGTTCTTCGCGTCGCTCCATTTGCCGTTGGGATTCCAGTGCCATGCGTTGTAAGTCAATTCGGTGTTCTGCCGGTAGGTGATCGGCCCCCAGCCTGCCGACAAACTTTCTTTGATGATGGACTCGCTGAAATCTTTCTCGAAATCCTTGGTGGGCAGGATATCGAGGGAGGTGCCCATAGCTTTATCGGGATCAAACGCGAGGGCCTTCGAGGGGGTCACGTCCACGCGCACGGTCTGTGCCGCCAGCGGCACCGCAAAAATGAGAGATACGCCAATCCTTGCCAGCATCCGTTTCCAGTTGTTGTTTAGGGCCGGTGAGGTCATACCATCCTCCACACATCGCCGTCATTATATCGATTTAAATCGGCGAATTGTGCAGCTTGCTTGGCGATGAAAAAATTACCACTTCTCAAGAATGCAATGATCACAAGATTATGTCCGTCCAGTTTCGTATTGCTTCCCCGTGTTCCGCCGATTGGAACCGCATGCCTGGCGACAACCGCGTGCGGTACTGCGCGCAGTGCCACAGGAACGTTTACAATTTTTCCACGCTTTCTCCAAAGGAAATTGAGCGCCTGGTGCTCGAGCATGAAGGGCAACTGTGCGCTCGCTACTACCGGCGGGCTGACGGCAGTATGCTGGCCCAAAACTGTCCAGTTGCTGTTCGGGATATGCTGCGTTGGACAACGCGGATAGCTGCCGGTGTGCTTGCGGCAGTCGCCAGTGTCAGCCCCACTCTTTCCAAACCTTCCCCTCAACAGCCTTCCACGAGTCAGACGCATATCCACAGTGCAAAAAAGAGCCTCTCCATCAAATTTGTCGATCCTACTGGGGCGCCGCTTCTTCACACGCAAGTGACTCTTCAACAGATTTCCACCGGACACGAGTTTCAGGCTGAGTCTAGCGATTCGGGCGAAGTTATTTTTTCGGATCTGCCCAAAGGCACATACAAACTCACAGCCATCGAGCCGGGCTTTACTCAATTCCATCTAGATGCGGTTAAGGTACCTTACTCGCACCAGATCCAGGTGATGCTCGAACTTCCGGTCGTGGGCACGGTCATTGAGATAAAACAGCCTGATTACCAGCCTGACGCGCTGCACCGGTTTTTTAGCGCCGTGAAGCGCATTTTCTAGGTCCCAGCGGCTACTTTTCTCTTATCTGTTTTCCCGCTAAGATTCGGTGGCTTCACCCTCCGGGAGAATTTTCATGTCGACTTTGGGTTTCATCGAGTACGAAGACGCGAACCCGCAAGTGAAAGCGGTGTACGACGATATCCGGGCGACGCGGAAAACGGACTACATCAACAATTTTTGGAAGGCCATTGCCCACGATCCCGAGTTGCTGAAACGCACTTGGGAGGATTTGAAAGCCACCATGGCACCCGGCGCGCTGGATGCGCTCACCAAGGAACTCATCTATATCGCCGTCAGCGTGAGCAACAATTGCCAATATTGCATTTATTCCCACACCGCTTCGGCTTTCAGCAAAGGCATGACCCCGGAAATGTTCAAGGAGTTGCAGCAGGTGATTGGCATGGCCAACGAAACCAACAAGCTGGTTACCGGCTATCAAGTGGCGGTGGATGCGCGCTTCCAACCGCCCTTAAACCAAAGAAAGTGACGCAAGAAGGCTAGATCGAAGAGAGATTTCTCGCTGCGCTCGAAATGACAACTTTGCTTTGGGGAGCCTAGCGCCAAACCCCTTGCCTTGGCTTGCGAGACCGTGACTAGTGCGGCACATAAATGCCAATGTTTCCATGGTAGTACGCGCGTACTATAGAACGCCCTCCCCAGCCACCCCACCATGTAGAGGTACACAAGGGGAGCCCTGTCGCGATGGGGCTTTCACTTCAATCCCTCTCTGAGTAGGTACTTTATGGCACCTAGCTTGAAAGAACTGGAAACTGTACCTGCGGGTCCCAACGCCGCCGCCCCCGCTGCGCCGCAGACCAAGTCGCCGTCGCCCAATGAGACCACGGCGCGTCCGCAGCCGCTAGCCCTGGAAATCCCCGTCACCATAAATGGCGCTCGCACCGTCGAGGGTTCCGACAAGCGTGCTCCGTTTTCGGAGAATACTCAGACCGTTCTGGTTTTTCCGCACGGCGCAGTGATTCGTATTGCTACGGCGGTTGCTCCCGGGCAACTGGTTTTTCTGACCAACGAGAAGACCAAAAAAGAAGTGGTTTGCCAGGTGATCAAGTCGAAGTCTAGCGGTTCCGCCGGTGCTTACGTGGAATTGCAATTCACCGAGCCCGCTCCTGGTTTTTGGGGCGTGCCACTTCCGGGCGCTTCGGCCCCGGCAGCAGCGGCTCGACCAGCCGCGCCGGTAGTTCCGCCTGCGCCGACTGCTCCGAAGGCCGCAGCTCCTGTCCCGCCGGCGCCGGTAGTTGCGAAGACAGCGGTTCCCGCAAAGCCGTTGGCACCGGCTGCAATTTCCGCGCCGCCTACGAAACCTGTTGCGCCTCCTCCGGCGCCTCCAGTCGCGCCTCCCGCGCCGGTCAGTTCCCAGAGTGCGCCACTGGTGATGCCGCCACCGCCGTCTCCGATTACTCCGCATGAGAAGGTACCGGTGCCCGCTGCTCCGCACGCGGTTGCTCCGGAGGCAGTGAAGGCTCCGCCGTTCAGCGTTGCGCCTCCGGCCCCGGTTGCGCCCGAACCGCACGCCACGCATGCAGCGCCACACGCGCCGGAAAGCCACCCATCTGCGATCCCGGTTACTCCAGTCCGAGACTACTCGAAACAGATCGACGCGTTGTTCTCCACTCCTCAGACGCCCGCTGCTGCCGCGCCAGAATCACATCCGGCTCCCGTCTCTTCCGACCCTTCCACCGAGCAGCTCAAACAGGAAGCGGCACGGTTGCAGGCGCAACTTAGCTCGATGCTGTTCACGGAAAAGCCCGCGGCGCCACCGGCTCCCCCGCTCACCTCGAAAGCCCCGGCGGCGGTTGCGGAACTGTCGAACAAGCTGCTCGAGGCCGTTGCCGAACCCAAGGCCATTGCCCCCGTCGAGGCCAAACCGGTTCCGCCACAACGCAGGCCCGCGGCGACTGCGCTCGGGGCCGACGAGGAAGTGAAGGTTCCCTCGTGGCTCGCGCCACTGCAGCATACGGAAACACCAGTTTCAGAAGCGCCCGCTGCGCCCGAAACGCCCGCCGATTCTTCCATCTCAATCAATTCGGAAGAATCCTACGATGCACTCGTGGTGCCGGATGCACCACAGCGCCCGGAAACCGCGGTCTTCGGCGGACAGTTGTTGGGGGAGGCCTCGGCTGCCTCCGAAAAGGGATCGACCGGATCCAAGATGGGGCTGCTTATCGGCATCGCGGCAGCACTGCTGGTGGCGGCTGGTGGCGGTTACTACTACTTCCACCAGAATGGAGCTGCACCGGCCACGGTTACAGCGAAACATGCCGCAGACGCACCCATTACCAGTGAGGTTGCACCTGCGACTAGTTTGCCGACCACGCCCGCGGTTCAATCCTCTACAGCTGCAAAATCCAATGGTCCGGCTTTAACCTCGAAGCCAGCGAGAAATGCTGCACCGCCGGTGGTAACCCCGGCAGTTTCCACATCGGTCTCCATGGCCCCATCCAAGAATGCCAAGCCGGCGCCCAAGAATGTGGAACCCGCGCCTGAAGAACAGGCAAAGTCGGTTCTGGGAGACGTGCACCTGGGGGCGCCCGTGGTGGGCCACAGTGTTACTACGCCGCCGTCCACCGATGCCCTGCAAAATATCGATACCAAACCAATTCCCGGCGATGCCGATGCATTCGCTTCCGCCGCCACTCGTCGTGCCGGCCCGGCCGCGCCGCTCCCGGTGGGTGGAGACGTGAAGCAGGCGCAGTTGCTCAAAGCGGTTCCACCTGTGTATCCGCCGCTGGCCAAAGCGCAGCATGTTTCGGGAAGCGTGCGAATCGACGCGCTGATCGACACTTCCGGAAACGTGGCGTCCGCAAAAATTATTTCCGGTCCAACGCTACTGCATCGCGCCGCACTCGACGCGGTGAAACAGTGGAAGTACAAGCCAGCCATGTTGGATGGAGAGGCGACGTCGACGCACTTGACGGTGACCGTGGAGTTCCACGAAGAATAAATTGCGAGTCGAGGCAGCCTGACCTCAGTGGCTCGGGTGGATTTATCTTTGGGCCGGCAGTAGTGTCTGTGGCGCGGCTTGTGCGGGGCTTTCCTGCAGCCTTTCATCGACCCGTAGGATCATGATCCAAGAGAGATGCGGGAAGGGCAGGAAGCGATCGATCGGTCGAACTACGGGCAGCAGGGTGTTGAGCAGTTTGATTTGCCAGAACCCAAAAGTGGTCTTTTTCAGAATCCGGCCGTTCCACCACCATCCGGGCGCGCCAATGCGGTTGAACTTCAAAACCTTTTCCACACGGAATCCCGCTCGCTCGCAGACGTCCTGCAATTGCTTCCGGGTGTAGCGGCGGTAATGCCCTAGAACACGGTCCAGCGAACCATACAATCCGGGTCCATTGGGGACCAGAACAATGGCGCGGCCATCCTTGCGCAGAGAACCGCGGATGTTGCGCAGAGCGTTGACGTCGTCCTCGAGATGTTCGACCACATTCAGACAAATCACCGTGTCGAAATGATCTTCAGGATAGGTCGCGCCGGCGGCCGCATCGGTGTATTGCACGCGAAGGTACGGTCGTGTTTGCTCCAGTTTCCGCAGCCGATCCAGGTATTGCGGATTGATATCGCTGGCCCAATAGACCTGACGGGGCGCCAGGTTTGCCGTCAAATTGCCGATGCCCGCGCCAATTTCCAGAACGTGCTCACCGAGATAGGGCCGGATGGTGTCGGCCATCCACTTGGTGAAACGTGGGGCGCGGTTGAGTCGGGCCAGAATTTCGCTGCCGTGTTCATCCGCCACGTAAATGCGGTCGGACACGCCATATTTCAGCAGAGCACCCAGTGCCCGGACACCATCTTTCCAGGTGATTTTCTTCCCTTCCGCATAGGTACGGCCGGAATAGCGGATGGGCAGCTCGAAAATACGCGCGTCTCGTTTTGCGAGCTTGATGGTGATCTCCGGCTCGAAGCCAAAGCGATCGCTTTCCAGCGGGATGCTTTTCAGCAGCTCGGTGCGCACCATCTTGTAGCAGGTTTCCATGTCGGTCAGGTTCAGGTCGGTGACGATGTTGGTGAGGAGGGTCAAGAGCTTGTTGCCCAGGGTGTGCCGGAAAAAAAGCACGCGGCGGTAATCGCTGGCCAAAAACCGCGATCCGTAAACAGCATCGGCGTCTTCGGTGGCAAACAACGGAATCATCTTCAGCAAATCATCGGGGTGATACTCGAGGTCGGCGTCGTGAACCACTACCAGATCAGTGCCGGCGTATTGCAGCGCAGTACGCAGTGATGCCCCTTTGCCTTGATTTTTGGCGTGTTCCTGAAAAATCCATTCCAGGCGGGTGGCCCCGGGCTGCCGCAACTTTTCCTGAAAGCGTTTCAATACTTGCGCGGTCTGGTCCTGGGAGGAGTCGTTGACCACGATGACGCGCACGCGGTTCAGCCAAGGAGAATCGGCGAGCACTTCCAGCCGGTGCAGACTGGTTTCCACCAGGTACTGTTCGTTATATACCGGCACCAGGATCGATAGGCTCAGTTTGGAGTCCGCCAAGATGTCCTTCTCCCATCTTTCGAATGGCTGGGGCTTGCTGTTCTCACATTCTACCGCCGGGTCGTCCAGGGGCGCCCAGAATTTTGGTGT
The DNA here is from genome assembly GCA_035524015.1 of Candidatus Sulfotelmatobacter sp. Taxonomy (GTDB): domain Bacteria; phylum Acidobacteriota; class Terriglobia; order Acidiferrales; family UBA7541; genus Acidiferrum. The sequence goes on from DATKPS010000149.1 coordinate 25,503, forward strand.
AGCCACTTGTGTGGCACAACCTTGCTCTCCGGCATGGCCCTTAATATACTGACCACCCGGCCAATTGGCAGGTTCGGTGGGTGGGTAGCCCACTGATTCGTCCTTCTGTTGGCCCACATTTATCGCGCCTGAACGTCTCTCACAGGCCGAAGGTTGCTGCGCAGTCCATTTACGAGCGGCTGTTTGCACAAAAGGAGAGTTTTGCATGCCGAATATGCCTGTGCCGGAAGAGATGAATGTCTACCAGAACGCCGAGGCGCGTTTTGAAGTAGCCGCCAATAAACTGGGCCTGGAACAGGGAGTTTATCGTTACCTGAAGTATCCCGACAAAGAGATCACGCTGTACATTCCCGTGGGCATGGACAACGGGCAGTTGGAAGTATTCACCGGCTACCGCGTGCTGCACTCAACTGTGCGTGGGCCCGGTAAGGGCGGCATCCGCTTTGCTCCGGACGTATCGCTGGACGAGGTTCGCGCGCTTTCCGCCTGGATGACCTGGAAATGCGCGGTGGTGGATATTCCTTTCGGGGGCGCCAAGGGTGGGATTATTTGTGATCCGCGGAAGATGTCGCGCGGAGAACTCGAGCGGCTCACGCGGCGTTACACGGCGGAGCTTTCGGATTGGCTGGGTCCCGAGCGGGACATTCCTGCTCCCGACGTGGGTACCAACGAGCAGACCATGGCTTGGGTGATGGACACCTACGCCATGCACGCCCGTCAGGCCACCAATGCCGTGGTCACCGGTAAGCCCATTGAGCTTGGCGGCTCCCGAGGCCGCCGTGAAGCCACCGGGCGTGGAGTGATGATCTGCGTGGATAAGGCCATCGCCAAGTTGGGCATGCGCAAAGAGAACACTCACGTGATCGTGCAAGGCTTCGGCAACGTGGGTTCGCTGGCCGCCGAGCTAATGCAAAAAGCCGGGTACAAGATTATCGGTTTGGCCGATATTGGCGGCGGACTTTACAACGAGAACGGCTTCGACATTCCCCAGGTGATTGACTGGGTGTACACCCGCAAGAAGCCGCTGCAGGAATTTCCGGGTGGCGGCACGAAAATGAGTGCTCGCGACGTATTATTCCAACCCTGCGACGTAGTCATTCCCGCGGCCATCGAGAACCAAATCACCGAACAGAACGCCCACCAGGTGCAGGCGAAAATCCTGTGCGAAGGGGCCAACGGTCCGACCACTTGGCAGGCGGATGCCATCATTGATTCCAAGGGCATTTTCACGGTTCCAGACATACTAGGAAATGCTGGCGGCGTCACCGTCAGTTACTTCGAATGGGTGCAGGACCGCCAAGGGTTTTTCTGGCGTGAAAGCGAAGTGAACGAACGCCTGTTTGACGTGATGGACCGGGCATTTGACGAAGTGGTGCGCTATGCGGAAAACCATCGTGTGAACAACCGTATCGCCGCTTACATGCTAGCCATTGACCGCGTGGCGACTTCGCTCAAACTGCGCGGCATTTACGCCTGATTTTTCTTGGCTTTCGCGACGACCAAGCGTACTCTTTGTGCCAGCGTCGTACGTGAAAGGTTCTAGGGGCCACACCCCGGGTCCCGGGAAGGAGTCCGCACCGTGTCTTCGGACTCAACTCGTTCTCGCACCTCTCGCACCGAAGAACAACACCGGCACGACATTTGCCTGGTCGGTCGCTGGTTGTATGAACGCGGCCACATCGTTGCGCAAGAAGGTAATCTGTCGGTCAGGTTGGATGCCAATCACATTTTGACCACGCCCACTTGCCTGAACAAAGGCATGATGTCGCCCAGCGACCTGGTGATCATGGATGTCAACGGACGGCACGTTCACGGCGACCGCCCGTGCTCCTCGGAAGCGGCCATGCATCTGTTGATTTACCAGATGCGCTCTGACGTGCAAGCGGTCTGTCACGCGCATCCGACGACGGCCACCGGTTTCGCGGCCACGGGACAAGGTCTCGATCAGGCGCTTCTTCCCGAAGTCGTCGTGGGTCTCGGCAAGGTTCCCTTGGTGCGTTACGCCACTCCCGGCACCTCCGACCTCAGCGCGGTGCTCGAGCCCTACGTGCCGCATTACGATGCGCTGCTGCTGGCCAATCACGGTGCCGTCACTTGCGGCCCAGATCTGTTCACCGCGTTTTATCGCATGGAAACGGTAGAGCACTTCGCCCGCATCATGCTTGCCGCGCGTCAAGCGGGCCAGCCGCAGCTACTCTCCACGCGCGAGGTGGCTAAGCTCATGGCCGCTCGCGCTCGCTACAATGTCACGCCTCCGCCGGGTGGAGGCGCCGATTTACCGGAAACGTGCGACGGCCGCGAGAGCCCCACCGAGGAAGTCACGCTGACCCGCTCTGAGCTCGACGCGCTGGTCGACGAGGCGGTGCGCAAAGATCGCGCCCGCCGCTGAGCGATTGTATCGGCCCTCCGGTTTCTGCGACGGGTCATTCCCATGCTCGTTCTGATCGTCCTATTTGTTTCCTTGCTGATCTTCCGCGCGTTGGGTACCGTAGGCATTTCGCTTTTCTCCACGTGGATGGATTGCGCCCGTTACGCTTTAGCAGTGATGTTCCTGTTCACCAGTTCCGCGCACTTCACAAAAATGCGCCACGACTTCGCTCGTATGATGCCCAAAGCTATACCCAATCCTATGGCTATGGTTTATTTCACTGGAGTCTGCGAAATTCTGGGCGCGATCGGCATCCTGGTGCCCCGCGTGCGCTCCCTCGCCGGTTTGTGCCTCTGCATTTTCCTCCTATGCGTGTTGCCCGCGAACATCAAAGCGGCGCGCGAAAGGCTTACGATTGGTGGCCGGGCGGCCACGGAACTTTGGCTGCGTGTTCCCATGCAAGTGCTGTTCCTTGTGCTAGTCTTTTGGAGCACGCAACCCTGGCGTGTTTTTGTGTCGGTCTCGTCTTCCTGAGACGGCACCTTTCATCGGAGGCGTTCATGTCCAGCGCCGCGCTGTTCGAGGCAATCCCTGCTGGCAACTCTGACGCGGTGCTTTCTTTGCTTGCGTCCGATCCTTCCTTGGCTTCGGCCAAAAATGAGTCCGGGGTGTCCGCCGTGTTGATGTCGGCGTATTCCGGGCGGCATGAAATCGGCGATTTGCTGGTGGCGCGCGGTGCAGCGCTGGAGATACACGATGCGGCCGCGGTAGGCCATCTACAGCGCGTCAAAGAGTTGGTGGAAGGCAATCCGGAACTGGCCAAAGCGTTTTCTCCAGACGGTTTCCCGGTAGTTGCACTCGCCGCGGTTTTCGGGCATTTGCCCGTGACTCGCTACCTGGTTCATGAGGGCGCAGATATCAACGCCTGCGCCACCAACGGTTCCGGTTACAACGCGCTCACCGGCGCGGTCGCGAGTGGCCACGCAGAAATGGTGCGCTGGCTGCTGGAACAGGGCGCGAATCCGAACTACCGCTATGCCGCGGGCCATTCGCCGCTTTTGACTGCTGCGGCCAATGGCCATCTCGAAATCGTCAAGTTGTTGCTGGCGCATGGCGCCGATGCGCACGCCACAAGCAACGACGGAAAGTCCGCGCTGATCTTTGCCAACGAACGCAACCATCCTGCAGTGGCGGATTATCTGCGAAATCTTCGCACGTAGGTGCTGGGTGTTCTCTAGAGGTGCTTGATGGTCTTTTTTCGTCAACGAAAACTCGTCCTGAAGTTCTATCTCTCGTTCGGCTGCCTCTTAATCGTTGCCGCTTGCTCGACACGCCCAACGGAGAAGGAGACGCAGCCGGCTACGCTGGACCTGATCAGTACGGATTTTGCGGCGGGTGCCACGATTCCTAAGTCCTTCACATGCGATGGCGGTGACCTTTCGCCCGCGCTGGCCTGGAAAACGCCACCTGCGGCGACCCAGAGCTTCGCTTTAATCGCGGACGATCCGGACGCGCCGGTGGGCACTTGGGTGCACTGGGTTGTCTTCGATATGCCGGCAAGTTTGCGTTCGCTGCCGCAGAATTTTCCGAAGGATGAACAATCCGCCGATGGCACACGCCAGGGGAAAAATGATTTCGAAAAAATAGGCTACAATGGCCCCTGCCCGCCACCGGGCAAAGTCCATCGCTACTTCTTCAAGTTGTATGCACTCGACAGCAAACTGAATGTGCATCCCGGATCAAGCAAGAAGGATGTAGAGCGCGCCATGCAGGGCCACATGCTGGCCCGCGGCGAATACATGGGGCGCTACTCACACTGACACTTTGCCGCCTTATCCCTGGATGTGGTGAAGGTGTACATGGAAAACTCCCCGGGGAATCCTGGTATATCGCTAAACTATCGTAATGCGATATAATCTCGCGGTGTTTGTTAACACTCGGACTTTCAGCCCCCTGAGTCGCAAACGCTTTAGTTGTTATTCGCCCCAACTTAGCTCTGTATGGCCAGTCAGACATAATCGGGAGGCTGTCGTGTCGAAAAACTCTTGGTGCTTATCGGGCACACTAGTGGTCGCAGCGGGTTGCGCCGTGTTGTTGGCAGCATGCGGTTCTAGGTCAAAATCGACCCAGGAAACCGGTCAAAACTCTTCGCAGATCGTAGGAGCCGGGAGCTCGTTCATTTATCCAGCAATGACGCAATGGGCGAGCGAATTCCAAAAGAGTCATCCTGGAGTACAGATTAATTATCAATCGATTGGAAGCGGTGGAGGAATTCAGCAAGTCAAGGGCGGCCTGCTTGATTTTGCCGCGTCTGATGCTGCGCTGGACGACGCTCAACTAAAGGAAATGCCAGCGGTTGTGCAAATCCCAGAGAGTGCCGGCCCAGTATGCATCACCTATAACTTGCCAGAATTAAAAGAGCCGTTACGGCTCAGCCCCGAAACTCTGGCGGGCATTTACCTAGGCGAGATCAAGAATTGGCAGGACCCGCGGCTCAAAAAAGACAATCCGGGCGTGAAGTTGCCGAACGACAATATCGTGACCGCTCACCGTTCCGATGGCAGCGGTACGACGAACATTTTTAGCACCTATCTGGCAAAAGTCAGTCCAACCTGGGACAAAAAGGTGGGAAAGGGTATATCTCTCAGTTGGCCGAATGGACTAGGTGGAAAAGGCAACGAAGGCGTAACTGGCGTGGTGAAGCAAACGCCAGGGGGCATTGGCTATGTTGAACTGATTTATGCCACGCAGAATAATCTGCCAGTAGCATTTATCCGCAACAGGACAGGACAATATGTAAAACCGAGCGTCGCAAGCACCACAGCAGCCATCGACGCATTCAGTCAGGAACTGGCCAGGGACGTGCGCAATCCCATCGTGGACCCGCCCGCCTCCGCCAAGGATGCATATCCGATTGCCGGTCTTACCTTCCTGATCATTCCCGTGCACCCGAAGACGCCGGCAAAGGGCAAGATCGTAGAGGAATTTGTAAACTACATTATTTCCCAGGGACAAGACGAGGCCGAGAAACTGCTCTACGCGAAGTTGCCGGCGGCGCTGCAACACCAGGACCAAAATTTGCTCGCTCGCTTGAATACTCAAAACAACCAGGCAGCTTCCACTTCACCGCGATAAATTTGTCAGGGCGTCAACCGGCAACAGAGGCGCCACATTTGACAGGCGAAGAAAAAGCGGCAATACTTCCTGGCGATGATTGGACTCTTGCGCGGCCGGCTGCTGGAAAAGCGTCCTAACCAAGTCATTCTGGATGTCGGCGGGGTCGGTTATTTGGTAGCCGTTCCGCTGTCCACATTTGCTGCTCTGGGTGAACTGCACGCCGAGGTGACCCTGCTGATCCACACGCATGTCCGCGAAGATGCGCTGGCGCTTTACGGTTTTCTGTCGCAACGCGAAAAGCATCTGTTCGAGCTTTTGCTGGGTGCGTCCGGCGTTGGGCCCACGCTGGCACTGAAGATTCTGTCAGGCATGAACGTCGAGGAACTGGTGCCGGCGATTCGCACCGGTGACCTCGCGCGGCTCACCAAAATTCCCGGTGTCGGACGCAAAACGGCGGAACGCATGGTGGTGGAACTGAAAGACAAACTCGAGGCTGTGGCCGTCGAAGCCGAAAGACCGGCGGCTACTTCTCCTGCGGGCGTGGAAGCGGACGTAAAGTCCGCGCTCATCAATCTCGGCTACGACGAGCGTACCGCGGACGCTGCCGTATCCGAAGCGAAGCGCGAAGCGGGTACGGCTAGCTTCGAGAAGCTCCTGCGAGTGACGCTCACGAAATTGAGCACGCCGCAGAACCGCTGATGCACCCTGTCGTTTGGTCGGTGCGTTCCCTGAGGTTCGATCTGCGATTCCTGATATTCTCTAATCACCATGACCACCTTCGGTCCCAAAAAAGGCCCTGCCAACGCTGACCGCCAGCCGCGCATTCTTTCCGGGTCCGCCTGGGAGGAAGACGCACGGCTCGACGCCAGCGTTCGCCCGAAGACGCTTTCCGAATACATTGGCCAGAAGCGCGTGAAGGAGAATATCGCCATCGCGCTGGAAGCGGCGCGGAACCGCGGTGAAGCCCTCGATCATGTTTTGCTGTACGGCCCGCCGGGACTGGGCAAAACCACATTGGCACAGATCATCGCCAACGAGCTGAAGGTGCCGATCAAGACGAGCGCGGGTCCGTTACTCGAACGCAAAGGAGACCTGACGGCGATTCTCACGTCTCTCGAGGCCAAGGAGGTTTTCTTTCTTGACGAGATTCATCGCCTGCAGGCCGCGGTGGAAGAAGTGCTCTATCCCGCCATGGAGGACTTTCGCGTCGATCTGGTTATCGGACAAGGGCCTGGCGCACGCATTCATCCTTTCTCCCTGAATCATTTCACATTGGTTGGCGCCACCACGCGAGCGGGGCTGATCACCGCGCCGCTGCGTTCGCGGTTCGGCATTGTTCACCGCCTCGATTTCTATGAGCCGGAAGATCTGCTCATCATCCTGCATCGTTCCGCAAAGATTCTGAACATTCAAATGGACGAAGCCGGTGCCGAAGAAATTGCCGGACGCTGCCGGGGCACGCCGCGCATTGCGAATCGCCTGCTGCGCAGGGCCCGCGATTTTGCCGAGGTACGCGCGGGCGGCCGGATCACCCGCGAAGTAGCGCGCGAAGCGCTGCACATGCTGGGCGTCGACGAACACGGCCTTGACGAAGTGGACCGCAACTTAATGATTGCGTTGCTCGATAAATATGGCGGCGGTCCGGTCGGTGTGGGCACGCTGGCGGCGGCCCTGAGCGAGGAAGAAGACGCGATCGAAGAAATGTACGAGCCTTATCTGATGCAAATTGGAATGCTCGATCGGACGCCACGCGGTCGGGTGGCCACTCATCGCGCGTATGAATATTTCGGCCGCGAACTCCCCAAGCGCCAGCCGCGCCTGTTTTAGAATCCGGTTGGGGATTCTCTTATTATGGGTCAAGCCTGGCTAAGCTAGTTGTGTTGCATGAAGTTGCCCTTAGTTCCGGTGAGCGAGTTGTATAGCGTCTCGATAAACTTGTCGGAATCGATAAAATCACCAGACCATTTCTTCCACGGGTCGAGGATTTTCTCCTGCTTCATTTGCTCTACGGTCTTGTGCTGGTCAATGGCCTTCTGCACCGCCGCCGAGGTCTCCTTCAACATGGTCACAAAGGCGCGCACGTCATCCAGGTTCGACAACGCACCGTGGCCCGGAATCACTTTCACATCGGGTGGCAACTGTGCGGAGACCTTCTCCATCGCGGCAATCATGCCTTGCACGCTGCCACCGCTGGCCACATCGATAAAAGGAAAGCCATAGCGCACAAAATCGTCGCCCATATGCACGACGTTGTTCTTGGGGAAGAAAATTACTGCGTCGCCGTCGGTGTGCCCGGCGGGGAAGTGCAGCGCGCGAATATCCTCGCCGTTCAGGTGCACGGTCACGTCATGGTCGAAGGTAATGATCGGCAGCGCCGCTTTCGTCGCGGGCCGAACTTGATGAACGTCCGAGCCGCCTATCCCCGATTGCGTGCCCTGCTCCAGCCGCTTGCGCACATTATCCTGCGCGATCACTGTAGAGCCGGTATTGGCGAACGGTGCGTTGCCGCCAGTGTGGTCCCCGTGATAATGCGTGTTGATGACGAAGCGCACCGGCTTGTCGGTGATGCCGAGATTTTTGAGCGCGACCTGAATTTTGTCCGCCAGCGGCGCGAACTGGTCGTCCACGATCACGATGCCGTCTTCGCCGACCGAGGCGGCAATGTTCCCACCCTCGCCCTCCAGCATATAAATGTTGCCGGAGACTTTGGTGACCTTGATCTGCACTTTCGAGAAATCTTCCTGTTGCGCATAACCGGCCGGTGCAAACGCAGTGATAGCCAACAACGCGGCCACTGTGCCCCATACGCTCATGCTCATATGTCCCTCCCTCCATCGCGCCGGATTCTACCACTGCCCGCAAGAAAGTAACTTCACGGCACACTGCGCGCAATTCGCTTCCATGCCGCAGTGGCTGATAAGCTATCTTGAATTTGGGAGCGCACGCTCCGCAACGCGAAAACGAGTGGTGAACCGCGTGGATCGTGGCGGCTCCGCGACGCCAATGTTTTAAGAAGACCTGGGCTTCCGCCCCGAAGGAACGATTGGTTTGGTATCGACTGTGACCGACCCCGCCAGCTCTAAACCACGGCTCTCCAGCTCCAAGCGGTTTGCCTTCCTCGTGGCTGCCGGCATTTTGCTGAGCCGCATTGCTGGCCTGATCCGCGACCGCGTGTTTGCGCACTATTTTGGCAACTCCGATGCCGCGGACGCTTTCCGGGCGGCATTTCGCATTCCAAATCTCCTGCAGAACCTGTTCGGTGAAGGCGTCCTTTCCGCGTCCTTTATTCCGGTGTATGCGCGTCTTCTGGCGAGCGAGGACCGGGAAGAAGCCAAAAAGACCGCCGGCGCTATTGCGGCGCTGCTTATGCTGACGACTTCCGTGATTGTGCTGCTAGGTGTGCTTACAGCGCCTTGGTTGATTGAAGCCATCGCGCCCGGTTTCCACGGGGCCAAGCGGGAGCTGACGGTGCTTCTGGTGCGAATTTTGTTTCCTGGCGCCGGGCTACTGGTCGCCTCGGCGTGGTGCCTAGGGGTACTCAACAGCCACCGGAAATTTTTCATCTCCTACACCGCACCGGTGCTTTGGAACATTGCCATGATCGTCGGCATGATCAGTTTCGGACGAGGACGCGCGCAGGAGTCGCTGGTGGTATTCACAGCGTGGGCGTCCGTGGTCGGAAGCGCCCTCCAGGTTGGCGTGCAACTTCCCACTGTTTTGAAGCTGCTGGGCGGCTTGAAACTCGCGCTGGCTTATCAGGCACAAAACGTGCGCATCGTGATCCACAATTTCTTCCCGGTGTTTGTGAGCCGCGGTGTGGTGCAAATCAGCGCGTATATCGACGCGTTCCTGGCTAGCTGGCTGCCCACCGGCGCCGTTGCAGCGCTGGCCTATGCACAAACTCTCTACACGCTGCCCGTCAGTCTCTTCGGCATGTCCGTATCCGCAGCGGAGCTTCCGGTGATGAGCGGAACGCTAGGCGCTGCTGAAGAAGTTGCGGGTATACTCCGTGCACGCCTGAACAATGGTCTTCGGCAAATCACCTTTCTGGTGATGCCTTCGGTGGTGGGTTTTTTGATTCTCGGCGATGTGATCGTTGCGGCCATTTATCAATCCGGCCGTTTCCAGCACAACGACGTCATTTATGTGTGGGGAATCTTGATCGGCTCGACCGTGGGACTGCTGGCTTCCACGCTAGGGCGGCTCTATTCGTCGGCCTACTATGCCTTGCGAGACACGCGAACGCCGTTGCGTTTTGCGATGGTACGAGTGTTCCTCACCACGCTGCTCGGTTATTTGATGGCGCTGCCGTTACCGCGTTTACTCGGTATTGAACCACGCTGGGGTGTTGCCGGCCTGACGGTTTCCGCGGGCATCGCGTCCTGGGTGGAGTTCACGCTGCTGCAGCGCGGATTGCGCATCCTGATCGGTCACGTTGGCGTGCCCATGCGATTTCTAGCGCAAGTGTGGCTTGCGGCACTGGTCGCTGCCGCGGCGGGCCGCGGTCTAACCTACGCACTCAGCACGCACCTGCTGGGCACTCGTCATCATGTGGTGCTCGCCATTGCGGTGGTTAGCCTTTACGGCGTTGTGTTCTTCGGCATGAGCTTCCTACTCAAGCTGCCCGAGGCCGACGCTATGTTTGGCATGCTGCGCCGCCGCGTCGGCCTAAAATAGGCAGCAAGCATGGCTACCGTTTATTTGGCGCTCGGCTCTAATGTTGGCGATCGCGAGGAGAACTTGCGAGAGGCCATACGCCACCTTGGCGCTTCCGGTGTGCACATCGCGAAAACTTCCAGCGTCTACGAGACCGAACCGCTCGATTACCTCGACCAACCCTGGTTTCTGAACGGGGTGCTCGAAGCGCAAACGGAATTGCCCGCGGGCGAGTTGCTAGCTGCGTTACGGAAGATCGAATCGCAGATGGGCAGCAAGAAGCCCTTCGCCAAAGGGCCCCGCCTGATTGACCTCGATATCCTCCTCTACGACGACGCGACCATTCACACGCCAGAGCTGGACGTTCCGCACCCGCGCATGCTGCTGCGCAATTTTGTGCTGGTGCCCTTGGCGGAAATCGCGCCGAACTTGCGCCATCCATCCTGGCCCGCCACCGCCGCCGAGCTGCTCCTAAATTCCCCCGACCCAAGCGAAGTGAAGAGGCATGCAGGACGATAAAGTAACTACGGCGTTTTCTCTGTCGCCGCTTTCGTTCGACCCCACTGCGTTACTGCGTCCTCTTCGCACTCCTTGAACACGTCATGCCCGTATCTGCGATTGGTTGCGGCCATGCTAATCCGATCGTAATTGCGAACATACGAGATTAACGACAGCGAAACAACACAGCCTGCGACGGCATGAACCTCTACGCCATATCTTTCCCTTAACAGAGCCGCATATTCGGGAAGCCATGATACCGGCAACCCGTACGTCAATAACTTGTAATGCCCCCGAGCTACATCAATGTGCGCAGATAGAGAACCCCTGATGGGCGCGGCGATCCACCCCACCACTAGGACGAAGACAAGGCCCAGGATTGCCACGAGCCATTTGTACGTACGAAAGAGACCTCTCACAGTGAGGCCTCACGAGCAGCTCGGTTTAACTCGTCCGCCGCACAACGAGACGGTGTAGGGTGAGCATCTTGGGTTGCAAGGACTCCAGCTCGATCTGCGAGAGGCGCCCATCGTTAATCTCGCGCCACACATAGACTCCAGGTTCGGACTCCGTCTGCTCGCGCCCCTTGAGCCGCTGCAGGAATTCCTGCGCATCTTGCACCGAGGCCTTCTCGCGCACGCTGGGGCGCGCCACCGCTTCGACGGCATAGCTGCGCAGGAGTTTCGTCCAATACTGATCGAACAATTCTCCGGAAGCGAAAATGTCACTCCAGGCCACTTCGCCGCCGTAGGCGATCACCACACCAACCACACGCTCACCTTTCAACCCGGCGGTTTCCCGGCGAAAGCGTCGCTGTATTTCGTCCACCATGGCGTCGACCGACGGGGAGATGCGCTGCGAACCATAAATCTTGGCGTAGGACTGAGTCGGCGCGTCCACCTGCACGGTTTCAGCAAGAGTCTCTCGCGGGACCTGCGGTGCGGGCGCGGCCGCAGCTGCTTTGGCCATCGTCCCCGCAGTCACAGAGGTCCACACGTCGTCTTGTCGCTGATTCACCGCGGCCTGTTCGCGAACACTGGGATGCACAATCGTGTTCGCGGCGGTAAATTGCGTGCCTGCCGACCAGCGTCCGTGTTCCACGCAAAACACATCCAGAGGCAACGGCTCGGCTCCAACGGGCACGATGCGGTCTTTACCGATGATGCGATCCTGTTTGCCCCCGCTGACCAGTTCACCCGCCAAAAGGAGTAGCGGCTTCTTACCGTGGTTTACCAGCACTAGTTGATTCACGGAGGCGCCGCCGTAGTTCTGGACCGCTGGGCGCACGGTGCCGCGGTCGCGAATCATGGTTTCCGCGCCTTGCTCGCGCACGGTGACTTCACCGCGGGCAAGCCCTGCCTCTAATGTCAAAAAGCCGCTGGTATCGTAACCGGAAGAACTCACTACCGGAAACACCGTCAAATTCTCATAGCTGATCGGATCGAGCAGCCGCCATTCCCCGTCCGGTTTCCCCGGAGGAATTGGTGCGCCCGGCGCGGGCCAAAGCATACCCAACGCGGCGATCCCCAGAGTGGCCACACCAAACAACGAAATCCCTATAGATGTATGTGCGGAACGAAACATATCTTCCTCCTCCGCGTGCTCTCGATGCACGCCCTGGAGTTGGAACGGTCATGCGCAATTTTCTTGCAGGTTATTCGCGAGGATTGCCGAGGTTGGTCCGGGGCTTGACGCGCCGCGTCTTGGCGGCTTCCGATTCCTGGCGCTCATATTCGGCCAGCTCTTCCTCCGTATAAGAGTAGGAATCTCGCGAGGCAAACATGGAAGTGGTGCGACTGCCCTGCTTTTTCTTCTTGCGGGCCTCGCCAAACTCGTAGCGGGTCATGCGCAAGGGGGCCTCGATGGCTTTCACTTCCACGAGCAAATCGCTTACCTTTTCCAGGAAGTCGTGCAAATGGAAAGGCCGCACAGCGTAAGGAACGCGGGCGCGCTCGAGCCCGGGCACAAACTGGCTCCCGGCCGTTTCCGGCACCACAAACAGCGCACGAATCCGCCCGCCTTCTTCGGCTGACACCAGCGATAACTCCCGGAGCACGTGGAATGTCGGGGTATCCAGGCCGACCATTTCCACGTTGGCGATCACCAGCGAATATTCGCCGGTTTTCAACTCGGCGTGGAGCAGCCCAAGGTCCGGAACGACGCGCACGCGCCATCCTTCGCTGTCCAGAATTTGTTTTAAAGTGACGGAATTGCTGGGATCTGCTTCGAGCACGAGCAGACCAACTTGCCGGGCCACGGCGGTGAGAGGAGACGCCATGCGTAGAGTATAGAGGCTGGTGTGCGCAAGGACGGCCGACGCAAGGGGCAGGCTACGTAACCGCTACCTGTCCGAAAGGCCGGGTCAGATGGACACGCTTATTTTGAGGTTGCTGCTACCGGTTTCACAACGATTTCGATTTGCGCCGGTTTGCCCGCAGTTAGCACCGGATAGGATGTATCGGTGGTGAAACGCAGCTTGCCGTCGACGGTGATCCTGGCGCTGACCGAATAGGTGTGCTTCGGATCGATTTTCGCGGAGTCGAAGTTCAGGGCAAAGGGCACGGGGACCTGCCGTTGTCCCATCAAGTAGGTTTGTTCTGCGATCACTTTGGCGGGAGCATCGGCGAGGGAAACGTCTTGCAGCTTCACTTCGATAACGGCATTGGGAGGTAGGGCCATGCGCTGAAGGTAGGTCACGGTGCCGGTGACTTTCCCGGTCTCTGCGTTCAGCGGCTGGTCGAGTTTGCAATCCTTCACGATCATTTTGCCGTTTCCGTCCGGGGTATCTTCCTGCAGGAAACCGCCGTTGCCCTTGCCCCACCACACCGTTTTGCCGTCGGAATAGCGGTTGCCGTCAGCAGAAACGGTCTGCTTCAACAAGTAGGACTGCTCGCCAAAACTGATCTTCGCGTAGGTGTCCCCGAGATAGACGGTCAACTTCTTGCCATCTTCGCAGGTGTAGTCAAAGTGCTTCCAGCGGATTGCTCGGCGAACATTGTTGTGCGCCGGAGGCGTTTGTGGCGGTGCAGGGGGAGCGGTTTCCTGTGCCGCAATCGCGGCAGCCAACAAGGTGCCCCAAGTCAACGCGGCCACGGCGTAGCGCTTGGTCAGGGTCATGATGATTTCCTCGTGTATATTGTAGCCCGCCGCTGGCCCTCTGTCGCTTAGACGCACGCACCGGCGATCTGCCGCAAATTTTCGGGCGAGCTACAGCAATTCGTGGATATTCGCCTGCGGCTCCCGCGAGTGTACTGGCCAAGAGAGGATTGGCGATGACGAACACAATCAAAGGCGTGGCTATGATTCTATTGGCGGTGGCGGCGGTGAAGTTGTATCCCGACTTCGTGCGGTACATGAAAATTCGCGCGATGTAGTTCGGGAACCCATCGGTGACCGTTACTTGGACGGGTCCACGAGCGCCTGATACACGGTGGAATGCGCGCGGTATTGCAGGCTGTGGTTGTCGGGATGGGTCATGCGCTGGATCATGGCCACGAAAACGAGATCGTTGGTGGGGTCCACCCAAAAGAAAGTGCCCGCTGCGCCATCCCAGAAGAACGTACCTTTTCCGTCGGGTAGGCTGGCTGCGGCTGGGTCGAATACCACGGCGCAGTTGAAGCCGTAACCGAAGCCCGGCCGCATAATGTGTTGGCCGATGCCAAACTCTCCCGTCAGCAAATTTTCCGGCAGGTGATTGGAAGTCATGAGTTTTACGGTGGCGGGCGCCAAAATGCGTTTATCGCCGAGTTCACCGCCATTGCCGAGCATTTGCGCGAAACGATAGTAATCTTCCGCGGTGGAGACCAAACCGCCACCGCCGGAAGGCAATGTGGGCTGGCTTTCATAATCGCCGTGCGCCCCTGGGGGCGCGGGGACCAGTTGACCGGAAGAGTCTCCTTTGTAATTGGTGGCGAAGCGCGAGCGCTTGTCGGCAGGAACAAAGAAGCCGGCGTCTTTCATATCCAGCGGAACAAAGATGTGATCGCGCAGGAAGTCCGGCAAGGTTTGGCCAGAAAGTTTTTCCACGATGTAGCCTTCAATGTCCATGGATAAACTGTAGGTCCAGCCTTTGCCGGGCTGATAATTCAGCGGAATCGTTGCCACCTTGTTGATCATTTCCTGGAGGTTGGCCGATTGCATCGGCTTTTGCTCCTGATACATTGCGTCGACCATGGAATGGCCATTGCCGTAAGAGAATCCGGCAGAGTGGCTCATCAGTTCCTGGATAGTGGGAGCATGATCGGGATCGACGAGGATCATTTTGCCGTCAGCGCCGACGCCTTTGAATACTTTCAGGTTCTTGAATTCGGGAATGTATTTCGAAATGGGATCGGAGGGCAGCCACTTGCCTTTTTCATAGAGAATCATCATGGCGACGCCGGTGACAGGCTTGGTCATCGAATAATCGCGGAAGATGACGTCTTTGGTCATAGGCGCGCCGCTGGCGAAATCCTTTAGGCCGTAGGTGCGGTAGTCGACGATTTTGCCGTGGCGCGCGAGGATGGTGACGGCGCCGGCGAGTTGTTTGCTGTTCACCTCTTGTTGGATCAACTCGTGGAGACGTTCGAGGCGCTCGGAGGAGAATCCGACGCTTTCGGGCTTGACCGGGGTCATGTCGGGCGCGCGATGGGAAGACGCCTGCGCGAAGCAAGAGGAAGTGACTGCGGTTAAAAGCAGAAGTGTTGAACTTAGCTGGCGTATCCACGTTGCTTGGGCAATTTTCACGGGTTCCTTCTTCGGCACGCAGAGCAGGCTCGAAATTCCAGAGTGCGTTCGAGTACATGCCGCGGTGTTTGTAAACAGCCGCTCTATGGTACCCGTTTTGCGGCGAAAGATGGACGAGCGATGGAACGCGATCAATCGGGTTCAGACACGAAGGCTGATGCGTCCGCGCACCAGGAGTCGCGTGAGAATCAGCATGAGCAGCGTGAGCAGCGCAGATTTGACGACGCCGAACCAGCCGGAAGTTCCCATGGGCGCGAGCGCATACAAGGCAGGCACGAGAAACGGAACGTAGGCGAGGATGTAGGCGAGCAACGGATTTTCGCCAACCGGTTTGGCGAAGCTAGCCCAGAGGCGCCAGTTCTTCACATCGATGATCCAGTAGAGCAGCAAAGCGATCAGGAAATTGGCGGCGGTGCAGTAGAGGCACCAGGTGGGCGTGTCGCGATTTTTGGAAATGCCCAGCGGCTGCAACAGAAAGCCCGCGGCGAAAAGCACCGCGGCAGCGCCGACCATCCGACGGAATTTCTTCTGGAAGGTGGGAGCAACATTGTTACCGACAAGCACCATCGAGGCGAGGACGCCGGCCATGGTGAGGGAAGACAATCCGGCTTCAAAGGGATTCCAGCGGCCGAGCAAGGCATTCACGGAATCAAGCCAGCCCAAGGTGGAGAGGGTGTTCAGCGCCACCAGAGCCGCGAACGCCGCTAATAACATCTTGAGACTTTTGCCGATTAGCAGATAAATGCCGCTTACCAACAGATAAGCCCAGCCGAGCAAACCCAGGATTTCCACGTAAGAAAAATCAAGGCGGGCGGGCTGGCCCGCGGGAGTGATGCGGCGGAACATCAAGAACAAAAAGGCCATCAAGGCCAGGCCGGAATAACGCAGGACCTCGCGAAGTACTTTTTGTTTCTCTTCCCCGGGGAAACGCAGCCACACGAGAGCGATAGCGAGAAAACCGAGGGTGGCCCACCAGGTTTGATTGAGATGTGTGTATTGGGCGTTGACGTGAAAGGCGTTGGCGATGAACAAGCCCATGAGCAGCAAGCTGGCAGAGCGAATCATGATGTGGGCCCAGATTTTGAGCTGGCTTTGGCCACGGGACCCGCGCGCATCAATGGCGAGGGGAATGGACATGCCCATGAGAAACAGAAATGCCGGAAAGACCATGTCGACGTAGGTCATGCCGTTCACATTGCCGCGGTGATAAGTCCACCAGGGCAACCCGGTGACCTCGGCGACGTTGTTGACGAAAATCATGAGCAGCAGATCGAGGCCGCGGAAGATGTCGATGGAACCGACGCGAGTGGCGACAGAAGGAAGGGCCGGAGAGGCGACGTGGTTAGTCGAGGCTTCTTGTACAGTGGGCGGCATGGACCTTGTTTGTATGGCAAAGCGTACGAGCGTTCTGTGACCCGGGTCACTCTTACTCCGCGAGATGAGTTGGTGCACGGCCCGAAGGAATGATGATACGCTTTGGTGCCTGTCGGCCATGACCACGGCATTCCGCCCGCTGAATCCGCAAACTGCCGCTAGCTCCTCGCGTGCTCGTCTGTTCTTCGTGGACAACCTGCGGTGGACCATGATCCTGCTGGTGCTGAGCATGCACGCGGCGGACACGTATAGTCCGCTGGGGAATTGGTATTTCGTGGACCGCGAGCCGATTGGACCGTTCACGCTATTCTTTTTTGCGGTTTGGCAGATGTACCTGCAATCGTTCTTCATGGGCCTGTTGTTTTTTCTGGCCGGATACTTTGTTCCGGGATCGTATGACCGGAAAGGGCCGGCGCGTTTCATTCGCGAGCGGGGATTCCGGTTGGGCCTGCCGGTATTGTTTTACATGTTCGTGCTGGGGCCGATCACGGAGTATTTTTGCGCGCATTCGTGGAATTCGACGGAAGCGACTTCGTTCGCGCATGAATGGATCAAACACATCCGGAACGGACAGTTCCTGCAGGAGAATGGGCCACTGTGGTTTTGCCTGGGGCTGATGATTTTCTCCGTGGTCTATGCCATATGGCGAGTGTACGGTTCGGCGTACACGAGACAAAGAGAAAGCCGGGAACCGCCGGGATCGGCAACGTTGGCTGGTTTCGCACTGGCGATGGCGTTGTTCACGTTTGTGACTCGGCTTGTGTTTCCGGCAGGGTCTTCCTTTCTGAACATGCATCTGGGCGATTTTCCGCAGTACATTTTGCTGTTTGGTGCGGGAATATTGGCGGCGCGCCACGACTGGTTGCCGAAGTTGACCTTCGCCCGAGGGGCACGGTGGCTGATGGTGGTACTGCCGGTGGGATTCGCCGCGTGGATCGCACTGCTGTTTGCCGGTGGGATGGTCAAAGGCAACGGCAAAGTATATTCCGGTGGATGGCACTGGCAAGCGGCCGGGATCAATCTTTGGGAGGCGTTCACCTGCGTGGCGATCTGCTATGGACTGCTGGTGATTTACCGGCAGAGCTACAACGAGCAAGGACGGGTGGAGAAGTTTCTGTCGGACAACGCCTTCAGCGTGTATGTGTTTCATCCGCCGATCCTGATTCTACTGGCGCGCCTGCTGCATCCGGTGACCTGGCCGGTGCTGGCGAAGTTCGCAGCCCTGACGGTGCTGTCGGCGATTTGTACGTTTGTGCTGAGCGCAGGGGTGTTTCGGAGAATCCCGTTGCTGCGGACAATCCTGTAACACCTTCCGAGACTGTTTATAAATGAGATACAGACGCCTGACTGTGTCAACGCGCGAAGGCGCGGGCAAAGTTCGGCGCGATAGCTCGGCAAAAATGTGAGACGGCTAGTTACTGACCGTCACCGTGGTGATGTCGGAAGATGGAGCGTCGTTTGCGGCGTCGCCACCGAAGCAGGCGACTACGGCGTGTGTCCCAGCGCCGCCAAATTGCGCGGAGGCGACCGAGAGCACGGCGCTGGCGTTGCCTTCACCGGGCGCCAATGCCGCAGTTCCCAGCAAGTTCATGCGAGCTAGCTGGTTTGCCTGACAGCTTACCGAGGAGGCTGCATAGCCCGGCTTGGGGGTGAAGAAAGTGACGGTGCCCATTGGGGGCGCGACGCTGCCGCGGCCAGACGCGGTGACGGTGGCGGTGAGAGTAGTGGTGGCGTTGCTTTCGGATTTCGCAGAGATGGTATCCGGATTGGCGGAAGCGGCGGTGGTGCTGTCAAAGGAAGTGAACCAGGATGAGCTGTTCCAATTCCTGACCAGATTGGTGATGTTAAAGCTGCCCAATCCAACGGCATCGCTGTAGCCGGAGGTCTGATACCAGGCGGGCTCGAATCGCTTGGTGGAAATCGAGAGGAGGCCGAAGGCGTCGGTGGTGGTTGCGGTATAGCACTCGATGGAGCCGGTGACGCAGGGCATCTCGTTGCCGTCCACGACGCAGTTGCTATTGTTGAAGGCGGAGCAAGTGTCGGTGGTGACGGCGGGCGTGCGGTTAATGTTGTAGAAGACGCACGCAGGGAAAATGTCGGCGAATTTTGCGATGGAAAGGTAATTCGATTCGCAGGTGATTGTGCTCGGCGCGAATGGGACGGCGTTCGGAGAGCCTGGGCCGCCATATTCACGGCTGGCCATCGCGTAGAGCTTGTAATTGGGCTGCCCTTGACGGGAGTTGGAAGCTTGGTTGATCAATGCGATCACGCCGTTGAACTGGGGCGCCACAAAGGAGGTGCCACCCGCGGCCATGATGCCGCCTTCGTTGGGGTTGGAATAATTGCAGGGCGTTCCGTTTCCAGTTCCGGTGACAATGTCAGATTCACAGAACTGCAGGGCGTGACCCCAGAAGTTGGCGGAGGCAAAGAGGGAGATGTCGGGTAGATTGCGCATCCTGTAGGAAGTGTTTCCTGCGCCCACGCCAAACACGGATTGCCAGCTTGGCAGTCTGTAAATGGAACTGATACCGCCGCCACCGGAACCGTTGACATAGGTCAAAGCGGTGCCCACGGGAGTGTCTCCGCTGCAGACCTGTTCGGTAGTGAAATTGGTGCCTAAGGCAAAATTAAGGTCGCTGGCGAAGAGAGTGCTGCCGCAACTCTGATTCCAGGTGACCTCGGGAATGTACGACAGGGCGGACTCGTAAGGCGGAGCATCATTCGAATTCCAGTATTGGTTCGGGGTCAGCGCGAAATTACTGGAATAGTTATCGGAGAAATCGGTGCCGCCAGCGGCTACATCATACGGCGTGGAGGCAATTCCGTTGACACTCAGGCCCAATGTAGCGGCCTCAGCTCCGCGCTCGCAGGTGTCGTCGCCGCTGTCACCGGCGGAAATGTTCACGGTCTGGCCCTGAGCGACGGCTTGTTGCCACAAACGGTTGTAGAACTGATTGGTCTGGAAAAGGCCGCCGTAGGCGCCTTCGGCGAGGCCAAGCTCGCACACACCGTAGCTGAGGCTGAAAGAGGAGACTCGGTTGGCGAGATTGTTTACGGCATAAATTCCGGCGAGATCCACGCCGGCGATGGTAGTGGTTGACGCACACGCGATGTAGTCCACGGTTGCGCCCGGAGCCACGGCACCAGTCCACTGCAGATCGATATCCGCTTCGGATTCTTCGCCAGTGCCGTTCGGGCCCTGAACGCCGGGATCGGCACAGTAACGAGGAATGCCGAAATAATATTTGACCTTGGCGGGCGGCAAGCCGAATTGCCAGCGAAACGCGGCAAGGTCGTTGGCGCCGGCGCAGTCATCGGGGGTTGTGCCGCTTTGGCCGGCGCAAACGTCGGTTTCCTCGAGGACGGCGATAGTCTGGCCCGATCCGTCGCAGGCCCAGCCGCCGCAGAAATTGCCCGTCAGCAACGGTTTTTCATTGTAGATGGTGTAGAAATCCTTAGGCCCCAGCCACTCGCAGTCGCCCGGCGCGCAGTACGGATTGTTGGTGTACGTGACCAGCGGGTTGGGATTATTTCCTTTGGCTGGCTTGAGCAGCGACGCCGCATTGGGATTGGGCTGGACAATCAGCTTGCCGGTGTTCGGATCCATGGTTTGAACACCCACGCGGTGCAACATGGGTCGCGGGAGAAAGTCGTGGAAGGAATGTATGCCGGCGATCACGGGAGCGAGCGCTGCGGGAACTTGGGGAGCTGTCATATTGGCGATGTGCTTCTCACTGTGCACCTGAAGGTTGTGAATCTCGGTGTGGAAGGCTTCCGCAACTTGGCCGGCGTTTCCACTGAAAATGACCATAATCTTGGAGTCGGGAACAGAGTCGATCTTGAAACCGTGCTTTTGCAACCAGGCGGCAACGGCGGCGATATCCGCGTCGGTCACGCCGTAGCAGCTTCCCATCTGGGCGCTGCTGAGCCACTGCTGGAACAGGGGTGAGTTGGGATTATGCATCTGATCGATGCGGGTTTGCAGGGCCAACTCCTGATCGGGTGTGCGATTGAAAACCATCACGATGTGCTCTAAAGGCAAGCTGTCATCGACGCGGCCTTGGTCGAACTCGGCCCGCGCCATTGGATGAACACTGTCCGCGAGCGGTGTTAGGGCACCCTCGTCGACGACTTGGGTAACCCGACTAACCGCTAACGGTGTGCAGTCCGATGGGGGAGCGGCTAGCGCAACGCAACTGGAAAGTGAACACAAGAGAACAAATATTGCGAGAACCGACGAGATTCGATAAAAGGACATCGCGGGAGTCTCCCTTCGTATTGAAATCGGAACGGGCTGTGACGAAACCTGGGTGGCGGAAAGTTTTGTAGGATTGGATATTCTGGGCGCGTTGGCGATAGCGCCTGCGCCGGCGCTGTAAATTCGGGTACTGCATGCCCGCGTGCTTCGAGTATTGGATCTTGTCCCCATTACGCAATCTGCGAAAGCCGGACGCGCCAGGCAGGGCAGACGCGGCGACGTTGGTCCCGAAAGCGATCAGGGCTTCAGGCTAGATGTTGGATCGGACAACCCCACTTACAAAACTGCGACTCCACCGAGAACAAAAGCGGGCGGCATTATGTTCTCCGGCAAATGACAAGTCAACGGGAAATGAAATGATGGTGGAGAATGAATGGGCATATGAAGCCTAGTACGGGTTGAAAACCGTTGTTGGGCGAGGACCCATCTCGCGCAAAGGTGCGATAGAAAGCTCGACAGGCACGCTCGAGACAAGGATATTGCGGACGGCGCAGCCCTTCGGGGCTCAGGGTAAACAGTGCTGCGCCCCTGCGAGGAAACAACGGAGTGTGTTTGAGCCGGTGCGAAGGGAGATTCAAGAAAGGTTCCTTGCTTCGCTCGAAATGATAGGACTTTTGATTTTGGTGAAGCGGTCAAAACGCAAACGCCCGCCTCGGAAGGCGGCCGCTACAAAAGCGGGATTAAGGCATCCCAGCGAGGTTATTTGCCGACGACCAAATTGTAGCCGGAGGAGAAGCGCTTTAGGCCGGTGCCGTCCCAGAAGATACGATCGGTGGAGAGAGCCGATTTGCCCGGGACGCCACGAGTGAAGAAGATTTGCAGACCATCGCGAGACCATTCGGCGTTGCGGGCGAAGGTGTCCGGGGGGCCGAGGATGGTGCGGCGATGGGAGCGAATCTCGTAAAGGAAGAAAGTCTCGTTGAGGCCGACTTGATCGGCAGGAGCGCCGGCGGGCGCATTGACATAGTAGGCGGAGACGAGCAACAGGTCAGGATTGAGGGGATTGGTGCGAAGGGTGTCGCTGCTCATGATCTGGAACGTTTCGCCGTAGATGTCCTTCAGTGGGATGGTTTGCGCGGGCTTATCTTCGCTGAGGAAGTAGGCGCTCTGCATATCGGAGGCGAGGAGCGTGGTGGGAGTGACGTAGCCATGCAGGGAGTCGACATATTGGGGAGAGAACAGCGTGGCTTTGTCGGGAGCGTTGGTGGGAGCGGTCCAGATCTGCCAATTTTGCCCGTCATATTTCAGGTAGGCGAAGTGGGAATCGTCGAGGGACCAGAAAGCCTGGCGGACATTGTCACCGGCAACGGGAGTGGAGCGGCCGCTGTCGACTTCGTAGAGAACGATGGAGCGCTGCGGAGCGGTTGTGGAGGCTGACCGGGTGTAGAGAAGGAAGCGGCCGTCGTGAGAGAGAGCGGGTTCCATGCCGAGCCCGGCGTTTTTGTGGAGTTGGCCGCGGGCGACGATGACGCGTCCGGCGGAGTCGAGATAGGCAACCGCGGTGGGCGAGCGGAAACCCGTGATGGGATCGAGGACGGCCAGTTTTTTGTCCTTTTCTTTATCTTTGTCGGTGGTAGCCGTGTCGTCGGGCATGTCGAGCTGATTCTTTTTGCGAAATTCGGGGAATTTGTCGGGCTCGCTTTGGCCGCAACCTTGGAGTTGGCCGATTTGCGCGTGCGTGACTTGGACACGAAAGGTGTACTTGGTATCGGACATATTGTCAGAGCAGGGATCGCGAGTGAGTGTCACGGCGACGTCAGCGCCAGTGACGTCGTCCTTGGCGTTGTAGGTCCAGGAATTGCCGGAAGGATCGGCCTGATCAGCGACGATGTCAGCGGGATCGAGAATGATGGGCGGATAGCCGGAGCGATCGAGGCGCTCTGGTCCCTTCATGCCGAGACGGAGAGACCAGGAGGGCTCATTGCCGTGGGCGACGATCAGAATCGGGTAGTGGCGGGAAACGGGAGAGGGAATGGCCTCTTGGGCAGGAATTTGCGCCGGAGGAGGGACGGTCGTTTTGGGAGCGGGTTTTTGCGGTGGGGCTTGGACGTGCGCGGCGACGCACAGGAGAGCGGGGATTAGCAGGCTAGGAATAAATTGTCGAATCGGCACGAGAGTCCTGGCTGTTCTCCCGAAGATGAGATGCGAAGCGGTGGAGGAAACGCCGCCCGGCACCGTCGGGCGAGAGCGAGCCCGAGAGGATTAGAACAGAGGGAGAAGTGAGGAAGCAAGGAGAAGAGGAAGGAGGTGGAGCGGAAGAGTTCAATGGCGAAGGAAAAGAGAAACTGCTTGACATGGCGAAGAAAAGGCGAAATACTGGGTGGGTTCGAGGTGAGCTATGTCCCCAGTTCTTCCCCTTACGGCGCAGTATCCCCGGATGCGGCGCCGCCCCGCACGACGCCCCGCAGTTAGATTCCTACCTTTCAGCCCTGAAACGCCTGACCCAACAGCAGAGGCCGGAACCCGTGCCCCGGGTGAAACCGGCTGGTGCAAGGGCAGTCTGGAAATGCCCGAGGCGGATTGCCCCCCGCCCCAACTCCAGACTCCCCGTGCGCCACTGGTGGGCATAGCACGCCTCGCTGCAAACTCCCCGGTGGCGGAGACGCGCAGGAAAAGCGCGGAGAAACCGGAATATTTTGTGCTGCCGGTGAAATCGATCTTGAACAAGTGCGATTCGGAACGAGTGCCGTTTGATTGGACGATCAATCCATACCGCGGGTGCGAGTTTGGCTGCAAATACTGCTACGCGCGGTATACCCACGAGTACATGGAGATTGATGGAAGGGAGTTCGAGCGGAAAATCTTTGTGAAGAAAGACGCCGCGGCGTTGCTGGCAGGAGAGATGGCGCGGAAATATTCGTATGAGTCGAAAGCGTCGGGCGGAACGCAGGCGGAACATATCGCGATTGGGACGGCGACGGATCCGTACCAACCGGCGGAGCGAGAGTATGGAGTGACGCGGGCGTGCCTGGAGGAACTAGCAAAGCGCGAGGGGTTGAGCATATCGATTGTGACGAAATCGAACCAAGTTGTGCGGGACATTGATGTGCTGCGGGTCATCGCCGGGAAATCGGCGTTAAGCGTGAACTTGACAGTGACCACGCTGCGGCCGAGACTGGCGCGCTTGCTGGAACCACGCGCGCCGCGGCCGGACTTGCGGCTGGAGGCGGTAAAGGAATTGCGAGAGGCAGGATTGAATGTCGGCGTGTCGGCATCCCCGCTGCTGCCGGGAATTACCGATGGAGAGTTGGAGGCGGTGGCGGAAGCTTCCAAAAAAGCTGGAGCGCAGTGGTTTTATTCGGGAGTGCTGTTTCTGATGCCGGCTTCGGCGCGGCAGTTTCTGCCGTTTATGCAGAAGAGATTTCCGCGATTGGCCAAGCAGTACGAGCAGTGGTACGCGAAGAACGGGTATGCGCCAGAGGAGTACCGGAAGAAGATTTCGGAGCGGGTGCGGAAAATTCGAGAGAAATTGGGATTTTCGCCGCGGCCGTGGGAAGGAATGCGTCCGGCGTCAGCGCGGCCAGCGCAGATGAAGCTGGGTTGGGATGCGGGAGCGATCAGCGGGGAGTTGCGGAGGCCGAACCCGTGCGATGAGGCAGGGAAGTTTTGGGTGGGATACGAGGGTTAGAGGTGTGGGCGAATGCGTGAACGGCGCGGAGAATTTTTGGTTGAGATCCTTCGTCGCATCCGCCTACGCGCTGCGCGCTACGGCGGATAGTCGCTCCGCAGGATGACAGCTGTTTGCTTTTGTGGATCGAAGAACCCACATGCAAAACCGGCATGTGGGGCACCCGCGGAACGGCCTAGCCGATTTAAAACTCGGCCACGACACAGACTTGGCGGCAGCAGGGCTGCCGCTGGTCGCTTTGTGGTGTGGACCAAGTTGTGACCGACGGGAGCAGGGCTACCGCACTCCAGGTCAGTCGTGGATGTGGAGGGTGGCGGTTAGTGGTGTGTCGGCGGAAGAGGGGCCGACATGGATTTTGTAGTCGCCGGGGAGCAGCTGCCAATCGTTTTTGGCTTCGTTGAAGATGGAGAGGTAGAGAGGCCTGAGGGGCAAGCTGATGTTTTTGGATTCGCCGGATGCGAGTTCGACGCGGTCCCAGGCGACAAGTCGCTGGAAAGGCTCGCCGGCAGCGGAAGGAAGTTCAACGTAAACTTCAGCGATTTCGGCGCCCGCGCGGGTGCCGGTATTCTTCACCGTAAACATGACGCAGCGCTGGTCCTGATCGAGTTTCAGGGCGGAATAGGTGTAAGTGGTGTACGAGAGGCCGAAGCCGAAGGGGAACAGTGGCTCTTTTTTCTCGGCTTCAAACCACTTGTAGCCGACTTTCAGGCCTTCGGTGTAATGGATATCGAAGGGGGGAAGCTCCTGGTGAGCTGCGATTGCCTGCGGCAATAAATCCATGCCGGGCACTTGCGGATGAGGCAGATCGGCGTCGGACTTCGCAAAGGTGATGGGAAGCTTGGCGGACGGATTTACGTCGCCGAACAGAATGTTGGAGATGGCCTGAGCGCCAGCAATGCCAGGATACCAGGCTTCCAGAATGCCTTTGACGTTGGAGGCCCAAGGCATGGAAACGGGGCCGCCGGTTTCGAGAACGACGATCGTGCGAGGATTGGCTGCAGCGACGGCGTGTACGAGAGCGTCTTGATTGTCGGGGAGCGAGAGCGTCGCGGCGTCGCGATCTTCGGTCATGTATTGATTGACGAAAACGATGGCGAGATCGGAAGACTTTGCGAGAGCGGCAGCAGAGGCGGAATCGTTGCCATCGTTATAGGTAACTTTGGCTTCGGGCGCTTTTTCGCGGATGTACTTCAGCGGGGCTGAAGGAAAGTATACGGGCTGTTGCCATTCAGCAGCGCCTTGTTTGGGATTGATGGCATTGCCACCGGGAGCATCGACCTGTGAAGAACCGCCTCCGGAGAGTACGCCGACGTCCGCGTGGGAGCCGATCACGGCGATGGACTTGTAGTGGTTGGCGGCGAGTGGAAGAAGGTGGTCGGAATTCTTCAGGAGGACGATGCTCTGCTCAGCGATTTGCTGGGAATCATCGTGGCCGCGAAAGGGATCGACGACGCGGCGGGGCATGGTGGGATTGTCGACGACGCCGATGGCGAACATGGAGCGGAGAATGCGATGGACCATGTCGTCGAGGCGGCCTTGGGAGACTTGGCCACCTTGAACGGCTTTCTTCAATGGATCGCCGAGATAACCGTAGCCAGGCTGTTCCATGTCGAGCCCATTGTTCACGGCCTTGACGGTACTATGGGTGCCATCCCAATCGGAGAGTACCCAACCCTTGAAGGCGAGGTCCTTTTTGAGGAACTGATTGAGGAGGTAATCATTTTCGCAGGCGTAATCGCCATTGAGCTTGTTGTAGGAGCACATGACACCGGCGGGTTCGGCGATGCCGATGGCGATCTGGAAAGCGAGACCGTCGGTTTCGCGCAGGGTGCGCTTGTCGATGACCACGTTGCAAACGAAACGGCCGGTTTCCTGGTCGTTGACGGCGTAATGCTTGATGTCGCCCATGACCTGCTGAGACTGCACACCTTTCGCGAGGTTGCCCACGATAGCACCGGCGAGGAGGGGATCTTCACCGGCATATTCAAAATTGCGACCATTGCGGGGTTCACGCGCTAGGTCGACGCCGCCGCCGATGGACATGTTGTAACCCAGATCGCGCAATTCGCGACCAATGACGGAGCCGTAGAGATTAGCAGCATCGAGATTCCAAGTGGCGGCTAGTGCGAGAGAGGATGGAAGCGGTGTGGCGTAGCGGCCTTGGAGAGCGGCCATGCGAACGCCGACTGCGGAATCGGCGAGGTTGATGTCGGGAATACCGAGGCGATCGATACCGGGAACGTAGCCGGCGCCGAGGTTGGAACGGGGTGGAACCGGATCGCCGTCGCGTAAGACGCCCCAGCCGGTGCCGTGGACGAGCTGAATTTTTTCGTCGAGGGTCATTTGTTGAAGAACCAGATCGGCGCGCTGATCAGGAGAGAGGGAGCGATTCATCCACGGGAAAGAATTCGTGGTTGCGGAGGCCGTCGTTTGAGCAGCGGCGCGTGGTGCGAAAGCGAAGAGGAACGCAACAAGACCGAAAATGGCCGTGGAAATTCGGGGAAGTCTGTTGGTTTGCATGGTTCTCCTTTTACCTGGATGCCGGAGCGATTCGCGGGAATAAGCCGAAAGAGAATTGGAGAGAAAGACGGAAGGGAGACGATGGTTCCCGGTTTGGACGAGGCAGATTTCTCTCGCAAGTGCGAATGGGCAACATGGGTTTTCTAGAGCAGAGCTGCCGGGGCGAAGGCGCCCGGTTGGCCAAGCTAGAATAACCTTATTCTACTCGCATTTTGAAGGGTTGGTGTAGGGAGAATTTTGGGTGGGTTACGGACGAAACGCGGGGTCGAGGTAGCGGCAGTGGGCGGCCGCTGATGGATTTGTGGTGAGGATTTCGTGGGCACACCAGGGAGAGCTGGGCGGATCCCGCACTCCGTTAATTCAGGGGACGATGATTCGGGATTGTTCGCGCTGGAGTTCCTGGGCGCCAGGGAACTGGCCGCGGAGGAACTCGATGAAACGTCGGGAACGCGGACGGCCA
Organism: Candidatus Sulfotelmatobacter sp.; assembly: GCA_035524015.1. Taxonomy (GTDB): domain Bacteria; phylum Acidobacteriota; class Terriglobia; order Acidiferrales; family UBA7541; genus Acidiferrum. Next base: position 53,107 of record DATKPS010000149.1, read on the forward strand.
TTGGTGCGGAGCAGGCCCATGCGGAAGAGGAAGACGAGAAGTTGGAAGATTTCGGAGTCCTTGATGGGGCTGAAAGCGGGGCCTTGGGAAGTATTTTGCTTGGCCTCGGTGAGAAAAGTCGAGAGTGCGTCATAGAGTTCGCGTTGAACCAAAGGGACGGGCGGTTGTTCATAGACGATGCCGGCGACGAGAGTTCTGTAGGTGTCGGCGAGAGCGCGAAGTGCAGCGAGAACATCGGGATCGCTGGCGGAGGGCTGTGTGGCGGAGAACTTGGCGATGGTGAAAGCGACGGCAGAGAGAAAGCGGCCGTGGATTTGGATGGTGTCGGAGTTGATACGCACATCGAGAAGGGGAGTGTCTGCGGGGAGCGCGCGGGGATGGTCATTTTCGTAGCGATGAGCGGCGATGAGGTAAGCACAGTCGGCGGGGCAGTCGATGGTGATTTCGCGCTCGGTGCCACAACAGACAGCGCAGATTTTTTCGGCCTTGGCAGGACAAAAACGGCCGGGCTTGCGCTTCTGGCAGATTGGACAAGTCACAATGGGGTCCCCTGGTGGTACGAAATTGGTTGCGGAAAAAGCCGAAAAGCAATTTCCCAGATCGCGCTTCGCGTCCTGAGCTGAATCTCAGGGCTACCGAGCCGGATTGATTGCCAGGATTTATGTTGAAAGCGACAGGCCCCTGGGCACGTCGCAAACAGCTGAGGAGAGAATATCACGCCAAGTTAATTTTATTTTGTAAACGCGAGCGGCGATGGCGAGGGGAAGCGCGCCCAGCTAGGTCGTCGGATCCGAGTACCCGTACTTCGTGGAGAAATGCGCCGCTACCAGAACATCGGGACCAAGAGCGGGACGGAGGAATCGCATCGCGGCTTAAAACCGTTCCAGAGGACCTCGAAGGCCGACTCGATGCGAGACAGGAGCGTGCCTTCGCCATCGAGAGTCCACAGCAACAGCGTGCCGAAGATCGTCTGGCGAAAGACCTGAGCAATTTCGATGGCGGGAAAATCATTGCGAATCTCGCCGCGCTGTTGCCCAAGCTGAATCATTTCGCAATGGAGCGCGAGGACACGAGTCTGCAAGTCGAGCATGCTTTCGCGAACCTGAGAACTGGCCAGAAAGGCCTGGAGTAGCGCGCGCACGATGGTGGGGTTGCGGTTGGGCTCGAAGGTCATGAGCTCGCCGAGGGATCGGTAGAAGTGGCGCATGGGAGTCTTGGTGCGGCGAGCTTCGTCGATGGCGGATTGGAATTTGGCGAGTTGCATTTCACCAAAGGCAAGGAGGATGTGGTCCTTACTGGGAAAATAGTTGAAGAAAGTGCCCTTGCCGACGTCGGCGGCATTAGTAATGTCTTCGACAGTGGTTTCGGCGAAGCCTTTCTTGGCGAAGAGGTCGACGGCGGAGCGGAAGAGGCGTTCACGAATATCGGCGGAGCGGCGAGAGCGGCGATTGGGGGAGAGGCGAGTGGAGGAAGGCATGGTATTGTGACCTATACCCATATATGACCATAGGTCACTTTATGGATAGATGTCAATGAGAAAAAGAAAGGCCCCGGAACAGTGCCGGGGCTTAGTCTGCTAAGATGTTTGGGTTCAGCCAGTTAGATTTCTTTGCCTGAGGACATGTTCTTCGGCGACTTCTTGTTGAGGTAGGAGATAAACTGTTGCGCAGAAGGCGGCACCGGGACGGCACCCTTGAAAACGATGTCCTGGGCGGTTACCTCCTTTTTGTAGAGCTTTTCGTTGGCGCGATTGTCGGGACGAACGGTGGAACCGGCGAGGGAGACACCGGCGAAAAGGCCGCGGGCCCGGGAGTAGGAGAGGATTTCGGCGCGCATAGTTACGTCAGTGGAAGCTTCAGCGTTGCGGCCCTTGGGACCAGCAGCGGCGGAGGCGTCGGCACCGAGTTTGACCTTGCTGCTGAGAATCGAGCGAGCGCCGCGCTCATTCATGACGAGAAGAACGAAGTCGGTGGCTTGACCACCGATCTGGAAACCAAAGCTGCCGCCTTCGAGAGCCATCATCGTGGGAGCGCTCCAAGGGCCGTTGAATTTTTCGCCGGTGCGGCAAGTCATGGCGCCGCGGCCGTAGCTGCCGCCGAAAATGAAAGCGCCCTTGAGGACCGAGGGATAGACGATGATGCAATCGGCTTTGTCGATCAGGCTCTGGGGGATGTCGTCGGGGATGTCCATGATTTCTTGAACGACCTGTCCGCAATTTTCGAGACGTTCCTTTTCTTTAGTGTCGTCGGCGAAGAGAGCGGGAACGGCCAAGGAACAAGCCAGCATCAATGCAAACCACTTTTTCATGCGAATCACCTTCATCTAAGATTGCGTCCCGTATAGCTACTACTAAGATGCAGTATTGGGCGTGGAAGCCGCGGGTCCGAGAAGCGAGAACGGCTGGTTGCCGCTCCTGGCCTGGCGCTGGGGGGCGAGAAGAGGAGCGGAAGCCCTTGCAATCTTTCGAATATACTTTCAGTCGATGGATTTTGCCAATAGAGGATTTATGGTTGGGAAAAACGGAAGAATAGCGCGGGTACTTGTGGCGGCGTTGCTCGCGGTGTCTGCAAGAGAGGCGATAGGCCAAACGAGCGGGCCGGGAACGGCTGCAGGTGACGCGGGGCCAACGACGAAGAGCGTAGCGCCGGGCATGACCGGAGCGGGGCGGTTTGCGGTGCGCGCGGAAGAACTGGTGCAGGCGACGCCCGTGGACAAAGGCGAATGGGGATTGCTGGTGGTAGATGCCCTGACCGGCGCGACGTTGTACGAGAAAAATGCGGATAAGTATTTTGTGCCGGCGTCGAACATGAAATTGCTGACGACGGCGCTGGCGCTGGATACTTTGGGGGCGGATTACCGGTTTCGTACGACGATCGAGACGAATGGAAGCTTGTCTGGGGCGGGCAAGCTTTCTGGGGACTTGATTATGGTGGGGCGTGGCGATCCGAATTTATCGAACCGGAAGTTTCCGTTTGAGTTGAAGGAGGAGTTTGATGGACCGCCGGAGAAAGCGCTGGCGGATCTGGCGGACCAGGTGGTGGCGCTAGGCGTGAAGGAAATCAGTGGAGACGTGGTGGGAGACGACTCTTACTTTCCGCGCGAACGTTATCCGGATGGCTGGGAAATCGACGACATGGTTTGGGAATATGGCGCGGCGATATCGGCGATTGTGGTGGACGACAACACGGTGACGCTGACGCTGACTCCGGGAGAGAAGGCCGGCGACGCGGTGCGAGCGGCGGTAGAGCCGGTGCAGCAGGAATTTGTGGTGCGAAATGAAGTGGGCACGACCGGGGCCAAGGAGAAGGCGGATTTGCGGCTCACGCGAGAACCGGGGTCGGATACGGTGGTGGTGAGCGGGACATTGCCGGCGAAGAGCGCTCCACGGAAGCTGGTGCTGGCGATTCAGGAACCGGCGCAACACGCGGCGGCACTGCTAACGAAATTGCTGACTGATCGCGGAGTGAAGGTGGATGGGAAGATTCGCGCGCAGCATGATCCGGACCCGCTGGAAGCGCAGCGAACGGTGCTGGCGGAGCACTTGTCGATCCGCTTGGGTGATTCCGTGAAGCTGGTCAATAAAATCAGCCAGAATTTGCACGCGGAAGTCTTGCTCAGGACGTCGGCGCGACAGAGCGGGACGTGGAGTGATCCAGACGATCTGCCGAAATTTCCGCAGGGGTTTTATGCGAAGGCGGGCATTGGGCCGGATGACGTGGTGCAGACGGATGGATCGGGCCTATCCAGGCACGACCTGGTAACGCCGCGGGCACTGGTGACGCTGTTGGAATACGCGCAGAAACAGCCGTGGTTCGCGGATTACTATGCGTCGTTGCCGATCGCGGGCGTGGATGGAACGCTGGGCGATCGAATGAAGGATTCGCCGATTACCGGGAGAATTCACGCTAAGACTGGGACGGTGGAGCACGTGCGGACGCTCTCGGGATTTGCGGAGACATTGGGAGGAAGACGGCTGGTCTTCTCGTTTATGAGCAATAACGAGGATGTGAAGAATCACGAGGTGCATGACGCGATCGACGGGTTGTGCGCGGCGATGATTCAGGAGTTTGACGAGAAGAAAGAAGAGGTGGTGAAGGAAGACGTGACGAAGCGTTGAGGCGCGCGGTCGGCTTTGAGCAAGACGCGACGGTTGAAGTCCTTCGTCGCAAAAAGCGCTCCTCAGGATGACACGGGTTTGTGTTTTGGCGCCGCAGGACCCCGCATGCAAAACGGGCATGTGGGACACGCGCGAGGTTAGAGGCAAGAAGGCGGACGATGGCGATGGATGAAAGAATCGTGACGGTGTTTGGAAGTTCGCGGCCGCGGCCTGGCGATGCAGAGTACGAGGAAGCGCGGGAGTTGGGGAACAAGCTGGCGAAGCGGGGGTTCGCGGTGTGCACGGGCGGTTATGGCGGAGTGATGGAGGCGGTGTCGCGCGGGGCGAAAGAGGCGGGAGGAAAAACGTACGGAGTGACAGCGGAATTTTTCCAACGTAAGGCGAACGGGTGGGTGGACGTGGAGGTGCGGAAGAAGGTGTGGGAGGAGCGGCTGTTTGGGTTGATTGAAATGGGAGACGGATTTGTGGCGTGCAAAGGAGGAACGGGGACGCTAGTGGAATTGGCGGTGGTGTGGGAGATGTTGAACAAATCGGTGATGGATGCGAAACCGGTTGTGGTATTGGGTGATTTTTGGGAGCCGATTTTACAGCGGGTGCGAGAAGTGGAATTGGGACCAGCGGCGGCGAAGGGATCGCGCGTGTGGGGCGAAGCGAATGGGCGGTTGGTGTACAGCGCGAAGGGGATTGAAGAAGCGGTGGAGTTTCTGGCGGAGGAATTGAAAGCACGAGGGAGAGAGGCGTCGAGATAAGGAAAATGGCACGGCCGGCGGAAGAGATATTGGAGTTTGACAAGTTGCGGGAATTACTGCGGCTCAGGACGACATGCGCAGCGGGCCGACGTTTCATCGATGGACTGGAGAGACGCGGGAGACGAGAGGAGTTGGAAGGCGCGTTTGCGTTGATCCGCGAGGCCCGACAGTGGTTGCGACTGGGGCGGGAATTGGGATTTGGGGCGTTGGCCGATCCGGCGGGGTGGCTGGATCGATTGGAATCGCCGGGCGGAGTGCTGGAGCCGGCGGATTTTCTGGATGCGGGATCGTTGCTGGAGATAGCGGCGTGGCTACGGCAGCAGTTCCGGGAAGAGGCGACAAAATTTCCGCTGTTGGCGGGGCGCGGCGCATCGCTGGGGGACTTCAAGGAATTGCAGGCGGCGATCCGGCGATGCATTTTGCCAAATGGGGAGATTAGTGATGATGCGTCGAGCTCGTTGCGGCGGATTCGCGCCAGCATCCTTCAAACACGCGATTCCATTCAAAAAGCGCTGAGACAGATTTTGCGGGCGAGGCATGCTGAGTCTGGCGAAGACTACGTGACCTTGCGCAACGACCGGTTTGTGATCCCGGTGCGGGCGGAGCACCGGAGAAACGTGCAGGGCGTAGTACATGGAGCGAGCGGGACGGGACAGACGGTGTTTGTGGAACCGTTTGAAACGGTGGAGAGCAACAACCAACTGGTGCAGTTGGCGGAAGACGAAGCGGCGGAGATCTTGCGGATTTTGAAGGAACTGACGGAGCGGTTACGAGGGATGCTGGGACCACTGCAGTCGGCGAGCGCGACGATTGCGGAACTGGATAGCGTGTTTGCGCGCGGCAGATTCGCGCGGGATTTTGATGCTTGCATGCCGGAATTTTCGACGGAGGCGGAGTTGCGATTGGAGGGAGCACGCCACCCAGTGCTGGAAGACAAGCTGCGGAAAGAGAATCGCACCATTGTGCCAATGTCGCTGGAGTTAGGCGGCGAAGACCGCATGCTGGTGATCAGCGGGCCGAATACCGGAGGGAAGACGGTAGCGCTGAAGACGACGGGATTGGCGGCGTTATCGGCGCAGGCGGGAATTCCGGTGGCGGCGCAGCGGGCGGTGCTGTCGATGTTCGACCGCGTGCTGGTGGATATTGGGGATGAACAGTCGATTGCGGCGGATCTGTCTACGTTTTCGTCGCACATGCTAAATCTGAAAAGCATGTTGGAAGAAGCGACGGAAAATTCGCTGGTGCTGGTGGACGAAATGGGCACCGGGACGGCGCCGGAGGAGGGAGCGGCACTGGCGGTGGCCTTGCTGGAAGAGTTTCGAAAGAAACAGTGTTTCGTGCTGGCGACGACGCACCACGATCGGCTGAAGGAGTACGCGTCGACGACGGCAGGTGTGGTGAACGCGGCGGTGGAATTTGACGATGTGAACTTGCGGCCGACGTACCGGTTGATGGTGGGGGTGCCGGGTGGGTCGAGTGGAATTGCGATTGCGAAGCGACTGGAATTGCCGGAGTCGATCATCGAGCACGCGAAGTCGCTGCTGGCTCCGGAAACACAGGAAGCGGCGGACTTGATTGCCTATTTGCATCGTAGCCGGGATGAATTGGACCGCCTGCGCGTCCAGATGGCAGACGAGCAGCGAGCGTTGGAGCAGGAACGCGCGAAATTGCGGACGGAGTGGGTGGAGCGGCAAAAACAGCGGATCGCCGAGTTGGAACAGAAGTTTGCGGAGATGCAGAAGCGCTTTGAGGAGAATGTGGCGAACGTGGTGGAGGCGGTAAGGGAGCGCGAACTGCGGGCGCAAGTGGAAAAGACGGCACGGCGTAAGATGCAGGATGTACGGGCCGGCGCGAAGGAAGAGTTGAATGCGGCGGTGGTGCAAACCATTTCGGAATCGCAGCAGGATTTGGGAGTAAAGGCCGAAACGCTGGAGAAGGTGAAGGCTGAGCAGTTGCAGGCGGGCGCGAGGATTCGCGTGCGGGGATTTAACAAGCCGGTGATCTTGCGGCGGGTGGATGGGGGTTCGGCGGAGATTGAGGCAGGTCCGCTGCGGATGAAAGTGGCGGTGGACGAGATTGTGAGCGTGGAAGGAGAAACGCTGGGAAAAACGGCGGCGTCGCGACGGGACAATGTGACGGTGAGCGCGCGGGCGGTGGAAGGAGGAGCGACGGGTGAGCTCAACGTGATTGGGCTGACGGTAGAAGAAGCGAGTGCCAAGGTGGACAAGTTTCTGGACGAGGCGGCGTTGGCGAATCGCAACCAGGTGCGCATTATTACCGGGCATGGGACGGGTGCGCTGCGGAAGGGGTTGGGGGAGTTTTTGAAGACGCATCCGCTGGTGGAGCGGGCGCAGTTCGAAAGTGAAGAGCACGGAGGAAAGGCGATTACGGTGGTTGATTTGCGGACGTAAAAATGCCGAAATTCGAAACGCGAAATCCGAAATTCGATGGGGCCGAACCTGATGGGCCACTCTCGCCGGTTCGTGACTTCAAAGACTTAATCGTTTGGCAACTCGCACGTGAGTTGCGGATGCGTGTATATGTGTTGGTTAAGAAATTCCCATCCGAAGAGCGATTTGCCCTGAATACGCAGATTCGGCGGGCGGTTCAGTCGATCGGAGCCAATATTGCGGAAGGGTTCGGGCGTTATTCTTACCGAGAGAATATTCAATTTTGCAGGCAAGCGCGAGGTTCGAGATCACCTGGTGACCGCGGCCGACGCAGGCTACATTTCCAAAGACGAGTACGATGGATTGGATATTCTGGCCCAGCGTGTAGCCCAGACACTGAACGGATATATCCGTTCGACACGCAAGAAACTGGGCGAAGCTGAATCTCGCGATTAGGAGAATCGAATTTCGAGTTTCGAGAAGATGGCGGAAGCGGGATCATTTGCGGATCGCGTGAAGCAGCAGGCGGACATTGTGCGCGTGGTGGGGGAGTATGTCCGGCTGAAGAAGAGTGGGCAGAACTACACGGGGCTGTGCCCGTTTCATGGAGAGAAGACGCCGTCGTTCGCGGTGCATCCGGTGAAGCAGATTTTTCATTGCTTTGGATGCGGCAAGGGCGGGGACGTTTTCACATTTGTAATGGAAATGGAGAAGTGCCCGTTTCCCGAGGCTGTACGGGTCGTGGCGGAGAAATGCGGAATCGCGTTGCCGAAGCCGAAGGAGCGCTCGCCGGAGGAGAGGAAAGAGAATCAGCAGCGGTCGGCATTGATCGAAATGCATCGCGAGGCACAGGCATTTTTTGTGAAACAACTGGAGACGACGGGAGAGGGAAGAGCGGCGCGGGCGTATCTGGAAGACCGCGGGCTGGACAAGGAGGTGATTGCGCGGTTCGGGATCGGGTACGCGCCGACCGGGGGGGATGCGCTGCTGCGTCTGCTGAAAGGGAAATACGCGGAAAAATTGCTGGGGGATTCGGGACTGGTGTCGTGGGACCAGAGTGGGCGACTGTTTGACCGATTCCGCCGGCGGATTACGTTTCCGATTGCGAATGAGTCGGGAAAAATTGTGGCGTTTGGTTGCCGGGCGCTGGGCGATGACCAGCCGAAGTATCTGAATTCTCCGGAAACGCCGATCTATTCGAAGAGCAACGTGCTGTATCACCTGGATCGCGCGAAGGACGCGCTGCGGCGGCAGGATTTTGCGGTGCTGGTGGAAGGATACATGGACGCGATCGCAGTGGCGCGCGCGGGAATCAGCAATGTGGTGGCGAGTTGCGGCACGAGCCTGGCGGAGCCGCAGATCAAGTTGCTGGGACGATTCACGAAGCGCGTAATTGTGAACTACGATCCCGACAGCGCAGGATTGGCGGCAGCGGAACGGTCAATTTCGCTGCTGCTGGAGCAGGATTTTGAAGTGAAAGTGCTGGCGTTGCCGGCGATTGGGGACAAAAAAGCAGATCCAGACTTGTACATACGGGAGAAAGGCGCGGAGGCGTACATCAAGGCATTGAAGGAAGCGCCGCCGTATGTGGATTATTTGATTGCGCGTGCGCGGCAAACCGATTTGACGACAGGAGAGGGAAAGCTGCGGGCACTGAATTTTCTGATGCCGTACCTGCAGAAGATTCCAAATGCGTTGCTGCGGTCGGAATGGGCGACACGGATTTCGCAACAATTGCGGATTGATGAGCCGGTATTGCGGGCCGCCTTGAACAAGGCGGCAGCGGAACGACGAGGCGAGGTGAAAACCAGGCCGGAGCTGGTAGGAAAGGTAGGAAAGCCGGCGGAGCGGCGTTTGATTCGCATGCTGGCGGAGTCCGAAGAGTTTAAACGGGAATTGGCGCAGCGGTTGAAACAAGGGCGGGTATATCAGGGATTAGAGACGGAGAAGATTTTTGCGGCGTTGATCGTGGCGAGTATGGCGGCTGAGCCGATGCCCGCGACGGAGATTGGCGCGATGCTGGAGGAGCGGGAGCGGCGGGTGTTTTTTGAGATTTTGTTTGAAGATGCGGTGGCCGGGACTTGGGAAGAGGCGGAGAGCTGCATGGAGGCGCTGGGGAAGCGCCAGGTGGACTTGGAATTGGCAGAGGTGCAGCGAGAGATTGAGAACAATCCGACGGGGACAGCGTTGCGGGATCTGCTGGCGAAAAAGCAGGAGTTGTTGAAGAGGCGGGCGGGGTAAGGGGAAGAGTTGTCAGTGGTCAGCTGTCAGTTTTCGGTGAAGAACTCCGTTACGTTCGGAATGACAGGTGGAGGTGATTGGGAACCAAGACGCAGGGTTTGAGATCCTTCGTCGCATCCGCCTACGCGCTGCGCGCTATGACGGATAGGCGCTCCTCAGGATGACAACGGTTTGAAGTAAATCACGGGTTGGTGCGAAGAAATGTTTGAGGGAGACAAATCGCGGCGAGATTTTTTGGGGGCGGGAGCAGCGTTGTTCGCGGTAGCTGGCGGACCGGGAGTGGGGCAGAACGCAGGAGCGGAGAAAACGAGTTTTGTGGATGTGACGCGATTTGGCGCGAGTGGTGATGGGAAGGCGCTAGATTCTCCGGCCATCAATAAGGCGATTGAAGCGGCGGCAGCGAGCGGCGGGGGAACGGTTTGTTTCCCTGCGGGAACGTATCTTTGTTACTCGATCCGTTTGAAGAGCAATGTGGCGCTGTGGCTCGGCGCAGGGGCGACGATTGTGGCGGCGGATTCGCCGGAGGACGGGAGCGGGAAAGGTTACGACGCGGCGGAGTCGAACGCTCCTTGGGAAAATTATCAGGATTACGGACACAACCACTGGCACGACAGTTTGTTGTGGGGAGAGGGACTGGAGAATGTAGCGATTCTCGGGCCGGGGCGGATTTGGGGCAAAGGACTGAGTCGCGGCTGGGGAGCCGGGCCGAAGGCGGAATCGCCGGGCGTAGGGAACAAAGCGATTGCGCTGAAGGGTTGCCGGAATGTGGTGTTGCGGGATTTTGGGATTCTGCACGGCGGACACTTTGGTGTATTGGCCACGGGCGTGGACAACCTCACGATCGATAACCTGACGATCGATACGAACCGAGATGGAATGGACGTCGACTGCTGCCGCAATGTGCACATTGCGAATTGCACGGTGAATTCACCGTGGGACGACGGGATTTGCCTGAAGAGCTCCTATGCACTCGGCTACGCGCGAGCGACGGAAATGGTGACGATCACGAATTGCGTGGTGATGGGAGGGTTCGAGGAAGGCTCGGTTCTGGATGGAACGTACAGGCCTTTTGGAGCGGAAGCAGGCAAGGTTCCGCGGACAGGGCGGATTAAATTCGGAACAGAATCAAATGGCGGGTTCAAGAATGTAGCCGTGTCGAATTGCGTGTTTGAAGCGTGCCAGGGATTTGCGCTGGAGTCCGTGGATGGCGCATTGCTGGAAGATGTGAGCATTACGAATATCACGATGCGGGATTTGGTTGGGCCGCCGATTTTTCTGCGCTTGGGCGCTCGGATGCGAGGACCGGCGGGTGTGGAGGTTGGGAAAATCCGGCGGGTGACGATCAGCAATGTGGTTTGTTCGAATGCGGCGTCGGAAATTAGTTCCATTGTGTCGGGGATTCCCGGGCACGAGATTGAGGATGTGCGGATCAGCGATGTGTTGATTGAGCATCGAGGGGGCGGGACAAAGGAGATGGCGTCGCGGCATTTGGCGGAGGAAGAGAAGGAATATCCCGAACCGAAGATGTTTGGAGAGACGCCGTCGCACGGATTTTTTGTGCGGCATGTGAAGGGGATTGCGTTGGACGGAGTGAAGATTGAGTGTCAGAAGAAAGACGAGCGGCCCGCGTTTGTTTTGGAAGATGTGCAAGACGCGGAGTTTGTGGGGGTGCGAGCGCCGGTCTCGGCGGGACAGCCGACGTTTGTGCTGAGAGACGTGAAGGATTTTCGCTTGCACCGCTGCCAGCCGCTACGTGATGTGGAGATTGGCGAGGTGAAGGAGAGGGATTTGTGAGGTCGGCTGAGTGACAGCGGGATCAGGCGAGGGCGGCCAGGACTTCGTCGGTTTTGCGGACCCTGGCTAGACGAGGGAAGATTTTCTCGAAGGCGAAACGATGGTCGTCGGCATCGCGCGAACCGCAAGCGTCTTCAACAATCACGAAGGCAAAACCCAAGCCAGTACCCTGGCGCGCAGTGGATTCAACACCGAAATTGGTGGAGATGCCCGTGAGGATGACGGTAGCAATGCCACGTTGGCGAAGGGCATTCTCTAGTTCGGTGCCGGCGAATGCGCCCCAATGACGTTTGGTGATGAGCAAGTCGCCTTGTTGAAAGCCGGCTGCGGGGATAAGTTCGGAAGCGGAGGGCGGAGGCGGGGGAGCGTTGGAGGCGCGGGAGGGGGCATCGACGGGCAGTTGCAGGACATTGGCGATGTCGACGCGGACGTAGACCACGGTTCCGCCCTTCTCGCGAAGGTGTTTCGCCAAGAGGGCCGATTTCTGAACGATCTCCGAGCTGGGGTGAGGAACGGCGGGGATAGCGACGATACCTTGTTGCAGGTCGATAATGACGAGAGCTGTTTTTGCGGGATGCAGATGAAAAGAGTTCATGGAACTCCCGAGGGAAGAGGCATTTTCGGATTCACGAGAATTTAATACGAAGAAGATTACCGCTGTGTCAAATGGCATGTGGCGTGGCGAATCTAAGGGGAAAGAACGGAAGGAACGTGTTGACTTAGAGGGACTTAGGCGTGTAACGTAAAAGGGTTGTCCGGGTAACGGTTTCGCTCCTTTCTGCATCTATTTAAAGGACATAATAGGGCGGAAGAATCGTTCAGGGGCATTGCAGCAATTCAGGCAAGGCGTGGGCAGCGGAATATATCGGCGCGGCGAAAAAGGCTTCAGAGCAAAAATTGAGAGCTTCGTGGAGGAGTATTCCTCCCTATGCCGATTTTCGGCTGTGTCTGTTCGCTCTGTGCAGGTAAGGCACGCAAAGGCGTGCGCAGTGAGAGCGCGGAACGTTATTGAGAGAGCGGGAGGAGTGTTGTGGCAGCTACGGGCTTAGAAGAAAAATATGATGCGGTACGGCAGCTGATCGCCATCGGCAAAGAGCGGGGTTACCTGCTGTATGACGAAGTGAACGATTCGCTTCCCGCCGAAGTACATTCCTCGGAAGAAATCGACGATCTGCTAACGACGTTCGAACGGAACGGCATTGAAATTTACGAGGACGCGGCTTCAGCGAAGGCGGCGCGCGCGGTAGAAGTGTCGGCGGAGCATGGTGAGCGCGACACGATCATCAAAGATGAACTTCACGGAGAAGAAGGAAGCGACCTGGACCTGACGCCGGGTTCGCTGGAAAAGACCAACGATCCCGTGAGGATGTACTTGCGGGAAATGGGCACGGTGCCGTTGCTGACGCGCGAAGGCGAAGTGACCATTGCGAAACGGATCGAGCGCGGGCAGTTGGTGGTGATGAAGGCGATCACGCGGTCGCCGATCGTGATCAAGGAATTGATTGCGGTGGGAGAGGACCTGCGCAAAGGTGCGCGGTCGATCAAGGAAATTGTCCAGTTTGACGACGAAGAGCTAACCGAAGAAAAAATCGCGAACAAGACCAAGCAGACCCTGAAGTACATCGACAAGATTGCGAAGCTGTACGACCAGGCGTTGAAAGAAGCGGTGCGACTGGATAAGACGCCGAAGGCGAAGAAGAAGTCGTACATCAAGGCGAAGTGGGCGGTGGCGCGGACGCGCGTGAGCATTTCGCTGGAAATTCGCGGGATTGATTTCAACCCGTTCGAGAAGAAGCGGCTGATCGACAAGATGCGCGGCACGGTGGAGCGGCTGCAGTCGCTGGAGCGCGAAGCCGGACGGCTGGAGCGGCGCGCGGATGTGTCTAAAGGCGAGAACGCAGCGGAAGCGCGGCGGGAATTGCGGACGCGGCGATCGGAGCTGAAGGACATTGAAGAGGCCAGCGAAGTCGGGCTGATGGAATTGAAGCGCACGCTGACGATTATCCAGCGGGGAGAAGCGGAAGCGGAGCAAGCCAAGAAGGAATTAATCGAGGCGAACCTGCGGTTGGTGGTGTCGATTGCGAAGAAGTACACAAATCGCGGCTTGCAGTTCCTGGATTTGATTCAGGAAGGGAATATTGGCCTGATGAAGGCCGTGGACAAGTTCGAATGGCGCCGTGGCTATAAATTTTCGACCTATGCGACATGGTGGATTCGCCAGGCGATTACGCGCGCGATTGCGGACCAGGCGCGCACGATTCGTATTCCGGTGCACATGATCGAGACCATCAACAAGCTGGTGCGCACGAGCCGGCAGTTGGTACAGGAGTTGGGACGCGAACCTACCAGCGAAGAAATTGCCAAGCGCATGGATATTCCGGTGTCCAAGGTGCGGAAGATCCTGAAGATCGCGCAGGAGCCCATTTCGTTGGAAACACCGATTGGCGAGGAAGAAGATTCGCACCTGGGAGACTTTATCGAGGACAAGGCGGTGGTGTCACCTTCGGATGCGGTGATCAACCTGAATTTGAAGGAACAAACCTCGTCGGTGTTGAAGACGCTGACGCCACGCGAAGAAAAAGTAATCAAGATGCGGTTTGGGCTGGATGACGGCAGCGAACATACGCTGGAAGAAGTCGGACAGTCGTTTGCGGTGACCCGCGAACGCATCCGGCAGATCGAAGCGAAGGCGCTGCGGAAACTGCGGCACCCGTCGCGCTCCCGGAAGTTGCGGGCGTTTTTGGAGGGGCCGTCGCGGGACTATCTGTAGAAAGAAGCGAAAATGGAAATTCGGAAGAGGACGCCCGGTGAAAGCCGGGCGTTTTTGTTTTTGGGAAAAGTGACCAGTGATCAGCGTTCGGCGATCAAGAATCACGAGGAGCTGGATTGGGCGGAGGATGTTCGGCGGAGATCCTTCGTCGTTAACGGAGCTCCTCCGGCTGACAGTTTGTTGACAATTTATTGTTTTGTCTGGACGGGCAGGACCCACATGCAAAACGGAGGAAAGGAACGTAAAAGCTGCGGCAAGCCGACGCACTTCAAGGGTTGGATCACAGGCTGAAGCCTGTGCTACAGGGGCAGCTAGCCGGGGAGTTCGACGTAGGCGGGGTAGGAGTGGGGAGCGGGGAGGACTTCGCCGCATTCGCGGAGTTGTTGGAGGTGGGAGACGAGGATGCAATGCAGGTTGCGTTCAGCTTCGTTGCGAGTGAGGGCGTTGGCGACACAGCCGGGCATGTCGGGAGAATAAGCGAGATAGCCGGAACCGGTTTCCTCAATGACGATGAGATATTTCTTCATGGCGCAATGCGAGACCTGAGGCTCCTCTGGAGCGAAGATAACCCTAAAAACTACGAGACATCATTAACCACTTACGGAGAGGGTGAAATCGAAAGTGGGCGCTTGTCGAACAAACCGCGAAACTGTGACTTGGTGATTCGATTTTGTTCGGAGCGGACTTCCCTTACATTAATCCCGCGAAGGTGCGACGTCAATGACGAGAAAAATTTGCTGTTCGAATTCTACGAGCGCGAGACGGCTGCCTGCGGCTTGAGAACACCGCAGGAAACGTTTTGCGGGGAGGCGTGCTGAGGAAGTGCTTGCGTTTCCGGAACGAAGGACGAAGATAGCAACGGACCCCGCGGAAAATGACGGTAGGATAAGGAACACATCATTGGGATGAGACGACGGTCATGAAACGACGGCAGAAAATTGCAGTGTTGGTGCTGGTGTTTCTGGCACTGGCGACGATTTATGGATTCTGGCAGACGCGCGAGCCCGCCGCGCCAAAAGCGAGCGCGCAGCAAGCGGCGGAGAGGGCGCTGGTGGACCAGAGCCCGCTGACCACCGCGCAGCAACTGGCCCCGCTGGCTGGGACGCACGATGAGCGGAGATTGGCGCAGGAAGCGTTGCGCCTCGGGGATTTTGATGTGGACCAGGCGTTCGACAACGCATTGCGACGCGCACGGTTGCACCCGCCGGCACTGTCGGCGGAAGCGAAAGAAGATGAAGCCCGATTGCAGAAGGCGGAGAGCCTGCTGCAAAGCGATCAGGACCACGTAAAGCAGTTGACGGACCAGGTGGCCAAAGCCAGTGAGTCCAAGAAGGATGCGCTGCAAGCGGACCTGATTCAGGCGCAAGCGGATGTGGAATTGGTGGAAGACGAGGTGAACGACGCCAAAGAAGATCTGATGCGCGCGGGCGGGGACCTGGTCGATCGGATCGACGCACTGAAGAAGCAACACGAAGAAAGCACGCACGGGACGCCGACGGCGGTACCCACGGGACCGGAGCCTGTGGAGCAGCCGGGAGTGCTGCATCGCGCGGAGCAATGGAAGCAACTGCACGATAAACAGTTGGCGTTGTGGAAGGCAAAGGGAGAGACGGACGCGGCGATTGCGGAATTGACCGTGAAGCACAATGCGCTAGATGCACAGGTGGATGCCGAGAAGGCGGCGGTACCGGAGTTGGCGCATCACGCAAAGGGCGCGCAAACACTGTCATCGGCGGTTGTGGGCGCGCCGGGAGCAGCGGCAAGCAAAGGGCAGAATGCCGCGGCGGAGCTGCTGAAGAAGACGCAACAACTGGCGCTGAATCAGAAGATTCTTGCGGCGTACGACATGCGGATCGATACGAAGAAGCAGTTGAGCGCAGTGTACGGACAATGGATTGAAGTGGTGCAGGCACACCAGCAGCAGATCCTGCACCGAGGGCTGCTTGGAATTGTCTGGATGTTGGGAATTGCCCTGGTGGGACTGCTGTTCAGTTCGTGGACGGATTCGGTGTTGAGACGGGTACTGATGGACCGGAGGCAGTTGGAATCGTTGCGCACGACCAGCCGGGTGAGTGTGCAGGTGTTAGTGCTGCTGCTGATCCTGTTGGTGCTGTTTGGTCCCCCGAGCCAATTGGGAACATTTTTGGGATTGGCGGGCGCGGGGCTAACGGTGGCGTTGAAGGATTTTATCGTGGGGTTCGTTGGCTGGTTCGTGCTGATGGGCAAACACGGAATGCGGCCGGGGGATTGGGTGGAGATTAACGGAGTGACTGGGGAAGTGGCGGAGATCGGGCCGTTTCACACCGTGCTGCTGGAGACGGGGAATTGGACTGACAGCGGACACCCGACGGGACGACGGGTCACGTTCACAAATAGTTTTGCGATTGAAGGGCACTACTTCAATTTTTCGACGACGGGGCAGTGGTTGTGGGACGAGTTGCAAGTGGTGTTAGCGCCGGACAAGGACCCTTATCCGTTGATTGACGCGCTGCATAAGAAAGTGCTGGAAGTAACGCGGGAAACGGTGCAGCAGGCGGAGCAGGAGTGGAAGAACACGACGACTTCACGCGAGATGGGGAATTTGTCCGCGGAGCCGGCAATCAACGTGAGACCCGTGCTAGGGGGAATCGAAGTGGCGGTGCGGTACGTCACGCGCGCGAATGAGCGATTTGCCACGAAAAACAAACTGAATCAGGCCGCGGTTACGTTGCTAGGCGGAAAAGCGGAGCCTGCGGCGCCAGTGGTGAGTTAGGCCTGGCCACGGGCGCGGACTTCCTGGGAAGTCAGACCGTAAAGAGGCGGAGCCGCAACGCCGAGAAGACCGAGATATAAATAGAGTTGACCGCGGTGATGGACTTCATGCTCCACCATGGAGCGCAGCTGCTTCCATCGGGTAATTTCTGATCCACTGACATTGAGACATTTTTCCTGAAGGTTGGCGTCGGTCAGCTGGGAGAAGATATCCATGGACTCGGAGTGGAGGCGCTCCATGAGAACGAGGATCGCGGCGTGATCGGCGGCGAGTTCCTTGCCATGGGTGGTGTAGCGACTGGGAAGGCCCTGAATATTTTCCGCGAAGAGATAACGCTCGGTGACGGCAATGTGGCGAAGCAGGTCGCCGGCAATGAATTTGCTGGGAGCGTAGGTCCAGTCGACCTTGTCGGCGGGAAGGCTGCGAGCGACACGCATGGTGCGTTCGCGAATGTTGGCGAAATATTGCAGGAAAGGCGGGATGGTTTGGATTTCCATGAGCGGCCTCGATTGAGAATGGGGAAGGTACTTTAACATGAGGGATGGGGAGATGCGGGGATCGAAGAGAGACTCCTCGATTCACGCGGAATGACAGATTTCCCTTGTTACTATTGGGTCGCTTGGAGAAGCTTGCGGGCGCGCCCCGCGGTTAGTGTGGCGCCGGCGTACATGGCGGCAAGGAGGAAGAAGCCGACAGCAATGGTGAAACGCTGGGCGATCCAGCCGAGAGAGAAGCTCATGGCGAGTTGAAGAACGGTGGCGAAAATAGCGAAAGAGGATTGCGTGCGTCCCATGAATTGTTTGGGAACGATGGACATGAGCGAAGATTGCGCAACGATGCCAGCGAGCGCGCGGAAAAAACCGAAGCAGGATTGGAGAATGACGGCGCCGAAGAGCACAGCAACGAATGGTATCGCCACGTGGCCGAGGGCCAACCCAGCAACGGCAGCTACGTACAGAGGAAGGCGAAGGCGCTGCGGGAGTTGGCTGGTGATGATGCCACCGAGGATTGCTCCAATGGCCCAGCCAGCTTCGATGAAGCCGAAGCCGCGAGCACCGGAGTGAAGGATCTCGTCGGCAAGGGCAACAACGACCACGTTGGCACTGACGATGCTGGCGACGAGCATGGCGTGAGTGATGCCGAGCGCGAGGACCACGGGTTGCTGGCGCAGATAGGCGAAGCCGGCTTTCATGTCCGCAAAAATTTCCAGCGACAAGCCGGCTTCTGCCACTTCGGGATTTTCGCCGGTCTCCAGCGCCTGGGCGGTGCCTTCGGCGGATTCGGAGAATTCGCGCGGATACTGACGGTGAGAGAGCGGGGAAACGTAACCGCTGCGGAGCGAATAGAGGCAAAACGCGGAGACGAAATACGTCAGGCCGTCGATACACAGGATGCCAGCGATACCCGCGTGGTCGTACATGAAGCCGACAAAAGTGCCGGCAAGGAGCATGCCGGTTTGCACGCCAACGAGGACAGTGGCGTTGGCGCCGGTGAATTGGCTGGGCGGAATAACTTCCTGGACCAGGGCGTTGACGTTGGCCCAATACATGGCCGAGCCAGTGCCGGTGATGAGCGTCATGAAGTAGAGGTGCCAGAGATGCAGATTGCCGCGCCAGGCGATGTAGGAGATGGAGAGAACGGCAAAGCCGCGGGCGAGGTCGAGAAGGACGCCGAGGTAGCGGCGGTCGTAGCGATCGATGAGCACGCCACCGAGGAAAGGAACGACGAGTCCAGGGAGTGTAACCACGATGACTTGCCAGCTAACGGCGACTGTGGAGTGCGTGGCGGACATGATGTACCAGCTGACGCCGATGAAATTCATGCCGCTGCCGAAGAGGGATACGAACATAGCGGTGAAGAAGAAACGGAAGGCGCGCTGCCCCAGGAGGAGGGACCAATCGACACGGTGAGTGGTGGCAGTGGCCATGGAGTCTCATAGTTTACTGTGCTGCACGCACCTACGGCGCTCCGTCTTTTTTTGTGTATGCACCCAGCGCTTGCGCGCTAGGCCAACTTGTGGCGCGCTGCTGGCGCTTGCCTTGCGAAATGACAACGTTTCTTCGTGACCGGGGGCTTTCAAAAGGGGTTTTCGTCGACGCGGAGGTAGGTGGCGCAGGGAGTGACGTTTTTGGAGGGATTGGCGGGGTCGTAGAAGACAGGGATGGTCATGTCTTCGTAGACGGAGTAGGTGAGGTCCTTGGCGCGATCCTGGATGAGCTGGCCAGAAGAGGTTTTGAATTCGTAAGCGATGCGGCTGTAACTGGATTTGCCGACCTGGACATTTTCTTGATAGGTGACGCGGCCCAAAGCGAGTTCGCCATCGCGAAGGAGGGGGGCGCTGCGTTTGTCGCGGAAGTAGGGGACCACGATGAGAACGACAAAAATGATGGGCACGGCCAAAAAGCCGGAAGAATTGACGTGACCCCGAGCGGCCGCGGGGTGATGGGTCATAAGAAAGATAACCCCGACGGGCAGTAAGACTAAGAACAGCAAAATGATGAGAAGGCTCGCCGGGACACGAAGTCGCACGCGACGCGGCCGCGGAAGCGACTGCAGGCGCTGAAGAGCAGGATCAATGAAGGGCTGAGCCATGGCCAGGGCTGGGTTCGCCGAAAGCTTGGCTGCCGCGATCTGCTTTTCCGTGGAAAAGTAAGACCAGAACGGAATCAGGATAACCCCGCCAACCGCGAGCGCCACAAGCAGGGCGCCGGGCGAGGCGGAGTGTGCCGCCGCCAACGCGCCCAGCAAGGCAAAGCCAGCAATGATAATGGGAAGGAACTTCGCAGCCGCACTTCGTTGTGCGACAGCTAACTCCGCCCGATGCAAGTTCCAACCGCAACGCGCACAGAAGGGTTTAATGGTCGGGCGGAAAGCGCGGTACGTGGCGATGGGCGCGCCGCAGCGAGGGCAGAGAATGGTGCGCATAGGAATAGTTTAGAGGAGCGGCATGCGGCGACGGGGAACAGGCGAGACGCAGTGGCGTAAGTGGAAACAAGACCAAAGGCCAGTGTTGAGTCAGGGTGAGAAGAGGGTGCCGGTCCGGGTGCGGACACGCCAGCCGGTGCTGCAGAAGGCCACGTAGCGGGAAATGTCCTGGGGATCGTAGAAAACGACGACGGGCTTGTTGGGCTTGTAGTTTCCGGTCCAGTCGGTGCCACGGCCGACCATGGGCTTGTGGCCGCCGACGGGAAATTCGTAAATGATGAAGGGCCTCTTGAGGGCCAACCCACCACCGGTTCTTTGCTGCGTGAGGATTGTCCCCGTGGAACAGGCGCCGAAGCGGAGGAGTTTGCGTTCCCAGAAAGCGCGTAAGACCGCACGCAGGCCGAAGCCTAGGACCACAAGAAGCATGATGGCAAAGAAGACGACATTCTCTGGATTGGCGCGTCCAGCGTGGCTAAGCAAGGGGCGGCAACTCCAGAAGAACAGCCAAAAGATTAAGAGAAGCGCGGCGGCGGCAAGCTTGCCTTGCAGGCCGAGAGTGACGCCTCTTGGTGGAGGTTGCACCTGCTCGTGGAGAGGCGGAGGCGGTTCGGCGGGAGTTTTGGGAGCTTGGACAACCGGCGGGTCCTCGGGGAAAAGCACACTCATGAGGGCGAGTATAAAGCATCGACGGAGGAACTGCGGGACGCTGCGGGCATCCGACTACGATTTTGATCGTCGGCGCGGCCACAGCATTTGGAGGACGTTTTGGGAACTAGGGGAAGCAAAAAAGAGTACCGCAGAGATCGCAGAGTGGCCGCAGAGGTAACGGAGGTCTTACGGAGACTGACGGTGCGAAAAGCGCGTGCGGAAAAACGGGGCTGGTTCGAAGTTGTGGGTGAGGCGAGCGGGATAGTTGGCGGAAGCCGGCCGGCGGGAGCGGAGCTACCCAGGGTTGGTCCGGCGTGATACTTTCTTGGCAGCATTAGCGTAACTACTCCCAGAAGCAGCCCTCGTAAACCTGTGGTCAAGGAGCTCTCCAATGACAACAAATCCAGTGCCGGCGCCCGGGGTGTCTCCAGAGAGCCAGCCTGAGGCGAAGATCTCACCGTGGGGAAGGGTCGCCGGGATATTCTTCTCGCCCAAGGCGACGTTTGAGGATATCGCTCGAAAACCGAATTGGATTTTGCCGGTAATTATTACGACCGTGCTGGCGATGATCGCGCTAACCGCACTAAACCAGAGGGTGAATTGGCGCGAGTATATCCGCGACCAAATCGATAAGAATCCACGTGCGGCGCAAATGACGCCGGAGCAGAAAGACCGGCAGGTGGAATTGTCGGCGAAGATCACGACGTATGTACTGTACGGCGCGGGAGTGTTTGGGACGATCATCTTCGTGACCGTGGTGGGTGGAATTCTGATGGGGGCCTACAACGTGCTGGGAGGCGCGGGAGCGAACTATACGCAAGCTATATCGGTGATGGCGCATTCCGGGTTAGTAGCGTTGGTAAGCACGCCGATCTTCCTGTTGATCTTGTTCCTGAAGCCACCGGGCAGCATTGATCCGGAGAATCCCATGGCAACGAATGTGGCGGCATTCTTGCCGGAGGAATCGGCGAAATGGCTGATGACCTTCTGCAAATCGCTGGACGTGTTCACGATCTGGTCGCTGCTCCTGATTGCGATTGGATTTGCGGCGATCAATCCGCGGAAGTTAAAAGGCGCGAAATCGTTTGTGATTGTGTTTTCGGTATGGGGAGCGTATGTGCTGGTGCGGACGCTCTGGGCGTTCGCTTTCTCTTGATACACTCGAGGGATGAATTTTGCCTTTGAGGTGCTGCAGAGCGATGCGACGGGAGCGCGACGGGGACGGCTGAGCACGCCACACGGGGTAATCGAAACGCCGGTATTCATGCCGGTGGGAACCGCGGCGACGGTCAAAGGACTTACGCAAGACGCGCTGGAAGAACTGGGCGCGGGCATCATTCTCGCCAATACCTATCATTTATATCTGCGGCCGGGACACGAGCTGATCCGGAGGCTCGGCGGACTGCATGCGTTTATGTCGTGGAAGAACGCGATACTGACCGATTCGGGTGGGTATCAAGTCTTCAGCTTGGCGGATTTACGCAAAATCACGGATGAAGGTGTGCGCTTCCGTTCGCACCTGGACGGCTCCGACCATTTGCTGACGCCGGAAAAGGCGGCGGAGATTCAGTTGGCGCTGGGCTCGGACATTGCGATGGTGCTGGATGAATGCATTGAAACGCCAGCGCCGCGGGAAGTAGCGGAAGGCGCGTTGAAACGGACCACGGCGTGGGCGGGGCGAGCGAGGAAGTACTTCCTGGAGTATGCCAGCCGAAACGAGAATGTGAAGCAATGGCAATTTGGAATTGTGCAGGGAGCTACGTTCGCAGATTTACGCCGAGAGAGTGCGCGGCAACTGCTGGAGTTGGATTTTCCCGGATACGCCGTGGGAGGATTGGCGGTTGGCGAGCCACATGAAGTGACTTGTGAAATGGCGGCGGAAGTGACGGCGTTGCTGCCGCAAGAGCGGCCCCGGTACCTGATGGGCGTAGGTAGGCCGGAACAACTGGCGGATTACGTGGCGCGCGGGATCGACATGATGGACTGCGTGTTACCAACGCGAGCGGCGCGACATGCGTGCCTGTACACTAGCGAAGGACGAGTACTGATCAAGAACGCGCGATATGCAGAGGACCAAAGACCGATCGACCCGAACTGCAAGTGCAGCGTTTGCCGGCGGTACGCGCGCGCGTATCTTCGGCATCTGTTCGCTGCCGGAGAAATCACCGCAGCCATACTGGCGACCCATCACAATGTGCGCTTTTACCTTGACATAATGGGGCAAATTCGAGAGGCTATCACTTTTGGACATCTAGCGAATTTCGCGGCAGAGCTGCGTTCCCGCTATGCGGCGGGACCGGCCTGAGGCGAAAAGCCGGGGACGCGAGACAGGTCATCGAAGCCACGGCAACCCGCGGTAAGGCGACTCTCATCACGAGAATCGGGCGGGAAGGTGAAGCAGGAAAATTCCTGCTCGCGGCGGGTCTTGCTCTGGTGATTTAGCACTCCGAACGGTTTCGGCCTAAGATTAGGATGAGGGAGTAGTTGGAAAGGGTACGGTAAGAAGCCTAAGCATGAGTTTGCTAGCGTTGGAGATGTGGCAGGGCGGCGGATTCGGGGGACTAGGTGGTTTTGTCCTGCCGTTACTGCTGATGTTCGGCATCATGTATTTTTTGGTGATCCTGCCGCAATCGCGGCAGAGGAAGAAGATGCAGGAGATGCTCGGCGCTGTGAAGAACGGCGACAAGGTGATCACCACTTCGGGCATCTACGGCACGATCAATGGTATTGACGGCGACACTTTCATTTTGAAGGTTGCCGATAATGTAAAAATTCGCATAGCGCGAGCGGCCGTAGCCCAGGTGGAGACCCCAGAAGATGGAAAGTAACTCCGCCAAGGCCGGCGTGCAGCAGCGCCGAATCATTTAAACCATGAATCCCAACCTGAAGTATAAAATCGGTTTCATCATCGCGGTAGTCGTTGTGTGTGTATATTTCACCATCGGATTGCCCACGTTTCCGAGCTCCTTCACACAGTTGAAGCAGAATTTCGAGCACCAAATCAAGCTGGGGCTGGACTTGCAAGGCGGCACGCACCTGATTTTGCAGGTGCAGTTGCAAGAGGCCGTGGCCCAAGAGACCGATCAAGCGGTGGACCGGCTGACGACGCAGCTGCGCGAGAAGAACGTGCACTACGACGAAGTGCGGCGGCTGGATGACGAGCATTTTATCGTGCGAGGCGTGCCGTCTGAGCAGTTCAACCAATTCCGCGATGTGGTCCACGAAAACAATTTGGAAGGCAACTGGACGATGGGGACAGCGCCGGGGGAAGCGAACGCAACGCTGTTCACCATGCGGCCGACGACCAAGGCGGCCATTGAAGAAACCACGATGTCCCAGACGCTGGAGACCCTCGACCGGCGCATCAACGCACTGGGACTGACGGAACCGACCATTCAAAAGCACGGGCGCGTCGGGCAGGACAACGAAATCATGGTGCAATTGCCGGGGGAAGGCGATCCGGCGGCGGCCATGCGGGTGATCCAGGCTGGCGGGCAGTTGGAACTGAAGCTGGTCGAAGATCCGCAGACGTATCCGTCAGAGGCAGCAGCCCTCGCGGCGAAAGGCGGAATCCTGCCGCCGGGTACTGAGTTAGTGCAAGGCACGGCCGAGAATCGGACGCCGCAAGGACAAAACGGCGAGGCGTGGTACGTGCTACAGCGGACCCCAGCGGTGACCGGGCGCGATTTGCGAAGTGCTACGGAAAGCCGGAACACCGAGATGCCGGGGCAATGGCAGATTAACTTTGTGCTGTCGAGCGATGCCGGCCGGAATTTCGCGCGGTTCACGGAAGCGAATATCGGACGCCAGATGGCTATTGTGTTGGATCACAAGGTCTATTCGGCTCCAACGATTCAGGGGAGAATTGAGGATACCGGGCGGATTGATGGCAATTTCAGCCAGGAAAGCGCACACGAACTGGCGCAGGTGCTGCGGGCGGGCGCCTTGCCGGCTTCGATCAAGTATCTGGAAGAGGCCACGGTAGGCCCATCGCTAGGAGCGGACTCGATTCGGCATGGTGTGCAGGCGTCGATTCTGAGCTTGCTGGTGGTGATGGCGTTCATGTTGGTGTACTACCGACTGTCCGGGGCAAATGCCGTACTGGCGTTGCTGCTGAACCTGGTGATTTTGCTGGCGGCGATGGCTATGTTCGGAGCGGTGCTGACACTGCCGGGCATAGCGGGCGTGATCCTGACCATTGGTATGGGCGTGGATTCGAACGTACTGGTATTCGAACGAATTCGAGAAGAAATCCGGAACGGGAAGTCGGCGTCGGCGGCGGTGGAAGCGGGATTCGATAAGGCGTTTCTAACGATCATCGACACGCACGTGACGACGGTGGTGTCGGCGTTTTTCCTGTTCATTTTTGGGACTGGGCCGATCCGCGGGTTCGCCATTACCTTGACGATCGGTTTGATTGCGAACGTGTTTACGGCGATTTATGTATCCAAGACAATTTTTCAGTATCACTTGGCGAAAATGGACCGCCAGGCCGAACTGAGCATTTAGTCTGACGAGGGTATTAGTACCCGGGGAAATAAGGTAGCCGGGAACAAAGAAGAAACCCTTGGAGTCTAAAGAAGGGACGCAAAAAAAGGCATGATCGAGCTTTTCAAACAGCCCAATATCGATTGGATGGGCAAGGCCAAGTATTTCTTCGCCTTAAGCGGATTGCTGTTGATCATCGGGTGGTCCGCGATCTTCCTCAAGGGCGGTATCAAGTACGGAATCGACTTCAAGGGTGGAACGAACGTGGACGTGGTGTTCGCCCAACCTCCCAACATCGATAAGTTGCGATCTGGCCTGCGGTCCCAGGGACTGAACAACGCCGAGATTCAGAGCATTAGCTCGAGTGGTTTGACTTCGAACTCCAACGAAGTGCTGATCTTTGTGGAGCAGTCGGCGCAAACCGAGCAAGCGCTGGATGATAGCAAGGCGAAGGTGCTTACGGCGTTGCGGGGGACCTACGGCGTGGCCGAGGGCAAGCCGGACTTCAACTCGGTGACGCCGAACGTGTTGGCAAACTTTCTATTGGAAAAAGATCCTTTGGGCTTAGGGCTTAACGCGGGAGATAAGTACCAGACGCTAGCGAAGAACCTGCTGTCCTACCGAGACCGGGAAAAGGGCGGTGTGCTGGGGAATCTGTCCGAGCTTTCGCAGGCCACGGGCGCGACCCCGGCGGTAGTTTCGACGATTGAAAACAACTACTCGTTGGCACCGTTTGGAATTCGCGGTGTGGAGATCGTGGGGCCGAAGGTAGGTGCAGAGTTACGCAATCAGGCCATTCGAGTAACCCTCTATGCTTTGGCGGGCATGCTGGTATATATTGCCTTCCGGTTCTACGGTGGACAGATTGGCGGGTCGGCGACTTGGTCCTCGAAGGGTGGGTTTTTGCTGCGGTTTGTGGACCGCATCATTTTCGGAGTGGCAGCGGTTTTGGCAGTATTTCACGACGTGCTGATCACCCTGGGATTATTCAAGATATTCGGATTTGAAATTTCGCTGACGGTAATTGCGGCGTTGTTGACCCTGGTCGGATACTCGATGAACGACACGATCGTGATCTTCGACCGCATCCGGGAAAACAACCGGCTGTTGAGGAAAGAAGCATTCGCGGACGTAGTGAATAAGTCGATCAATCAAACGTTGTCGCGAACGATACTGACCAGCGGATTGACGTTTCTCACCGTGCTCGTCTTGTTCCTGATGGGCGGCCAGGTGCTCCGGGCGTTTAGTTTTGCCCTGGTGGTGGGGATTGTGGTAGGAACGTACTCGAGTTTTGGAATTGCAGCACCCTTAGTCGTCGCCTGGAATCGGTGGCGGGGACACGGTGCGGGAAACACCGGAACCGCAGCCGGCAACAAATCCCGAGGGAACGAGGGCGGCGCAACGCGCCTGGCACCCGCGGGAAGGAGGTAGTGGCCAACGATGTTTGAAGAAATGGTTGTATCCAACGCGAAGAGCAAGAAGACAAACAAGCCGTGGACCGTGGTGGTGTCCATGGTGGTGCAAGTGCTCTTCTTGGCGATTCTTATCCTCATTCCCTTGATTTACACGGAAGCGCTGCCGAAGGCGATGATGTCGTCGATTCTGCTGGCGCCTCCGCCACCTCCTCCGCCACCTCCTCCGCCGGCACCAGTGCAGGTAGTGCACATCAAGCCGGTGGTGCACCTGATGGAGGCCGGAAAGCTGGTGGCCCCGAAGGTGATCCCTAAGGACGTCAAGATTATTAAGGAAGAAGAACAGCCGCCGGATATGGGCATGACCGGCGTGGCCGGTGGCGTGCCTGGAGGCGTGGCCGGTGGTTCGATGGGAGGCGTGATTGGTGGCGTGATCGGTGGAGCAGGCAGCGCCGCACCGCCGCCCCCGAGGCCGACGCATACGGGTCCCGTGCGTGTCGGTGGAGCGGTGCAGGCCGCGCGGTTGGTGAATCGCGTACAGCCGATGTATCCGCCGTTGGCGCGGCAAACGCGCATCAGCGGTACGGTGCGGCTGCATGCCATCATCGGTAAAGACGGAACAGTACAGCAGTTGACCGTGGAGTCTGGGCATCCGTTGTTGGTGCAAGCCGCGCTTGATGCGGTGAAGCAGTGGCGGTATCAGCCGACATTGCTGAACGGCGAACCGGTGGATGTGGATACCGAAATTGACGTGATCTTCTCTCTCGCTCAGTAGTGAAACGGGGCGACGCAGGAGCCGTGGGAGTCCGAGCGCCGTTCTGAGTAGGTACGTGGTGAAAAAACAATCTTGCTGGTTCCTGCCCGCGGGGGCCACTAGGAAATAAGGAGCAAACGAATGCTAGCAACTCTTTTTGTCTACGCGGCTTGGCTGCAAACAGAAGCCAGCGGCGGTACCTCATGGGATCTGCGTTCCATGTGGGGGAATATGGGTCTCCTCGCGAAGATCGTGGTGGTGATCCTGTTCATTCTCTCGGTCTATTCGTTCGGTGTGATGATTGACCGTTTCCTGATGTACAACAACGCGCGGAAGCAGTCGCGGTTGTTCGTGCAGCAAGTAGCGGGGGCGCTGAAGGACGGCAAGCTGGATGAAGCCATCGCGATTGCGGAGCGCAACAAGAAGAGCCACATCGCCAAGGTCGTGGCGACGGGCTTGTCGGAATTCCAGTCGGCGTCGCAGCAAGTATCGGATGCAGAAGTGATCGAAGCGGCAAAGCGCGGTCTGGAGCGCTCGGTGGCAATCGTGCACGCGGAAATGAAGCGCGGTTTGTCCGCGCTGGCCACGATTGGTTCGACGGCCCCGTTCGTGGGTCTGTTCGGCACGGTGGTGGGCATTTTGAACGCGTTTAAGGGCATCGAATCGCAGAAGGCGACCGGGCTGTCGGCAGTGGCCGGCGGTATCGCGGAAGCGTTGGTGACCACGGCGTTCGGTTTGCTAGTGGCGGTGCCCGCGGTGTGGGCGTACAACTACTTCACGAACCGCGTCGAAGCGTTCGACGTGGAAATGGACAACTCATCGATGGAGCTGATCAACTACTTCATTCTGCGCCGCGGCGCGAAGAAGTAACACCGGAAGAGGTAAATCATGGCCTATAAGCCACAAGCCGGGCCGACCATGGCGGCGCCAAACGTGATTCCGATGGCGGACATTATGCTCGTGTTGCTGATCATCTTCATGGTGGTCACGCCCATGTTGCAGAAGACGCATCAGGTAGACTTGGCATCGGTGAGCGACCCGAGGGATATGAAGGATGCGGATAAGGACGACGCCATCGTCGTGGCCATTACTCGTGATGGGAGCATTTATCTTGGGAATACCAAGACGAAGAAGGAAGACATTACGGGGCAGATCAAGGATCAGATCGCGAATAAGCTGGACAAAACCGTCTACGTGAAGAGCGACGCGCGCGCCAAGTATGGTGACGTGGTCGCGGTGGTAGACGAGATCCGTTCGGCGGGCGTGGATTCCTTGGGGCTACTGACGGAAAAAACGAAGGCACTTGCCGGCCCACAGTCGAAGCCAGCGAAGTCGGCTGGAGATTAAGACTGAGGGGCGCGCGTTAGCCGTTGCGGTCATTCGTTTGCTGAGTTGAAGGAACCGCGCCGGATCCCACCCGGCGCGGACCGCTGCTCCGGGAAGAAAGACGCCGCGGAAGAATCAGGAGATTTGCAATGGGAATGGAAGTTGGAAGCAGTTCGGGGGCGATGTCCTCACCGAACATTGTGCCGCTGATCGATATTTTGCTGGTGTTGATCATCATTTTCATGGTGATTACGCCGCTGACCCCGAAGGGATTGGATGCGCTGGTGCCGCAGCCGTCCCCGAACCAACAGCAGAACCAGGAATTAGAGAATAAGACAGTGGTGGTGCAAGTGCTGATGGGCGGGAAGCTCAAGATCAACAACGAAGATACCACCTGGGAAACGCTGGAACCGCGCATGGAAACGATTTTCAAGGACCGTGCGGAAAAGGTGGCGTTCGTCAAGGGCGACAACGACGTGCAGTTTATGGACGTGGCGCGAGCGATCGACCTGATGAAGCAGGCGGGCATAGATCGTGTGGGCCTGATCACAGCGAAACTCGAAGCGGGCCAGTAGACTTTAGGAAGAATATCGCGGATGTGAGCGTCCTCCTCGCCGGGTAAAAAACCTGGAAGAGGTGGCTCATGGGAATCGAAGCTAGCGGTAGAAGCGGTATCGTTTCAGATGTAAATGTAGTGCCGCTGATCGACATCCTGCTGGTGCTGTTGGTGATCTTCATGATCATCCCACACCGACAGGTGGGATTGGCGGCGAGCTTGCCGCAGGAACCAGGCCAGGCGGTTCCGATAGAGCATCCGAAGAGTCTCATCGTTCAGATCGGACCGGACGGAAGGGTGCGGCTGAACGGATCGGCAGTAGAGCGCGGAGAGCTACAGGGTCGTTTAGAGCAAGTGTTAGGTGGCAGAGCTCAACGCGTGGTGTTTCTTCAGGGTGATCGTTCTCTCGAGTTTGCGGTGGTTGCCGAGGTTCTGAATGTCATGCACATGGCGGGCGCTTCCCCGGTAGGTTTAGTGACAACGGAACTGGAAAAAAACCACTGAACGTGATGGAATGACGCCTAGTGGCGTAAGTGAATCCACGTGCCGGCTCCCAGGACATCGGGGCGGTACGACTCAGGGATGGAAGCCTCCATGAATCAAGCTAAGGTTGAAGGGGAGAGGTCGTCAGGCATCTCCCGAATTAGCCGCCAAGTGTTGTGTCTGGCGGTGTTGGTCCCACTGGTTGCCGGCCTCACGGGATGCAACAAGCTGCGAGCGCGCGACCTATTGAACAAGGGCGTGGCATCGTTCAAGAACGCGCAATTTGACGCGGCGGTCGAGGACTTCCAGAAGGCAAAGGAACTCGATCCGGATCTGATCAATGCGCGGTTGTATCTGGCCACCGCGTATGCCAGCCAGTACATTCCGGGCGCTCCCTCGACCGAAAACATGCGTCACGGGGATCAGGCGATTGCGGAATATAAAGAGGTTCTGGATAAGGACGCCAACAATATGAGCGCGATCGATGGGCTGGCATCGATTTTGTACCAGATGGCTGGACAGCCCTTCGATGAAAAGAAGTTCGAAGAATCGAAGGCGTACCACGAGAAGCACATCGCGCTAAGACCGAACGACCCGCAGCCGTATTACTCGATCGGGGTGATCGACTGGGCGCTGGCGTATCGCGGGAACACCGAGATGCGCGCGGACTACAACAAGGCGCATATCAATAAGCAGATTAAGGACACCGATCCGCTACCACCGGATGTACGGAAAGAATACACGGACAAGTACGAGAAGATGGTGGACGACGGAATCGCGGCGTTGAAAAAAGCCATCGAGCTGAAGCCGGATTACGATGACGCCATGACGTATTTGAACCTGCTCTATCGCCGGAAGGCGGATATGGCGGAATCGCAGGCGGATCGCGACAATTACACAAAGATGGCCGACGACCTGCTCGATAAGGTGAAGGAAATCAAGCAGAAGCGCGCCGAGCAGCCGCAACCGCCGACGTCCTGAGGTTACTCTATCCCTTCCGAGAGGGCCCCGGTTTACCTGCCGGGGCCTTTTTCGTTTGCAACCGTGAGCTGAAGCCCCGGTTCCCTGAAAAAGGTACTTTTGCCGCAAGCTGTGAAGCGCGTGCTACTTGCGCCTTGTGTATGCGCAGGTGGACGGACTCTTCCGCAAAGGGTTGGAGGAGCGTAAACTAAGTTATGGGAACGCGGGCTAATCTCCCCTTGAATTTCAACCGGGACCGCACGGAGCGGCAACTCGACGCGCGTCTCGAAGAACTCCTGCAAAAACTGCGCACGAACCGCCCCTCGGAAGATCCGTGGCTGGTACGGCGCGCGTATGACATCGCGGCCGAACGACACCGCGATCAGTTCCGCAGTTCGGGCGACCCTTATATTACGCATCTGTTGGAAGTGGCCCACATCCTGGCGGACATGAAGCTGGATGCCACGACGTTGGCGGCAGCATTGCTGCACGACGCGATCGAGGATACGGAGTATCCGATTTCCCGTTTAGAAGAACGATTTGGCCCCGAGGTGGCACGCCTGGTGGAGGGCGTGACCAAGATCGGCCGGCTGAATATGATGGCACCGGAAGCGCGGCAGGCTGAGAACGTGCGGAAGATGCTGCTGGCGATGGTGCACGATGTGCGCGTGGTGCTGGTGAAACTGGCGGACCGGCTGCACAACATGAGGACGCTCGAATATTTGCCGGAAGCCAAGCAGCAGCGGATTGCGCGAGAAACGATGGACATTTATGCGCCGATCGCGCACCGGTTGGGGATGGCGTTGATCAAGGGCGAGCTGGAAGATTTGTCGTTCCGGTTTCTGGAAGCGGACGCGTACCTGGCGTTGCAGAAGGAAGTGACGGAAAAAGCGCCAATCCACAAGCGGTTTCTGGAAGAAGTGCAGAACGCGATTCGCAGCAAGCTGGTAGAAAACAGTATTCCGGCAGAGCTGGAAGCACGCGTGAAAGGATTGTATTCGCTGCACCGCAAGATCGTGCGGCAGGAGCGCAGCCTGGATCAGATTTACGACTTGCTGGCGGTGCGGGTGATTACGGACACGGAGAGGAACTGTTACGCAGCGCTCGGGGTGGTGCACCACATCTGGCGGCCGGTGCCCGGGCGGTTTAAGGACTACATCGCCATGCCACGGCCGAATCTGTACCAGTCGCTGCACACCACTGTGATTCACGGAGGGCAGCCGTTCGAGGTGCAGATTCGCACTCAGGACATGCACCGAATCGCGGAAGAAGGCGTGGCCGCGCACTGGAAGTACAAAGACGGCCGGCCGGTTTCGAACGATGACGACCAGCGAATCGCGTGGATGAGGCAACTGATTGAGTGGTCGCAGGAATTGCAGGAGCCTAGCGAATTTCTGTCGACGCTGAAGGTGGACCTGGCGCCGATGGAAGTGTACGCGTTTACCCCGAAGGGGCGCGTGCTGGAATTGCCGAAGGGGGCGACTCCGGTGGACTTCGCCTACGCTGTGCACACGGAAGTGGGGCACACCTGCGTGGGGGCGAAGGTCAACGGGCAGATGGTGGCGTTGCGGCACGAGGTGGTTTCCGGCGATGTCGTGGAAATACTGACACAAAAAGGGCATAAGCCCAGCCGGGATTGGCTGAGCTTTGTAAAATCGTCGCACGCGAAGAGCAAGATCCGCCACTTCATCAATACGCAGGAACGGGAAGAAGCGACGGAGATGGGGCGGCGGCTGCTGGAGAACGAGTCGCGAAATTTTCCGAAAGGACTGAAGAAAATATCGGAAGAAGAATTGCAGAAGTTGAGTGAAGAATATGGATTGTCGCGGACGGAGGATTTGTTTGCGGCGGTAGGATTCGGGAAATTTTCGGCACGGCAGGTGTTATCGCGCTATTTCGGGGAACCGAGCAAGGAAGTAGAAAAAACCGAAGAGGGCACGAAGCCGACGCTGGTCAAAACGGTCAAGCGGATGCTGGGTATTGGCGAAGCGCCACTGATCGTGAAGGGCCAGGACGACCTGCTGGTTTTTCGGGCGAAATGCTGTAATCCGATTCCGGGCGATGACATTGTGGGGTACGTGACGAGGGGCCGCGGCGTAGCCGTACACACACGAGCCTGCCCGAATGTGCAGAATTTGTTGTATCAAACGGAGCGTCGTATTGCCGTGGAATGGGGCGGGAACAATGTGGCGACGTTCCCGGTGGAGTTGTTGATTCGAGCAAAAGACCGGCCCGGGTTGCTGGCGGACATAACCACGGTAATCAGCGGAGCGGGTTCAAACATTCGCATGCTGGAGAGCCGGCCAGATAAGCAAAATGCGCGAGTGGAAGCGAGCTTGGAAATTACGGATAAGCGCCAGTTGGAGACGATTGTGGCGAATATCCGGCGGATCCAAGGGATCTACGGTGTAGAACGCACATTTCAGGTGTGAGCGGGCCGAAGTAAATCCACACTATCGCGGTGAGTAATCTCACCGTAAGAACGAGCTAGATGCTGTAGTTAATGGCGCGCAGGCCGTCTTTGTAGGCGTCGCGTGCTTTGATGGCGGCGGATTGCGCGTCCTGTTCGCGGAAGTGAGCGTCGTCCCACTTTTCCATGGCGGTCATGGAATGATCGGGAGTGGCAAGAGCTTCCTCGTCACGAATGGCGGCGACCCATGCGTCGACGGCTTGTTTGTAGGCGAGGCGTCGTTGATCCAAATCTTCTTTGCTCATGGCGGGAACACAGTAATGGGGCCGCATAGCCAGGTCAATGGCGGGCGCGAATTTTAATGGGAAATTCACAGAGCAAGAGTTGGGTGCGACGGGCCAAGACTGTTCCCGGGTGAGCCTGTTCCTTGGTCCAGTACCTCCAGAGACACACCGCCTGTCGCGCAGGGTTGTGGCGCTTACAATGGAGACATGAAGAACCCGCTCCTGGCTGTGGGTGTGTGCGTGCTGCTGCTGGCGGGCTGCCAAAAGCAGCCGCAAACAGATTACAATGCGCTGGAACGGACGGGGATGTGGTCGTCGACGCTTGACGAACTGAAAGGGTTGAAGCTGAGTGACTTGGAGATTGCGCAACTGACAAAATTGAAGAATGCCGGAGCGTCGGACGATCTTTGTGTGGCGTTAGTGAAGGCTGCTCGGGCGCACAATCACGAGTTTTCCAGTGGCGATTCGGCGATGGATTTGTCTCGCGCGGGATACGCGGATGCACAAATTCTGGAGATGGCGCAATCGGACCAGATGGATATCCTGAGCGGAGAAGCGGTGACGCTGAAGCTGATTGGGCTCTCGAACGCGACGGTGCAATCCATCATTCACCGGCGAATCCAGGGCTTACCAACTCTGACGAGTGAACAGATCGGGCGATTGAAAAACACGGCGATGTCCGAGAAACAGATCATCGAGATCGTGAACGAAGGCCTCTCCGACCAACAGGCCGAGGCACTGATCGCGCGACGCGAGGCTGAACGAGACCACTCCAATACCGGGTTTGTGCGCGTGCGCGGCCGCAGGCCACATTGAAATTCCCCAGCGCGCTGCTCATCTGCTATCCTTTTCCGCGCAAATTCAGGAGCGTGCAATATGAAAGAAGTGATTCTGACCGCGCGTGGTCCAAAACCGATTGGGCCGTATTCGCAAGCAATAAAAGCGAACGGACTGCTGTTTGTTTCCGGACAGGTGGCGCTGGATCCGGCGACCGGAGAATTTGTGGGGACAGACGTGCGGCAACAGACGGAACGAGTTTTTGAGAATCTGAAAGGGATTCTGGAGGCATCCGGTGTTTCGTTTCATCACGTGGTGAAGACCACGGTATTCCTGAAGGATATGAACGATTTTGCGGCCATGAATGAAGTGTACGGACGATACTTCAGCGCCGCGCCGCCGGCGCGGTCAACGGTGCAAGCGGCCCGCCTGCCGAAAGACGCGTTGGTGGAGATTGAACTGATCGCCACGCTTTAAGAACTTGCCGCGAAATCAGCAGGGTTTTTTAGTCGTGGGTGTGGCAAAAAATGGCCACCGCAGATGGTGCGATGGCCAGAGGGTCTCGGTTTTCCAGTGAATTGATTACGGGTGAGACGGGCTTTCCAGAGAATAATAGATGGCCACGCCTGTACCAGCGGCGGTAAGCGCTGTGGCCATGATAAGGAAGCGACTGCGGCCTGCTTTCAGTGGACCTCCCGATTGCGTCGGGCCCTGACTATTGCCCGAACCAGCTCCTGCCGGTTCCTGCCCATCAGAAGGATCGAGAAGAACGCGGAAGGATTCGCCTTCCTTTACGACCTGAGTTTCGTCGGCAACTGTAACGGTAAGGCCACTGCGACGAGCAGTGACGACAAGTTCCTTCGGATTCAAAAAAGTCACTTGACCGATGGTGGGAGCATCCGTCTGCGCACGAATCGCCGCGGTAGAAGCGTAGAGAGTGAAGGCGTGGGCGTTGCCTGTGGAGAAAGTCGCGGTGCCCGCCAGCAAGTCTGCGGAAGGCGCACCCTCCGAGGATTCCACTACAGCAGTGGAACCGCTTTGCAGCAGGAAGCGTGCGGCGCCGGCGCGCAGCTGAACGCTCCCTGGGTTGTCGGCGCTGAGTCTGTCGCCGGCATAGACGGTGGTGCCGACGTCGGCAGCTGCGGAGCCGACGTGCGCGCGATCGGCGGCAATGATGGTGCCAAGAGGTGCGACGTTGGGAGTAGCGGCTCCCCACAAAGGAACGCTGGTGAGACTAAACGCCAAGACGGCTGCACCCAGAGCGCGCAGACGTTGCATAAGACCCTCCCGGGCGGAACGCAAGAAGCATACTTCGCGATGTGGGCGGACGTCAATCGGTAAAGGTATGCAACTGGGCAGTTTCCGAGGTGAGGCAGACTTGCCGCGGATACCGCCGTCGTCGTGGAAAGACGTAGTCCTGCTGGCGGAAGTGGAGCTTCGCTGTTAGAATCCATTCACTGTATGGCGGACTGGAAGCAGATCACAGCGCGAATTCGGCGGGCCCGAACGAGTAAAGACCCCGCAGGGCAATTAACCAATCTATTTTCAAAGACGCGCGACGCGATGGTGGCGTTTGAACTGGCGCGCTACTTTGAAACCAGCGGCAATAACGCCGATGCAGGCCGCTGGTACCTGACGGCGGCGGAACGGTTCCGGCGAGCGGATTGGAAAACGAAAGCGCAGGAAAGTGCTACGCGCCTGGGAGCGACGGAACCTGCAGAAATTCCCGAACCTGTGCGAACGAAACCGGCGGAGATTGTGTCAGAGGTCAGCAGTGCAGAAACGCCGGTTAGCGCAGAAGCTGTCAGCGAACCGCAAATTGGCACTGCGGCTGGTGAAGCGCGAGTCCAGCCGGTTACTGGCGCTGATCGCGAAGCCCCCGCTGGACGTGGCGGTCACCGACAGAAGCGAGGCAGGCGAGGCGGGCGCGAATCGCGGACGAGTCGGCGAGAACAGCCGCGGGAGGGTTCGCGGGGGGCTGCGCCCGAAGCAAGGACATCGGCCCCGGTGCGCGCGGGGGCCATTCCTCCGCGGGACATAGCGGAACAGCCAGAGAGCACTCCCGAAGTGGCTGCTGCCGCCGTTCCTAGCCTACGTGGGCGTTTTGGCGATCCGGGATTAACGTCGAGGTTGATGCAGTTGGAGATGAATTTTCGGCGTTTGCTGGGGGCTACGCCGACACCATTGGAAGTTGCGGACAAAGCGCCGGCTGGACCGGGAGTGTGGGTGCTGACGGATTCCGATTTGACAACGTATTATTACGTGGAGCCTTGCCAGACCTTACGGGTAGCAATACCGAACCTGCTGCGGGGAGGATCGAGCCGTAAAGGAGAATCGATCCGGCCAAAGTTGGCAGAACATTTAGGGATACCCGAGGCCAAGGTCGGGAAATACCTGAGCGAGCATTGTGTGGTGCGGTGGCTGCAGATGGACGAGGATGCGGCGCACTTTGCGCACTTCTTGGTTGCGGTGCTGCGGCCAGCCCTGAACGAGTAAGACACAGTAGTGCCAAAACGAAACTTGCAAGAGTGACGTCAATCAGTAACCCCCTTATGGTTGTTGAAGTTAGAGCCACTTAGTGGCGCTTGGCGCCATTTAACTGCGATTTTCGACCATTCACCGAATCCTTCTGGCTTCCGGCCGTGTGAGGCTCCAAACTACACTGGTCCAATGGTTTAGGCGCGCTGAAAGTCGCGTGTTACTCTACCGTCAGCCTTGGGGGGATGACGCCATTGGATAGAGCAAGTGTTTTTTAGGCGTCTTGGGGTTCCAGAAAGTAATCGAATTATCGAAAGAGAGGCAGCCGCAGTATGCCTAATACTATTTCTACGCAAGTGTTCCGGTCGCTGGACTGGGTGCTTTGCAAGACCGCGGGTATCACCTTCGATACCATTCAATACTTCAACAAAAAGAATCCCAATCCGTCGCCGCAGCCGCAGTGGTCGGACAAACCGCTGTTGAAGTCCTGGGAAAAGACCAAGCCGACGCTGGGCTTCCCGCGGCAGACAGACTCGCTGTGCCCGGCGTGCGTACAGGAAGCGCGCAAGGCGATCATCGACGGCCAGAAGGATTGGCGCGACTTGATGAATGAGAAAGTGGGCGAGATCAAGGCGCAGAT
Source organism: Candidatus Sulfotelmatobacter sp. (assembly GCA_035524015.1). Taxonomy (GTDB): domain Bacteria; phylum Acidobacteriota; class Terriglobia; order Acidiferrales; family UBA7541; genus Acidiferrum. The sequence goes on from DATKPS010000149.1 coordinate 90,061, forward strand.
CGTGGAGCGTGATGGGCAGATCTGGATGGTGAAAGATTGCCCGCAACACGGCCATTATGAAGACTTAATGGCGGTAGATTCGACCTTTCTAAAGTGGATTGAGAGCAATTTCCCTGGCCGCGACATCCCGGCGCACAACGACGAAGGACTGCACAAGCATGGTTCTTCGAATGTTCGCTACGGCCGTGGCGCGGTGCTCACTGTGGACCTGACCAACCGCTGCAATATGATGTGCGATCCGTGCTTCATGGACGCGAACCAGGTTGGCTACGTTCACGAGTTGGGCTGGGACGAAATTACCGAGATTTTGGACAACGCCGTGAAGATCAAGCCACGGCGGCAGATGTCCGTGCAGTTCAGCGGCGGCGAGCCAACCATGAGCCCGTACTTCTTCGACGCCATCCGGTATGCGCGAAAGGTCGGCTATAACTCGGTGCAGGCGGCAACAAACGGCATCGAGTTCGCCAAGAGCAAGGAGTTCTGCAAGAAGGCGTTCGAAGCGGGTTTGCGGTATGCCTACCTGCAATTCGACGGCATAGGCAACGATGCCAACAGCCACCGGCAGATCGGTAACTTGTTCGATGTGAAGCTGCGCGCGATTGAAAACATGCATGAAGCGGGCATCGAAATCGTGCTGGTGGTGACCATCGTCAACAACGTAAACAACGACCAGGTGGGAACGGTTGTGAAGTTCGCGATGGAAAACCCCAAGAGGATCGCGTTCATCAGCTTCCAGCCGGTTTCGTTCACGGGACGCGACGAAGACATTACGCCGGAACGCCGTTTGCGGCAGCGCTACACCCTGTCGCATCTGGCGAAGGATGTGAGCCAGCAGGTGGGCAAGGTCGAGCCGACGCGCGACTGGTTCCCGCTTTCCTTCATCAGCACGTTCGCGGGTTTTGCGGATATGGTGAAGGGCAACGAATCGCAGTGGGGCTCGCTCTCCTGCGGGTGCCACCCGAATTGCGGCGTAGGCACCGCGATCATGATCCACAAGGAGACCAAGGAATGGGCTCCAGTGCCGCGCTTCCTGGATGCGTTGCAGCTCACCAAGGATGTGAACGCCATTACGGATGCCGCGCGCGGGCGGAGTTTCTCGAACTTCATGATGGCCATGGCGCTGCTCAAGAACTATCACCCATTCGAAGGCCCGAAGGGGCTGAAGCTGTGGGATCTGTTCAAAAAGTTCGATAAGACCTGGGCGTTGACCAAGCGGGCGACGACGAAGTATGGCAAGACCTCACCGGATCGCACGTATGAAGATGCCATGAAGCGCCGTTCTGAGGATCCGTGGAACTTCCTATTTATCGCGGGCATGTGGTTCCAGGATCTGTTCAACTACGACTTCCGGCGCACGGAGATGTGCATCATTCCTTACGGGACGCAGCAGGGTGAAATCAGCTTCTGCGCGTACAACACGGGAATCGGCTGGCGCAACATCATTGAGAACATGCACAAGAATGCGACCGTGGCAGAGTGGTATAAGAAGCACGGGAAGCATGAGATTTACGCCAAAGGCAAGAATGTCGGGCTGGAATCGTACGAACATTCGCTGGTCATCGATGCGGAAGATGCGGCGCGCGTACGCCACATCGAGCACGATATTCCACTGACTGCGGCCGAAGAGAACCGCATTCGCCGAAAGAAGGCGCTCGAGGAGCAGGCCAAGGTTCGCGCGATTTACGAAGAATTGGTGCTGAAAAAGCCCAAGCAGGAAGTCGTGCAAATCGGCAGCTTGACCGATATCGCCAAGGCGGTTCCCGCGAATTTTGCCAATGCAGGCAAGCCGGTGACGATTGCTCCGGCCAACGGCAACGGGTCGGAGAAGGCGACCGAGGCCGCTGCGGAAGCGGTCGCTGGCGATTGAGTCTCCTAATTCCGAGTTAGCGCTCATTTACGCGAGCGGCCCCGGTCTTCCGGGGCCGTTTTCGTCTGCACGCTAGTCCAACTTGGGAGGCATTAGCGTGAGTAAATTACAGAATCGTGTGGCACTCGTGACGGGCGCCAGTCGTGGAATCGGCAAGGCGATAGCCTTGGCGTTTGCTGACGTTGGCTGCCAAGTCGTCGTGAACTACCGGAAAGAGCACGCCGCTGCTGAGGCAGTTGTTGACGCCATAAGATCGAAAGGCCCTCGAGCGGTTGCAGTTCAGGGCGATGTATCGATCGTAACCGATGTGGAGCGATTGGTCGGCCAAGCCGAGTCTGCCTTGGGTGAAGTGGGGATATTGGTCAACAATGCCGGAATCTCGCAAATCAAGCCGTTTCAGGAACTGCTGGAAGCCGATTGGGACGAAATCCTCCGCGTCAACCTGAAATCGGCATTTCTCACGACCCAACGGGTCCTTCACAACATGCGTGGCCGTCGCTGGGGCCGCATCATCAATATTTCTTCTGTAGCCGCCCAAACAGGCGGCGTTGTCGGCCCGCACTATGCCGCTTCGAAAGCCGGCTTAATCGGGCTGACGCATTATTACGCATCGTCGCTGGCGAAGGAGGGCATTACCGTGAACGCCATTGCGCCGGCGTTAATTGAAACCGATATGATCACGAGCAATCCCAACGCCTCGACTGCGCGTATTCCCATGGGAATCTTTGGGAGTCCCGAGGAGATTGCGAGGGCGGCTGTGCTGTTAGCGGAGAGCGACTACATCACCGGGCAGACCATCAGCGTCAACGGTGGCTGGTACATGACGTAAGGTCTTAGGTATAATTACGTTTCGCGCCAATCGGTCCCACGCCGGCGCGTTTTGGAGAGTTTTCCACATGCCCATCTATGAGTACGTTTGTGACCAGTGCAACGAGCGTTTCGAGAAAATCGTGATCAATAAGCAGCAGGAAATCAGCTGCCCGAAATGCGCGAGCAAGAAGGCGACCATTCAGCTGTCGGTGTTCGCCACGGCAGGATCGGGATCGTCGAGCCCGTCGGGAGGATTCACAGGCGGGGGCGGCGGCTGCTGCGGCGGTGGTTGCAGCTGCCACTGAGTTGTGGATGCTGCGGTTGGTTTCCGAGTGTTTTTCCGCAGGGATGGTCGTGCTGAAGCGCTTCTTGCAAACTGGTCCCGCTTCTTTTCATTGCATTATCGATTCGGCTTGTCTTGACCCCCAAAGTCCGCTGGCGAACTAGAGTGTAGTCCCCCTGCTATCATTTCCACATGCAATTGAAAACGAAGGCTGGACTGGCGCTGGTTGTGCTGGGCTTGGCGATTTATGGCGGCTGGAGTTGGTGGGTCAAGACGCGGAATTTTGTGCCGGTGAACCTGGCAATTGCCTCGGCCGATCAACTGAACATCGCGACACAGTTCCAACCGAACTTCGACGGGTTGTACTTCATTGAGATTGCGGCGCAGAAAAACATGCCGTTGGATACGCTGCATTGCTTGATGGGCGTGGAGGCGAACGCGACGCGCTGCCAGGGTTCTGCGCCGGTGATCGATGCGAGTTGGAGCGTCGCGAGCCACGGGCAGGAGACTGCACGTGGAAGCTCGAACGAGTTACACAGCCTTCCCCCAGAGACGAACACGGTAACCCGTGTGATCGGTGAATTTCCGGGCAGAGCTGGGCAGGAATATCACTTGAAGGTCACCTTTGCCCGTGATTTGAGCGCATTGATGGCCGCGCAGCCGCGCTTGAAGGTGGCGGTAGCGGACATTGCGCACACCGATTTGCAGTCCGCGGGAGTGCTGGTGTTTTCGATTGCCTTCATTTGCGGACTGTTTGGAGCGATTCTGTTGGCGGTGGGATGGTACGGAAAAGCGGGAGAGGCGCCGCGTGATGCAAATCACAAAAGGCCGTGATTGACCTCACAGCCGCTCCGCCCTTTCAATCGCACACTGCATCTGCACGTTACAGCCATCGAGTTCTTCACCTCAACCTCACCTTTCCTGACGTGCTTTCGAGAGATTGTTTGACGGGACTGCCGCGGGGCAATCGTTGACGGACTTGTGCCCGGCGTCAGAAAGGATTTGGGTAATGGATAAGAAGCGCATGGATGACCAAGAAAAAGAGGATCTGCTGCTGTACCTGGACTCGCTGCTGCGTTGCGTAGACGCGTTGCACACGAGCGTCGGTGAGGTGATGGCGGACGTAGTAACGATGCGGAATGCGATCCTCGAAGACCAGCAAGAGCTGGCCATTTACCGGAAAGGGAAGCGGCCGGCGAAGGAAAGCGCGCAGGTGCTGGATCACGGATTGTACACAGACGCTTCGTATACGGATTTGATGATGGAGATCGCGAGTTCGCAGCAGTACAAGAATTAGATTTGGCGCGTAGTAGACAGTTCCCGCCCGCGGGGCTCACGTTTTGTCCCCTCTTTCGTGAGCCCCGCTTCTTTTTCATGGGACGCGGTGCTCGGATCGTTTGTGCGAGGGCCGCAGTTGAGATGCTTCGTCGCGCAGAAGGTCTCCTCAGCATGACAAATATTCGAATAGCGGGCGTTGGTTGCGGCTGCAGGAGCTAGCGCGAATCGTTTTTATAGTGTTTGAGGTAGCCGGGAATTGGGGGGTCGTTTTTGCGTTGTTCGTCGGGAATGGGCGGCTTCGCGGTCAGTTGTAGAGGGAGCACGCCGGCCCAAACCGGCAAGGCGTAGTCGGGTTCATCGTCGACGGGACCACCCGTGCGGACCTTGGCGCTGACTTCTTCAAGAGGAAGCGCAAGCACGATGGTGGCTTTGAGCTCCTGTTCGGTGGGCTGGCGGACGTCATCCCAGCGGCCCTCCATTACATGATTGGTGAAGACGCGCAGTGCTTCCATTTTTTCCGCAGGATCCTCGACCAGCCGAGCAGTACCGAGAATCACGACCGAACGATAGTTCACGGAATGATGGAAGGCGGAGCGCGCTAGCACCAGACCATCAACGTGAGTGACGGTGACACAGACAGGCACACCGGCGCTGAGCGTTTTCAGCATGCGGCTGGCGGCGCTGCCATGGAGGTAGAGGGTATCGTCACTGCGGCCGTAATTGGTGGGAATCACAAAGGGCTGACCTTCGACGCTAAAGCCGACGTGGCAGACGAAGGCGGTGTCGAGAATCTGGTAGACGGTCTCGCGGTCGTAATGGGCGCGCTTCGGCAGGCGCTTGACCTGGGTGCGCGAAGTGGGCTGAAAGTCGCTCATAGGTCAATTCTAACGGGAATGGGGAGGCGTGCCAGAGCCAAGTTGGCTGGCGGGAGGGGTATCGAAGGAAGAACGTTTTTGGGAGAAGAGCCAGTCGACGAGGCCGGGTTCGGCAAAGGCCTTGTTCCATACCTCGTGGTCGGTCTTGTGGTACTCGGTGTAGCGGAGATTGGCGTGGAGTTTCTTGAGTTGGTCCATCATCGTGCGCACGGTGCCGACGGGGACGGAGGCGTCGGCATCTCCTTGGAAAACCCACAGAGGAATACGAGCAATAGCGGCAGGTTCGGTGAAATTGTCGTAGGCGGACATGACGATGGCCGCAGCCCAAATTTCGGGATAGTTCTGGAGAAGGGACCATACCCCGTCGCCACCCATGGATTGACCCCCAACATAAATACGGTTTGGATCGATGGAGAAGTCCTTTTCGACCTTGACCAACGCAGAGATCGTGAGTTTCAGACACTCACTGGGAATATTGAACTCGGGCTCCGCCCAAATTTTGCCGAAAGGGCACTGCGGAGCCATGACAAAAACGGGAAATCTCGATTGCACGCTCTCGGAAATCCAAAAATGGGTGGCCAGCTGATTTTGATTGCCGAGCTGCCGAACGTTATCGGAGCCGCTCCCGGTGCCACCATGCAGCCAGAGGACCAGCGGGTACTTGCGAGTGGCGTCGTAGCCGGTGGGGACAAAAAGGCGATAGGGGAGACGCGCGTTGGTGCCCTTGCCAACGAAGACTTCTTTGCGGAAGTTGATATCGTCGTCGGTGAGTTTGCGTTGCGCATGGAGAAACGGAGCGCTCGCGAGTAGGGCGAGAGACAGCGCACAGACGTTTCCAAGTGAGCGGATGGTTGGCATGTTATTTCTGCGCGGGGGTGGTTGCGGCGGGGCCGCGGACGACCCGAAAGCCGACATATTCACGTGAAGGTGAGCAGGAGGAACGAGGATCGGAGGGACAATCCGCACTTCCGCCCATGAGTTTACCAGTGCCACTCGTTGTCAGAACCCATTCGGCCACGTTGCCACCTAAATCGAAAAGCAAGTCTTCATCCTCCTGGCCTTCGCCAGCAAAACTGCCGACCGGTTTGAGCAGCGGGGCGGAGCCGGAGAGTTGCTTGATTTCCTGGCGTAAACGAGTCTCGTCATCGGGGTTGGGTGCATAACCCGCCCAGTAGTCTAAGGTGTTCTCGGCGTCTATCATGTCGTACTTTCCGGTCATCTCGTTCTCATTGGGGACGCGCCAGGTTTCCCCGGTGAGTTTGCTGAGCCAGTTGGCGTAAGCCTTGGCTTGTTCGAGAGTGACCCCATTGGCGGGATAGTCCTCGGTGCCGCGTTCGATTTTATAGTTTTTGTCGAAGGCAGAGTACTGCGCACGGGTGACCTCGAAACGAGCAAGCTCAAGATCGCCACGCTTGACCACTTCCGGAATTAAGATGGCTTTGCCCTTGCTGGTGAAAGTAACGCCGTAAACTTCGCCAGAGCGTGCAATCGCTTTGGTGCGCAGGGCGGTGTCGAGCGGAGAGCCGGACTTGATGGCTTCGTTTTCCGCGGGCGTGGTCTTGAAGAAGTATTTATCGAACCAGGCCATTTCTTCGTCGACTTTGCGCAATTGGTGAGTGAGCTTGCGAGGGCCGTGGGGCTCGCCAGGGAAAACCACAAATTTCACCGGCACTTTGCCGTAGTACTGAAGAGCGCGGAAATAAGACCAGCTTTGCGCTGGGGGAACATTGGTGTCGGCAGTGCCGTGAAAAATGAGCACGGGAGCCTCAACTTTGTCCAGTTTGAAGAATGGGGATTTGCGAATGTACAGCTCGGGATCTTGCATGGGCGACTTGCCAAAGTAGTAGGAGTCGAAGGAATCGCCGAAGTCGACGTTGCCCCAGTCGCTGATCCACTCGACGTCCCCGGCGCCGACACTGGCGACTTTGTAGCGCGAGGGGTACGTGGTGATTAGGCTGGTGGAGAGAATCGAGCCGTTGGACCAACCCATGGTGGCGACTTTGTCTGGATCGACGAGACCTTTCTGGATTAAATAGTCGACACCGGCATTGATGTCGGGAGTTTCGAGTGCGTAATAGTTGCCGCAGCAGATGGATTCGACCCATTTGAGCCCGTAGTTACTGCTGCCATGGTAGTTCGGGCTCAGGATGAAAGCGCCGCGTTGCGTGAGCAGTTGATAAGGATAAGCCCAACTGTCTTGCCAGGCGTCGAGATCGGCACCTGCCGGGCCGCCATGGATGGCAGTGATGACAGGATATTTCTTGCTGGGATCGTAGTTGTCCGGATAGCGAAGGATGCCTTCGACTTCGTCGCCATTGGATCCTTTCCAGCGAATGACCTCGGATTTGGAAAACTCGCGGGCTTTGACGAGAGTTTCGTTGAGTTTGGTTAATAGATGGGGAGCGACGAGGTTGTTGGCATCCCACTGCGCACGGAAGAGCTGAGGCATACGGCTGGCGGAAGAAGCATTGTAAACGAGAGTTTTACTGTCGTCGCTGAGGACGAAGGACTGAATGGCACGCGCCGCTTCCGCGTCGAGGTGAGACGGCTTCCATTGCCATGCAGCGCCGGACTTTGTGCGGGTGTAGTGGGCCAGATCGAAGCGGGCTCCCGCGGCCAGGAGGACGGCGAAACCGTCGGCGGTGCTGCGCAGGTCGCTACCGACACCGTTGTCCCAATGGAGAGGCACGGACACGCTCTTGCCGGCGGCCAGGTCGTAGAAGTAGACGATGTCGATGGTGGCGGTGAGGAATTTGGGATCGTTGGAGAAGGACGCTACGGCATAAAAGCCGGAATTGTCGGGCGCCCACTCCAGTTCATTGGGATAGACACGGCCTTCGGTGAAAATTTGTTTTTGGGTGCCGTCGGAAAGGTTGTAGAGAAAGGTGACGGGCGGGACCTTCTGATCAAACACGTAATGCAGGCTCCGCTCGTGAGTGGCGACGACGTACTTTCCGTCACGCGAGGCTCGCCAATGTTCGATCCAATCGGAATTTGCGGTGAGACGAGTGATCTTTTTGTCTTTCACCGTGATTTTGAAAAGACGGACGGGGGGCTCATGGTCGGCGTCATCGACGACTTCGGAATCGTCCTTGCGTTTTTTTTCGGCTTGTTCGTAGGCGGTGGGATCTTCTTCGGCGCTGAAAATCAGGGTGTCTTTGTCGAGCCATTCGACCTGCTTGGGAGCGCGGCCGAGTTCGGTGAGGGCATAGGGTTCGCCGCCGTGAGAGTTGATCAGCCAAATCTGCGTGGGAGCGGTGTCGGGTTTCGCTCCGGGCCGCGGGCGGGAACTGAGGAAAGCAATCCACTCGCTGTCCGGAGACCACTGAGGAGAGGAAACCGTGAAGGCGCCGCGCGTGAGCTGCACGGTACGATCTTCGGTCAAACTACTGAGGAACAAATTGGAGACGCGCTCGTCTTTTTCCTTGTCGCCTTCACCCTTGATCCAAACGAGGGAGCGGGCGTCGGGGGAGAGAGTCATGCCGTTCACGGTCTCGACAAAAACCACGTCTTCAGGCTTCCAGGAAGAGGTTTTGGAGGCTGGCTTGGCGTCGTCAGGGGGAAGAATCGAGGGGGAAAGAAGAAAGATTGTCGAGAGCGCGAGAATGCAGAATGGTTTGGCGGACACGAGGTTCACCTGTAATGAATTTGATGGAGCGCCGCGAAAGACGGCTGAAAAAGAATAGTACCAATTGGGCGGCAATGGAAATGGTGTAGTCTGAAAGACCGTCTGGACGGGTTGAGGACAGGGAATATGGGCGCAGCGAAAACTCCTTTTAGCAAAGACACGTTTCGATTTTTCCAGCAATTGAGCAGAAACAACCATAAAGAATGGATGGACGCCAACCGCGAGCGCTATCGCGCGTGTGTGGTGCAACCGTTTCGGAAAATGTTCGAGGAGTTGTGTCCGGCGATGCTGGAATTGGACAGTGAGTTTGACGTGTGTGGACGGACGGGCGCGAATTTTTCGCGGATCAATCGGGATATCCGGTTTGCGAAGGATAAGACGCCTTACAAACCGCAGATGTATCTGAAATTTGAAAGAACTTCGCCCGGGGACGGGGAAACGGGACAGCTCTACGTGGGAATTTCGAAAGACACGGTGACGGCGGGATTCCGCATCTATTCGGGTGGCAAGCGCAAAGATTCGATCCTGGCGGTTGTGGCACAGGCGCGCGTGGAAGCGAATCCCAAGTGGATGGCGAGTCAGAAGAAGCGATTAAGCCGAAAGTACGAAAGCTACTGGTACAACACGCTGAAAGGCGAATGGACGAAGCATGAGGGTTGGCCGACGGATGTGGAAAATTGGAAGAAAATTCAGGCATGGATTGTGCGGAAAAAGCTGAAGCCGGCGGATGCAACGCGGGCGACATTTCCGCGGGAAATCTTGAAGATGTTTAAGGAACTGTATCCGCTGGTGAAATTCACGAGCATTCCGGAGTGAGCGATTCCGGAAGCAAGTTGACGAGGAGAGAGGGCTCGCATACGATTTCGCGATGCTCACCACGAAATACCGGGCGCAGGTTGGATCGTAATTTGAAGCGGGCCTTCGGAATTTTAGTTTGGATTGTTTTGGCGGTGGTGGCGGCGACGGCGCTGGCTACGATCGCGGTGCATCGCGGCGAGCCGATCAGCGCGACATGGTTTGTGCTGGCCGCGGCGTGTTCTTACCTGGTGGCTTATCGCCTGTATTCGGCGTTTATCTCCGCAAAACTTCTCGCGTTGGACAATACCAGGGCGACCCCGGCCGAACGTCGCGACGACGGGCGCGATTTTGTACCGACGAACAAATGGGTTTTGTTCGGGCACCACTTTGCAGCGATTGCGGGCCCTGGGCCACTGGTGGGGCCAACCCTGGCGGCGCAATTTGGCTACCTGCCGGGGACGATCTGGCTGATCGCCGGTGCGGCTTTTGCCGGCTGTGTGCAGGATTTTGTGATTTTGTTCTGCTCGATCCGGCGCGACGGCAAAACATTGGGGGAAATGGCGCGGCAAGAGGTGAGCAAGCGGGGAGGCGTGATCGCGCAGTTAGCGGTGCTGGCGATCATGATCATTCTGCTGGGAGTGGTGGCGCTGGTGATCGTGAACGCGCTGAAAAGCTCGCCGTGGGCCACGTTCACATTGGCGTGCACGATTCCAATCGCACTGCTGCTCGGCGTGTACTTGCGGTTTGTGCGGCCGGGGCGAGTGCTAGAGGCGTCGCTCGTGGGAGTGGCGCTGGTAATGTTCGCGGTGGTGGCGGGCCAGTGGGTGGCGGATTCAGCCGCGTGGTCGCGGACATTCACGTTGAGCGGGATAACCTTGACGTTTGCCATTATCGCTTACGGGTTTGCAGCTTCGGCGCTGCCGGTATGGCTGCTGTTGGCGCCACGGGATTATTTGAGTGCGTTCATTAAGGCCGGGGCGATCTTCACGTTGGCGGCAGGAATTCTACTGGTGCGACCGCATGTGCTGATGCCGCCACTGACGCGCTTTGCCGACGGCAACGGACCAGTGTTCGCGGGGAAGATTTTTCCGTTTTGCTTTATCACCATTGCCTGCGGAGCGATCAGCGGGTTTCATTCACTGATTTCGAGCGGTACAACGCCGAAGATGATCCTGCGTGAATCCCATGCGCGGTTTATCGGTTACGGCGCGATGCTGCTGGAGTCTTTCGTCGCCGTGATGGCCATGGTTGCGGCGTGCGCGATGACTCCGGGCGTGTATTTTGCGATCAACAGCCCGGCGCAGATCGTTGGTGCGGTTCCGGAAGCGGCGGCGCAAACCATTTCGAGTTGGGGATACCCGGTGACCGCGGCCACGATGGCGGGCTTAGCGCATTCCGTAGGCGAGCAGACGCTTTGGAATCGCGCAGGTGGCGCGCCTTCGTTGGCCGTGGGGATGGCGCGGATTTTCTCGACGACGATCGGAGGAGACAGGCTGCTGAGCATCTGGTATCACTTCGCGATTATGTTCGAAGCACTGTTCATCCTGACGGTGCTGGATGCGGGCACACGAGTAGGACGATTTATGGTGCAGGAACTGTGTGGGCGGTTTTGGAAACCGATCGGGAGGCTGAACTGGTATCCGGCGATTTTATTGTCGAGCGCGATGATAGTGGGCGCATGGGGCTATTTTCTGTATCAGGGTGTGGTGGATCCGTTGGGGGGAATTAACTCGCTGTGGCCGCTGTTTGGCATAGCGAACCAGTTGCTGGCAGCGGTGGCGCTGGTGGTGGCGACGACGATTCTGCTGAAAATGGGGCGGCTGCGGTGGATTTGGGTGACGCTGCTGCCAATGGCATGGCTGGTGGTGATCACCATGACGGCGAGCTACGAAAAGATTTTCAGTGCGAACCCGCGCATTGGGTTCTTATCTTTTGCGAACGCCTTGGCGGCACAAATCGCTGCCGGCACGATTCCCGCGGCAAAAATCGTGGAGACACGGCGTATCATTTTCAACCAACGCTTGGATGCAGCCGTGACGGCGTTGCTCGCTGCCATGATTCTGGTGCTATTGGTGGAAGCAATTGGGCAGTGGCACGCGATTTTGAGCCGTGGCAAGAAGCCCGTGCTGCATGAGAGTCCTTACGTGGCAACGCAATGGGCGGAGGGCGACTGATGCGCGGGGCGTGGCGAAAGCTGAGGCTTGGATTCGCAAGCGTTTGGCGGGGCTTACGCGAATGGTGTGGAGACGCAGCGTATGAGAGGTATCAGGAGTACGCCAAACGCGGCGGACAGAGCCGTGTTCTGTCGGCGCGGGAGTTTTATGTGGAGCAACTGAACAAGAAATATTCGCGGCCAAACCGCTGCTGCTAGTGGAGTTTAGCGGCTTAATTCTTTTCTTGGCGCGACACGATACACGGGAGTAAACTCACGGTAGGACTGGCGCAGTCGATGCGACGGTCTCACTTCACCACTGTAATGAAGGGCGGCTGCGCTTATCCTGGGCGTAGCCGTTAAGTTGTAGCCCGCCGTATATTCCCTGTTCAACAATTCACGATGTCAAACGAACGCTTGCCGTCTAGGAGCGTTGAGGTCCCTCGACAACCTTTCGAAAGCCATGGGCTGACAGGCTGAAGCCTGTGCTACTCACGGGACGCTAGAGGAGTTCCTCGTCTTCGTCGGGGGGCCTGAGTTGCGTGATTTTGTGCGTGAGCTTGATGGCGTGCTTGCGTACGCCGGAGAGAACGGCACGGCGGACTTCCATCGGTAACTGTTCGGGAGCGAAAACACCAGCGCAATCGCGAGGGAAGAATTTCACAAATTGCGCGGCGACGTGAGCGGTAGCGTAGGCCACGGCGGTGGTGAAGAGGCCCTGCTGGCGAATCTGATACAGCGTGGGAAACATGGCGTCACTGCGCACCAGCAGGTATTCGTCTTCCTTTGGACCGTGGTTCACGCCGCGTACCAGCACCGCGGCGGCAAAGCGCGCGTTCTGCAGAATGCCGCGACGAATGAGCGAAGCAATTTTGCGTGGCGAGGATGTTTCCGGGAAACGCTGGCGGGGCAGGCCGCGAGACTTGGAAAGCTTACCTTGCTTGTGCCAACGGCGGAGCCGGTCGAACTCATTGCCCCCGATCTTCACGTCCAGATCCTGCACGGGAATGAATTTGGGAAGTGTAGCGACCTCGTCTTGAGCCGCGAGGACGACATTGGCGGTTCCAATGGGATCGGGGAAACGGAATTTTTCGAGTTCCGAGAAGCGCTTGGCGAGCTGGTATTTCTTGTAGCGGTAGATGCGGGGATGGGATACGGCTTCGTCGAAGGAGACCTCGGGGGACCACTGCGAGATGGGATCTTCGCTCTCGGTGCTTTCGTAAAGGCGGATGTGCACGGAATGGACTTCGTCGAGCAGTTCCGCGGCGCGTTTAACGAGAAGGTTCGTGAGGCCAGGGGCCGCACCCGTGTTGATGAGCGCGGCGCGGCGCTTCTCCTCGAACTTTTTGGCGTAGCGGAATTGCTCGGGCTGGAAGGGATTGCGCGTGAGATGAGAGCTGAGGTCGAGATAGTGCGCCCGCAGGCGCAGTGCGGAACGAAGGATGATTTCGTTAAAGACCGAAGCGGAGGCGTTGATAATAAGGTTGCAGCCACGGGCAGCGCGGACGATGCCTTGAAAATTGCGCGCGTTGACGGCGGCGACGGCGATGGTGGAGCGCTTGCCAAGGAAGCGACGAGCCCGGACGGGATCGCGATCGCCACACCAAACGTCGTGGCCCTGCCGTTCCAGCAGTTGCGCGAGAAGGGAGCCCGTTGCGCCAGCTCCCACGATGAAGATTCGCATTCTGGCGAAACTGTATCACAGTCGGGAATGCGCGCAGGAAGCGGGTTTTCCCGCGGTTTTCTGGGAGTTACGCGGCGCTGATTTTTCTGAAGCGAAGGCTCGATTGCATGCATCTGACGGGGAGGGTAGGATTACAAATGTAAGACTCCGATCCCGCCGGCCTGCCGGGGAGACAACCCAAGGCGGCGGGGCGAGGCGGTGGAGAGGTCACCGTCGAGGGTTTGGGCGGAAACGCCCAGGCCTCCCGTGCTTGGAAAGGAGCAAGTCCACCGGAAATATGTAGATTTTCGGCGCGGCGCCCGATTCCATGTGCGAATCGGGTTTTTTGTTTTGGGACACGGACGATGAACTTGTTCGACAAATTCGGACGGCAGATTACGGACCTGCGTATTTCCGTGACGGATCGCTGCAACTTCCGGTGCGTGTACTGCCGCTCCGCTGACCCTGAAAATTACCGGGAACACGACCAGATTTTGTCGTGGGCGGAATTGGAACGGCTGGCAAGGATTTTTGTGGGGCTGGGGATTCGCAAGGTGCGGCTGACAGGTGGGGAGCCGCTGGTGCGCGATGGCCTTGAGGGCTATGTCCGATTTCTGAGGGCGCTCGGTGTACTGGATCTGTCGATGACCACGAATGGACATTTGCTGGCAGAACATTGCCAGCGACTCATTGATGCCGGGTTGCACCGGATTAACGTCAGCCTGGATTCGCTAGATCCCATCAAGTTCGAGAAAATCACCCGGACGAGATCGTATGACGCGGTGATGCGCGGAATCGAGGTAGCGCAGGCGACGAGGCTGGCTCCGGTGAAAGTGAACGCCGTGTTGGTGCGCGGATTCAATGAGGATGAGGTGGAGGCGTTTGCCGCGTTTGCGCGGGAACGCGGGTTAATCATGCGGTTTATCGAATTTATGCCGCTGGACGCGGACCGGCACTGGTCGCGGGAATTGATGGTGCCGGCGGCGGAGGTGTACCAGCGAATTCACGCGCAATGGCCGTTGGTGCAGATACCGAATGAAAAGAGCGAGACCGCACGAAAGTACCGCTTCGCTGACGGAGCGCCGGGCGAGATTGGCTTGATTGCGCCGGTGACACAGGCGTTTTGCGGACACTGCTCGCGGATCCGTTTGACGGCCGACGGGAAGCTGCGGACCTGCCTGTTCAGCAAAGACGATCACGATTTGCGTGGTTTGCTGCGCGGGAAGGCACCGGACGAGGAGATTGTGGAGTGGGTGCGGTGCGTGGTGAATGACAAGGAGGAAGGGCACCGCATCAATGAGCCGGGATTTGTGCCGCCGTCGCGTACGATGGTGTTCATTGGTGGCTAGGGCATCGCTCGGCCGTGAGCCCGGGAGCTTGTCCTCAACGAGCAAATCCTTTTGCTGGTAATCGGAAACAAAAGCAGCCAGAATTTCATCTAATGGATAGCTCTCGGTCCCAGAGCGCCCGAAGCAGGCGAAGTTCCACGGAGATTTCATGGCGGAAGACGACGAAGACGAAGATCAGGACGACTCACCCGAGCCACCACAGCGGATCTTCACGCTCACCGAAGCCGAAAGAACGCGGCGCGAACTCGAACCGTTTCTGGTGGAAGCGATTGGTGTGCGTAAACGATTGAACTCCCTGGAACAGGACTTGGCGGCGGTTTCCACGCGGATCATGATGATGGGCGGCGTGCTGGTGCCGTACGCGAAATTGGCCGAAAAACGCATGGAACACCAGAGCCTGGCCGAGGTGATGAAAACCAATCTGGAGAAAATTTTGTCGACAGGCTGTTTGATCAAAGACCTGGATATCGGGCTACTGGATTTCCCGGCAATCGTCAACAATGAGGAAGTTTATCTGTGCTGGAAGTTGGGCGAAGATCGCATCCGCTACTACCACCGTCAAGACGAAGGCTACGCCGGCAGAAAGCCAATCGATCCACGCGACCTGGGACCAGGCGACCAAGTGCAGTAGTTTTGAGCAATCCCCCAGTGAACGCCTTGCGCCCGCGAGGCCGCCTGGCTGAGAATGCCGGGCGCCACAAGAATGGAGCAGGGCCACCATGAACGAAAACCGATTGAAGGATTCCGCGAGCCCGTACTTGCGGTCGGCGGCGCACCAGCCAATTGACTGGTATGAATGGGGAGAGAGCGCGTTCTCACGCGCGCACAGCGAAGACAAGCCGGTACTGCTGGATATTGGCGCGGTGTGGTGCCATTGGTGTCATGTGATCGATCGCGAGAGCTATGAAGATGTGGAGATCGCGAAAATCATTAATGAACATTTTGTGCCAGTAAAGGTGGACCGCGACGAGCGGCCGGACGTGGACTCGCGATACCAGGCGGCCATCAGCGCCGTCAGCGGCCAGGGCGGCTGGCCTTTGACCGGATTTCTGATGCCGGATGGGCGGCCGTTTTACGGGGGCACGTATTTTCCACCGGTGGACCAGCAAGGAAGGCCGAGCTTCCGGCGGGTGCTGCTGGCGGTGGCGGACGCTTACAAAAACAAGCGAGCAGAGCTGTTGAAGACCGCAGATGCGCTGGCGGAAGCGGTGGCGAAGGCGGAAGTTTTCAGTGGCGCGCACGCGGACTTTGACCTGGGTGTGGTCGATGCGCAGATCAGCTCAATCACGCAGCTCTTCGACATAAAGAACGGCGGATTCGGACAAGCCCCGAAATTTCCGCACGCGTCCGCGGTGGATTTGCTGCTGGAGCGCTACCGGCAAACGGGCGAAAAGCATTTGCTGGCGATGGCGGAAACGACCATGGAGAAGATGGCGAAAGGTGGAGTCTACGACCAGTTAGCCGGAGGATTTCACCGCTATTCAGTGGACGAACGGTGGCTGGTGCCGCATTTCGAGAAGATGAGCTATGACAACGCAGAGCTGCTGAAGAATTACGTCCATGGATGGCAGGTAACACAGAATCCGTTCTTACGGGAGACGGCGGAGAGCATTCTGGGTTGGGTAAACGAGATTTTGTCGGACCAAACAAACGGCGGCTTTTGCGCCAGTCAGGATGCGGACTACTCGCTGGATGATGATGGTGATTATTTTACCTGGACTTTGAAAGAGCTGCGGGATGTGCTGGCACAGACGGAAACACGGATTGTGGAACTGCATTACGACGTGGAGGCGCACGGGGAGATGCACCACAACCCAGAGAAAAATGTGCTCTGGATTGCGCGTAATGCCGGGGAAATTGCGAAAACGTTGGGACTGGACGAATCTGCGGTGCGACTAACCATCGCTTCGGCAAAAGGGAAAATGTTGAAAGCGCGCACTGCCAGACCCACACCTTTTATCGACAAAACGATGTATGTAGCGTGGAACGCTATGTTTGTTTCGGCGTATTTGGCAAGCGCGCAAGTATTGAGTGCAGCCCTGGCGAGAGATGGTCGAGCGTTTGCGCTGAAAACGTTGGACCGCATGCTGCGCGAGGCCTGGAGCGAGGAACAGGGATTTGCGCATCGCATAGGGGGGCCAGCGCTGCGAGGGTCGCTGGACGATCAGGTGTTCGGGGTGATGGCGCTGCTGGACGCGTATGAGGCCACCCTGGATGCGAAGTATTTTCAGGCGGCCCGGCGAACTATGGATGTGACCATCGAGAAATACGGCGACGCGGAGGCAGGTGGATTCTACGACCGCGCTTCGGATGCGCCCGCAATGGGCGGGCTGGATGTGCGGCGGAAACCGTTCCAAGATTCACCGACACCGGGCGCGAATTCGGTGGCAGCCATGGCGCTGACCCGCCTGCACGCGTTCACGGACGATGCCAAGTATTACGAATGGGCGAAGAACACACTGGAAGCATTTGCCGGAGTGGCGCCGCAGTATGGTTTGTTTGCAGCTACGTACGGGCTGGCGGCGATTCTGTTTGCAGAGCACCCGACGCAAGTGGTGATCACCGGAGCTGCAGGAGACCCGGCCGCGCAGCGATTGGAAGAGGCGGCGAATGGCGTGTACCGGCTTGGCAAAGCTGTGTTGCGAGTGACTCCCGAAGCTTCGCTCGAGAATCTGCCTATGGCGCTACGACAGACGCTGCCACATCTGTCGAGAGATAAGGCACAGGCGCTGATGTGTGCGGGAACCTCGTGTCTGCCTCCCACGGCGGATGCTGAGGAGTTGCGACGGATCTTGCAGAAGGGGATAGCGGGGAGTGCGGTTAGGTAGTTCTTCGTAGGGGTCTAGGGGTCCAGCACTGCTGGACCCCATCGCGGCACTCGTGCGATTCGATTGAAACCACCAGAAAGTCGCCCTGGTGTTATTTCTTCGGACGGGACTCAGGCGGGACCATACCGTTGTTGCGGTAGTAGACCACGAGTTGACCGTAATGTTCGCCGGAGTGTTCAATCAGACCGTAAGCGAGGTCGTACAAACGATCAAGATGGGGACTACCGTCATCGACGGCTTTCTCCATGCCCTTGTCGCCTTCCTTCTTGATGGCCGCAGCACCGTCAGCCACCGATTTCTTAACGAAGGCCACGATCTGAGCCTTGGTCTTGAACTCGTCGCCCTTGGGATCATCGGGATAGCGGGGCTTGTTGCCCTCCGCAATGTCCGTGAAGTAGTACATGGCGGCAGCGGCGTGCACCAGGTTTGCGCCAAAGGTGCGGGATTCCGGGGCGGGCTTGTAATTGTATTTGTCCTCCGGAAAATCCTCGGCCATGGCGATGAGCTTCCGGCCAATGTCGTTCCACTGCTCTAAAACGGCGTCAGCAGGGCCTGGGGCCGGTTTGGGAGGGGCTTTCTTAGCTTCCTGGGCCAGGACGGGCAGCGCTCCACAGACGACCGCCAGCAGCAAGGCCACCAACAAATTGCATTTTTTCATGCTTTCTCTCCTTTAGCTTCCCGGGCGGGAAGCTTCCCGATAGACGCTGGCTCCCCGAGGAAGTTTCAGGCCATCCGGCCAACCTCGAGAAGCGGCGATGGAAGCGGGTTACGGGCGGCCATGATACGACACGCTCACGCAAACTCAAGGGGAATGGAACTGGTTTACTGGTTGGCAGGACGAAGAGCAGGTGGACAGGGGCTTCAGGGCATAGCGTGGTATCCTAATACAATCAGGCTGAGGGGGCCTGGCTATTGAGTTGGGGCTATTTCCTGGTGCGAAGCGGGATGGCGATTGCGGTTCTGACCGTCCTATTCCTCTCACAACGGTTCTGGTATCGGGCCCTCTGGCGGGTGACGTCGAACTGGGGGCGCGTATGGTTGCGGATGGGTGTGCGCCTGCTGTATCTGGTGGGCTTGGCGCTTGTCATCGTGACCATTTCGGATGCCCTGCGGCAGGACCGCGGGCGGCTGTTGCCGGCACACAATCTGGTCAATTCGATTGTCGGGCTTTGGTTTCTGAGTGCGCTTTGGGCTTACCTGTGCGTGAAGGCGGTGCATGCAGTTGAATGGGGCTGGCACCGGTTGCACAAACCGATGCCGCAAGCCTTGACGAAGGCTTCAAGTAAGACCGCGACCCACATGGACTTTGTGCCCGATCCATCCCGGCGTACGTTTTTTCGAACCGCCAGCGTGGTGGCCGGAGCAGCGCCGTTTTTGGGTGTGATGTACGGGTACGCGGACGAACGGCTGCGCTATCAGGTTTCGCGTGTGGAGATTCCACTGGCCAACTTGCCGGCGGAACTCGACGGCATGGAGATCGTGCAGATTTCGGATATTCACCTGAGCAGTTATATGACGCGCGAATCGGTGCGACGCGTGGTGGATATGGCCAACGACGTTGGCGCGGACCTGGCAGTGGTCACGGGGGATTTGATTACGGGCGTGCACGATTCCGTGGCGGACTGCGTGGACGAAATCCGGCACCTGCGTGCGCCCCTTGGTGTTTACGGCTGCAACGGTAATCACGAGATTTACGCGCGGGCAGAAGATCTGGCAGCGCGGCTCTACGCCCAAGCCGGGATGCGGATGCTGCGGCGCGAGAACGCGATTATTTCCTATCGTGGCGGCATGCTGAATCTGATCGGCGTGGATTACCAGCGCGAGCGCACGCCGAGCGGCCGGAAGATGCAAATGCTGGCGAACGTCGAGCCGCTAGTGCGGCGAGACATGCCCAACATTTTGCTGTCGCACAATCCGAATTCCTTCAACCGCGCCGCGGAACTGGGAATTGAGCTTTCGCTGGCCGGCCACACCCATGGCGGGCAAGTGCAGGTGGAAATTCTGGATGTGAGTTTGAGCCCCGCCCGATTCATCACCGATTATGTCGCCGGACTGTATCATCGGCCACTGTCCATGCCCAGCGAGCCAAAACGCATGGGCGAAACCATCAAGTTGATGCCGAACGCCCCCAAGGGCCTTTCCGCGTTGTACGTGAATCGCGGGATCGGCACGGTGGGCGCGCCGGTGAGGCTTGGGGCCCCGCCGGAAATTACCCATATTGTGCTGCGTCGGGTATAAGCAGCGCACAGCCCAGCGTTGTTTCCTCCGTCTCTCTTATTCCCCATGAAACAGACTCGCCCAGGCGTACATGCGCAACGCCGCTACTACGGGTGCCCGCACACAGGCAGTGGCATCGGGGGAAATTGCATCTGGCAAGGCGGCCGGGCTAGAATCAGCGCAGCAAATCCATGAACATCCGAGAAACGAATTACTGGCTGGAGACCGTGCGCGAGCCTGCGCAGGGGATTCGGACCGATTTGCCACCAAGCGTGGATGTGGCTGTGGTTGGGTCCGGGTTTTGCGGACTGTCGGCGGCGCGGGTGTTGGCCAAGCGCGGAATCCCTGTGGCTGTGCTGGAGGCGGAGACGCTGGGATGGGGCGCCAGCTGCCGGAATGGTGGCATGGTGCTGACGGGCCTGAAGCTGGACGTGCCGAAGCTGATCGCGCGCTACGGCCGCGAAGCAGTACAGAGGATGTACGCGGCCTCGCTGGAATCGATTGACGTCGTCGAGCAAATCGTGAAAGAGGAAGCAATCGATTGCGCGTTTTCACGATGCGGGCATTTGGAAGTGGCTTGGAAGGCGTCGCACTTTGCCGGGTTTTCGCAAGCCGCTGAAAGGATCCAGCGGGAATTCGGTCACGAATTGCGCATTGTGCCGAAGAGTGAATTGCGACAAGAGATTGGGTCCGACATTTATTTCGGTGGGCTTGTGGATGAGACCAGCGCAGGAGTCAATCCCGCGCAGTATGTCCACGGCTTGGCGAAAGCGGCGCAGCGTGCCGGCGCGTGCCTGTACGATCATGCGCGCGTGCTGGATGTGAAGCCAGAGCTGGGGAATGGCAACCGGCGATTTCGGGTTAAGACATCACGAGGGACGCTATTGGCGAGGGAAGTGCTGCTCGCCAGCGGGGCGTACACAACGTCAGCTACGCCAGCACTGCGAAAGAAAGTGATTCCGATTGGGTCGTACATCATTGCGACGGAAGTGTTGCCGGCGGAATTAGCCAGGGAACTCAGCCCGCGCAACCGAATGATTTTCGATTCGAAGCACTTTTTGTATTACTACCGATTGACACCCGATAATCGCATGCTGTTTGGCGGAAGAGCGGCGTTTTTTCCGGAATCAGAGAGCACGGTACGCGAGAGCGCGGAGTTGCTGAGACAGGGCATGATCGGGGCTTATCCGCAACTGCGCGACACGAAAGTGGAGTTCGTGTGGGGCGGGACGCTGGATTTTACCTTGGATGTGATGCCGCATGCCGGCAAGATCGATGGTATGCACTTCGCGGTTGGTTACGCTGGACATGGAGTTGCGGCGGCTACGTGGATGGGCACAAAGCTTGCCGGCGTGATTTGCGGAGACGCGGACGACAATCCGTTTGCGAAGATCGCATTTCCCGGCGCGCCGATCGGATTGCGCAGCGGAAACACGTGGGCGCTCCCCTTGGCGGGAATGTATTACCGCGTGCTCGATTATTTCACGTGAGTTGTTCCGCTGCGGCTCGGAGTTTGGGAAAGACGTAGTACGCCACGACCCCCAGCAACACGGGGATGGGACCCCACTTGAGGGCGAATTTGTCGCTGCCGATCACGGCCACAGCACTCATCACCAGCGGCGCCCCGACGACGTACATCATCCCCACACTTCCCCATGGAATCACAAAGGGGCGCTTCAATTCGGGCCGAGTGCGGCGTAAACGCCAGGCCGCGAGTACGGTGAGCAGCGTGACCAAAATGCGCAGCCAAACGTAGATGGTCAGTAGCTGCGCCATGGTGTGGAACGCCAGGAGCGCATAAATGGCGGAGGAAATCAGAATGGCGACCCAGGGTGTCCCGTATTTACGGTGCTTGGCGGCGAGCAGCGGCGGCAAGTAGCCGTCTTCCGCCATGGTGGAAGGCATGCGCGTGCTGGTGAGCAAGGTGGCATTGAGCAGCGAAACATTGCAAAGCACGGCAGCGAAAATCATCAGCAATCCCAGCCAATTTCCACCGATCAATTTTCCGGCGGTGGTCAGGTAGGTGGAAGTCCAGTCTTGCCAATTGCCGAGGGCTGCGAGAGAAAGGCACGTGGGCAAAAAATAAGTGGCGACCGACATCGGCACAACGATCGCAAGTGCAAGTGGATAGTTCCGCTGAGGCTTCTCAATCTCTTCCGCCACGCTGGAACATTGTTCGTAACCGGAATAAAGCCACAAGCCAAGCGCGAGCCCGACGCCAAAAATTTGAAATGGCGGCACGTGCGGAGGAATCACGGGCACAAAGGGATTGTGGTGCCATTTGCCGGCAGCGATGGCGCACTGCATGGCAACCGGGAAAAGAATCAAAATTCCAAGCAAGGTGGCGACCACTCCAACCATCTGAATGCCGCGAATGTTGATATATGCAAACAAGGTGATCAGCGCAACGGAAACCGCATAGTGTTTCCAGCCGACCAGAGCGGGAAAATAATTAGCCAGGTAATCGGTGAACAGAACCGCATAGCTCGCGCCCAATAGCATAGACGCGGTCCAGTTCCACCAGCCGGTGAGGAAACCCCAGAAGTCGCCATGACTGGCGCGCACCCAGCGATAGAAGCCGCCCTCCACAGGAATGGCGGTGGTCAGTTCGGCGGTCGCCAGCGATACGGGAATACTCCAGAAAAACGGAATGATCAGCAGGTAGATCAAGGTCATGCCGGGACCGCTGGTGGTCACCATTTGTTCGAGGCCGAAGGGTCCGCCGGTGGTGTAAGCGAACATGACGAAAACGAAGTAAAGTAGACCGGCTTTTTTGGCGACCGAGTTGGATGAACTCAAGCGTGCTCCGTCTGGAGGTCGTGGCCCCTAAAACAGCGGATGATATCCTACTTTTCACGGCCAGAAGTGGTTTGTGGTCGAGATTTGCACAAAAGAGAGTCGATGGCGATTAGAAAATGATCCTGCTGGTGATGGGAGTAACGGGGTCGGGGAAAAGCACGGCTGGTAGATTGTTGGCCGAGCGGCTGGGTTGGGGGTTTCTGGAAGCGGACGATTTTCACTCTGCGGCGAACAAGGAAAAAATGCATCGCGGGGTGCCGCTGAGCGAGGCGGACCGTTTGCCCTGGCTGAACGCGATTCATGCAGAGCTGCTTACCCAAGCAGCGGGCGGCAAGCATGTGGTATTGGCTTGCTCCGCGTTGCGGGAATCGTATCGAGAAATTTTGATGGCGAGCTTGGACGTGAGGATTGTTTATTTGCGCGGTTCTCGCGAATTGATCGGAGAACGGCTGCGACAGAGGCACGGGCATTTTGCCGGAGAAGCAATTTTGGACGACCAGTTTGCGGTTCTAGAAGAGCCAATCGCCGCGGAAGCGATCATTGTAGACATACGAGAATCGCCCGAAGAGATTGTGGACGAGGTCCTACGGAGGATTAAGGTTGCGGTGCGGTAGAGTGTGGGTACGTATTCAGAATGACATCAGCGTGTGTGTTCCCAAACACAGTGCTTTCCCGGGTGTTGCGGTAACATGAGAACTTCATGTGGCGAAGGTTGGCGATCGCGTTTTGTGCAGTGTTGGTTCTGTCCGCAGGGTCATTGCTAGTGGCTCGCCTTGTGATTGAGCGTGCCGCCAAAGGGAAAACCTATTCGGATGTGTCCTTGATTCCGCACCGGCACGTCGGCCTGGTGCCCGGGTGCCCCAGAAAGCTACCGGGCGGGTGGTTAAACCCGTTTTTCGAAAACCGGATGGCAGCAGCGGCGGAGCTTTATTTCAGCGGAAAAGTAGACTACCTGGTGGTGAGTGGCGATAACCACGTGCTCAGCTACGACGAGCCGTTGGATATGAAGAACGCGTTGGTGGAGAGGGGAGTGCCAGCGAATCGAATCTATTTAGATTATGCCGGTTTTCGGACGCTGGATTCAGTGGTGAGGGTGAAGGAAATATTTGGTCAGGAGAACATCACCATTGTTTCGCAGAATTTTCAGAACCAGCGTGCGATTTTCCTGGCGCGGCACCACGGCATTGATGCGATTGGGTTCAACGCGGCCGATGTGGCGCCGCAGTATGCCGCAAAAACGCTGTTGCGGGAACAGTTTGCCCGAGTAAAGGCAATCTTGGACGTGTATGTCTTCCATAAACAGCCCCACTTCCTGGGGCTGAAGATCGCAATTGACAATTAAGCGCCCCAAAAGTCCGCAGCGGTGTAGCACGCGGCATTGACTTGCATGCGTGCTCCGTTCGGGAAATAATCCCAAGCTGACCGATCAGGGGAGAGCTTGTGAAACCATCCATCCGGACGTTTGTCATTGCAGGAGTAGTGTTGGCGGGAGCGTCGCTGTTGCCGCTGCGATCGCGAGTGACAGCGGACGAAACGCCGCTGTACGGATACAGTGCGGAGTCATCGCGGACGGAACGGCAGTGGGAAGAGAAGATGCGCGCGATTCCGGATCCGCAGAATCTGCGGGCATACATGGAACGGCTCTCGGCCCGGCCGCACAATGTCGGCTCTCCTTACGACAAGGACAATGCCGAGTGGATATTGGCAAAGTTCAAAGACTTTGGATTGGACGCGCACATAGAGACGTTCAGCGTGTTGTTCCCAACTCCGAAAGAGCGACTGGTGGAACTGGTCGACGGTGGCCCACACTTCACAGCCAAGCTGCAGGAGCCGCCCGTGCCGGAGGATCCGACGTCGAATCAAACCGCGGAGCAATTGCCGACGTATAACGCGTATTCCATTGATGGCGACGTGACCGCGCCGCTGGTGTACGTGAACTATGGCGTGCCCGAAGACTACGAAGTGCTGGAAAGGCGCGGCATTTCGGTGAAAGGCGCAATCGTGATTGCGCGCTATGGGCGTTCCTGGCGCGGAATCAAGCCGTTGGTCGGCGCGGAGCATGGTGCCGTAGGCTGCATTATTTATTCCGACCCGCGCGACGACGGCTATTCTGGCGGGGCTACTTTCCCTCAGGGACCGTGGCGGCCGAAGGATGGGGTACAGCGCGGAAGCGTGCAAGACAGCACGGTGTTCATGGGCGATCCGTTGACACCGGGAATTGGCGCGACAGCAGATGCAAAAAGACTGCCGCTGAAGGATGCGCAGTCACTGACGAAAATCCCAGTGCTGCCGATTTCGTATGCGGATGCCGCACCGCTGTTGGCAGCGATTGGGGGACCGGTGGCGCCTCGGGATTGGCGCGGAGGATTGCCGATCACTTACCGGATTGGGCCGGGACCAGCCAAGGTGCACTTAAAGGTTTTTTCGAACTGGGACATGAAACCCTTATACGACGTGATCGCGAAAATTCCCGGGTCGACCTATCCAGACGAGTGGGTGATTCGCGGGAATCACCATGACGCGTGGGTGAACGGCGCAGAGGATCCGATCTCCGGCATGGTGACCGTGCTCGAAGAAGCACGGTCGATGGGTGAACTTGTCAAACAGGGCTGGAAGCCGAAGCGTACCATCATTTATTGCGCGTGGGATGGCGAGGAGCCTGGATTGCTCGGGTCGACGGAGTGGGTGGAAACACACGTCGACGAATTAAAGAAGCATGCGGTGATGTACGTGAATTCGGATAGCAACAGCCGCGGGTTTTTGGAACTGGAAGGTTCACACAGCCTGGAACACTTCATCAATGACGTGGCGCGGGATGTGCCGGACCCGGAGACCAAGCTCAGCGTATGGAAACGGGCGCAGTTGAGGGGCATTGCGAATGCAAGTTCCCCGGAGGAACGGCGGGATATGCTGGAACGCCAAGATATGCGGCTGGATATGTTAGGGGGCGGCTCGGACCACGCACCGTTTATCAATTTTGCAGGGATCGCCTCGCTTGGGATCGGGTATGGCGGGGAAGATCACGGGGGGATCTACCACTCGATCTACGATGATTTTTACTGGTACACGCACTTCAGCGACTACGACTTCGTGTATGGCCGGGCATTGTGCCAGACGGGGGGCACGGCCATTATGCGCATGGCCGACGCGGATCTGTTGCCTTTTCAATTCACCGATTTTGCGGACGACGTGAAGATGTACGTGCATGAAGTGGAGAAATTCGCCACGCAGCAACGAGAGCAAATCCAGCAGCGCAATCAAGAAATTGCCGAGGGGATGTTTCAGGCGGTGGCCGATCCGCGGGAGACGTGGGTGACACCAAAGAAAGAAGAGATTCCGCCGCATTTGAATTTCGCGCCGTTGGACAACGCTGTGGAGGATTTAACACGCAGTTCGGCGGAATACCAGAAAGCGCTGGACCGTGCGAGCGCCAACGGTGGAGCGGCCTTGGCCAGCGCTTCGTTGCAAGAGGTGAACGAGTTGCTCATCCAAAGCGAGCGAAAGCTGACGACGCCGGAGGGACTGCCGGGACGCTTCTGGTATAAGCACGAATTGTATGCTCCTGGGACGTATACGGGATACGAGGCGAAGGCCATTCCGGCGGTGCGCGAAAACTTGGAGCAGAAAAAGTGGAAAGAGGCAGAACAGGCGGCAGCGCGAGTGGCGCAGGTGCTGGAGAATGAGTCGGCGCTGATCAATACGGCCGCCGCGAAGTTGTCTGCGGCGGCCAAGTAGATCGCGTCAAGCCATCGGCGCGAAATCACTGAGCCCGCTGTCGTTCACTAGCGCGCAACATGCACTGATTTAATATTTCTTGCTCGGGAGACACGGCAATTCCTTCCTATAACCTGGCACTGTTGGGCTTCGGACAAGTGGCGCGCGCCCTTCTGCGCATGCTCATTTCGAAAGAGACGGAGCTTCGCCGCAAGTACGACGTTCGCTGGCGTTTGACGGGTGTGGCGTCACGGCGGATTGGCTGGATTTCCGATCCAGACGGCATGAACCCGCTGGCCGCGCTGGCGGGTCATTTTCCGAATCACGCGTCGGCGTTGCGGAATGTACGCGAATGGCTGGAAAACGGAAAAACGGATGTGCTGTTCGAGATGACTTCCTTGAACGCGCCGACCGGGCAGCCGGCGATCGACCACCTTATGGCCGCGCTGGAAGCGGGTGCGCATGCCATCACTGCGAACAAAGGTCCATTGGTGCATGGCTATGGCGAATTAACGGAGATGGCCAAGGAAAAGAAGCGGCAGTTTTTGTACGAATCGACGGTGATGGACGGGATTCCGATTTTTTCTTTATTTTCGAAAGGACTTCCTGCGGCGGAGTTGCGCGGCTTTTCTGGCGTGCTGAATTCCACGAGTAACGTGGTATTGACGGAAGTGGAACGCGGAAAGTCTTTCGACGAAGCGGTGAAGCGGGCGCAAGCGATGGGAATTGCGGAAACGGATCCGACCCAGGATCTGGATGGCTGGGACTCCGCGGTGAAAGTGGCGGCGATGGCGACCGTGCTGATGGGCATACCGACGCATATCAATCAGGTGCAGCGCACGGGGATACGACAATTGACGGAAGAAAAGATTCGGTCGGTGCGCGGGGCAGGGATGCGGTACAAGCTGGTTTGTCGCGTGGAGCGCCGGGGGGACGGGGTGGATTGTCGCGTAGCTCCGGAATTGTTGTTGTTATCGGATCCTCTGGCGGCTTTGGAGGGAACGAGTTCGGCGATTCGATTTGATTTGGACGCGTTTGGGTTGTCGCTGGTGGAACACAACCCGGGTCTGGACGCGACCGCGTACGGGTTGATGGCGGATTTTCTTCGCGCCGTACACTCTTGAAGCGTGCGCGGCGCCTTCAGCTTTTTTTCGACGTGACCGCAAAGAATGCGGCGGCTTCCTGGTGGACATGCTCGCGGCCACACTTGGGGCACTTGACCTTGCCCTTTTCATATTCCACCAGACTCAAAATGAGTTCGAAGGGCTTCTTGCAATCTTCGCAATAAAATTCGTAGCGGGGCATGGCGACCTCCGTCGGACTCTTAAGGCGGGCTATGTCTCACGATGTACGCCTGTGGGACGAGGGTGTCAAGGCGGGCAGGCGTGAGCCTCGTCACGGCAGAACTGAGGGCTAAAGGGTAGAAAGAAGTTGCAACTGGATGAAGACGCAATCGCTCCTCTTGGTGGTCGGGTCAAATAAAACACAGGAAGAAAGACATGCGAAAGCTCGAAGAAGTGCGTGAGGCCAAAGACTTAATGACGGAAGCGATGGAGTGGTCCTCCTTCAAGTGGTTGTTCGAGAAAACGCGAGTGCGGCAGACGGCTGATCGAGCCAATGAGGCGCTGGACCGATTAAACCGCGGAGTCAAGGCCAAGTGGAGCGCGGAGGCGAAGGTTAGCTACAAACAACTTGCAGCCAGATCGAAGGCCCAGCACGCCGTGGAGGCGGAGGGCCTAGAGCCCGATCAAATGATTGGAGAGGTGCACGAGGCAGATATCGCTGCGGAACGAGCGCGGCAAGCTGCCGAAGAGCTCTTTGATAAAGCGGAAAGGCAAATGAACCTGGATTTGGCAAGAGAAGGCTGTAAGAAGGCCATCCATTCCTGGGAACTGCATGAAAAAGCCATCAAGAAGGCAGAAGCGGTAGCTGAAGAAAACAAAGGCGACTAGTCGTTCCAAGGTTTTGAATTAAGTTGGGGCCGTTTGCAGGTGATTAGAGTGCTTGACCACGGCGCGACCGAAGCGCAGAGTAAAGCGAGCGAACGATCCTGCAGCGCAGTAGATAGGCGGACCACGCCGGCGAGGGCGGAATGGAAAACGCGAGCACCACCAGCGGCGTTCCATTGAAAGACACGCTGATCCCATTTTTAGCAGGACCAGCGGCCAGCAAAGAAAAAATTAGAGCGGTGCAAACTGCACTGGAAGGCACCGATGGAAAGTTCTGGCGCAAAGAATTGGGAAAATGGGCGGCGCGCATGGTGCCCGTGGAATTATTGGTACCTGAGGTGCATCGCGACTGGCGGCCCCTGGTCCGCGAGTCGATCTTGTTTGTGGTGTGGAAGCTGGCACCTTCGCGGCTAGCTCCCAAGATTATTCAGCAAATGGAACTGGGGGCGGAAGTACCGGCGGAAGTTCGGCTGTTGCGGTTCATTGAGAAGGTCCCGGGGCTACAGAAAATCGGGCAGGTGTTGGCGCGCAACCGTCACCTGGATCCGCGGTTGCGACACGCGCTGATTCAGCTGGAAAACGGAATCGCGGATGTGTCCATGGAAGAGATTCGATCAATCGTCGAGCGCGAGTTGCAGCCGCAAATCGAAGCGTACGCAATTCGGCTGGAACCGAAGATTCTTTCAGAAGCCAGCGTGAGTGCAGTCGTGGCATTCACCTGGCAGAACCCGGCGACGGGGCGACGCGAACGCGGTGTGTTCAAAGTGCTGAAACCGCATATCCCCGGATGTTATGCGGAGGACATGAAGATTCTGGGGCAACTGGCGCGGCACCTCGCGCGTAAACACCGGAAGGACAGTTCGCACCTAGGCCGGCTGGCGGACACGCTCACAGAAATTCGCTTACTGCTAGAACGGGAGGTGGATTTTCCGCGCGAGCAAGCGACCTTGGCTAACGCGCTCGGCGAATACCGCCATTTGCAAGGCGTGCGGATTCCGCAAGTCATCCCGTTGCTTTCGACCGTAACGATTACGGCGCTGACTTTTGAGAGGGGGAAGAAAGTTGCGGACGCTCGTGTGGTGCCCGCGAAGCTTCGACGGAGTGTCGCGGATCGACTGGCGAGGGCGCTGCTAGCCATCCCGGCATTTTCGAAGGCCAACGATGCGATTTTCCACGCGGACCCCCATGCGGGAAACCTCCTCTATGACCGCCGACGAAACGAGCTGGTGATCCTCGATTGGGCCTTAACGGAACGACTAACCCGGAAGCAGCGAAGAAACGTAGTGCTGTTGGTGTTGATGCTGGTGTTGCGAGACGCAATTGGAATGGAAAAGGCGATTCAGGATTTGTGCCAATTGAACCGTGATGCTCACAACGAGATGCGCACGATTCGCAGGCACATAGAGTCATTGCTTGACGCGCTGCCGTTGACGGGATTGCCGGGACCGATGGACGCGATGCGTCTGCTGGACGCAATTGCGCTAGAAGGGATTCGATTTCCGGCGGCATTGCTGATGTTCCGAAAAGCGTCTTTCACCTTGGAGGGAGTGGTAGCGGATGTGGCGAGGACCAAAGCTGGCCTGGACTCTCTGATGGCAAATCAAGCGCTGGCGAATTGGAAGGACACCGTGGGGTGCCTGTTGACGTTGTTGTCAGCGCGGGACTGGGTTGCTCTTGAATGGAGCGCTTTGACGTTTGCTTCACGAGTGTGTGTCCGGTCGGTAACGCGCCCATTGCAGAATTGGGCAGGATTGGGCGCTCATGCGGATGCGGCGTGACGGGCAAGTTGCGCGTGATTTATTTGGATGTTCTGCGTCGTTTTGCTGAGGAGCGCGGGCGTTTTCCGCGCTGGCGTAGACGAGACTGTAGCTGTCGGACCTGTCGCCGCAATTCCTCGATTTCTTCGGAGGCGCTTGAGGGTGTTTGTGAACGGAGGGAGTGGCCGACCAGAAGATTGCGTACAAACTCGAGCGGGCTGCTGACCACAGTTTTCGCGCTAGATAAGCGAGTTTGCACGGTCTCCTGAGCTTTGTTGTAAAGATCGAGGGTATTGTTGAGGTACCAAGTCAGGAAATCGTGCGTGGCTTTGTCAGAGGCCCGTACGAGTTGGGTGAGCAGTTGAAGAGGCAGGGCAATCTCGCGTTCGCGGGCATTCTCCACAATAATTTGCGTGAAGACCAAATTGGTGAGGTCTTTGCCGCTGCGGCCATCAACGACGCGCACATCGATGCCATCCCGGACCATGCTGGCGATATCTTCGAGCTTCACATAGCGGCTGGCGCCCGTGTCGTAGAGGCGGCGGTCACTGTATTTGCGGATCAGGACTTCAGGATTCTTCATGGGTTCTCCGAGGAGCCATGCGGCGCAACCGACGGCCTGATAAAGAGCTTGACACGGACGTACCCCAGCCGTACAGTCGAGAAGGATACTGCAGTGCAGTATACCGAACACGGAGAGGAGAAGTCACTATGAAGGCGAGAGAGAGAAGGATGTCGACGGAGGCCTCGCCCGGTGGATTGCTGGCGGGCTGGGCTCGTCAAGGCGTGCAGAGTTTCGTAGCCGCACAGAAAATTCTGATGGATCTTGCGGCGCAAGAGAATGCATTGCTGATCGGAATGATGCGGGAAGGGTTCAGCAAGCCAGGAACGATGCTCGGTGCGTCGATGGCCGGGGTTGCAGAAAAGGGCGTCAAGAACCTGACCGAAGCAGGAAAGATTCTGCTGGATTTCGCAGGCGACGAGACCGCGCTGGCCCTCGAGGGAGTGAAGGAGGGCATGCGCCTGCCGATCGCGGCCGGAGCGCTGGCCGACGTAGCTCGGCACAGAGTGGGCACGTTCATCGAGATGCAGAAAAATCTGCTGGATGCGGCGGCCCAGCAAGCTCATGCGGCGGCGGAGTCCTACCGGGAGGGCGGGAAAGTGATGCCGGC
Organism: Candidatus Sulfotelmatobacter sp.; assembly: GCA_035524015.1. GTDB lineage: Bacteria > Acidobacteriota > Terriglobia > Acidiferrales > UBA7541 > Acidiferrum. The sequence goes on from DATKPS010000149.1 coordinate 121,200, forward strand.
GGCACGGGTAGCGGAGTTGGCACGGCGCGGTGTCGAAGGATTCGTGCACAGCGAGAAGAAGTTTTTGGATTTGGCTTCCCAAGAAGTGGCCGCAGCCACGAAAGGCGACAGGCGCGCGCACAAGCCGCCACGCGACCGCATGGAGGTTTTGACGAAGGTGGCCCGCGAAGGGGCAGAGAAGTGCATTGAGACGCAGAAAAAGCTGCTCGAGCTGGCCATCGAGCAATTGGAAGACAGCAAAAAGAACGGCCGCAAGGAGGCCGCGCGGAGAGAGGTTCGCGCGTCGCTGAGTGAACTGACGGAAAAAAGCATGAAGAACATTGTCTCGGCCGAGAAATCGCTGTTGGATTTGGCGATGAAGCCAATGAGCGGCAGCGAGGAAGGCCGGAAACCGGCGCGACGGCCTCGAGCCACGCGAAAAGCGAGAAAGGCGTCGGGCGAGCCGCGGAAAGTTGAGAAAGTGGCAGTCTAGCGCCTAGATGACGGAGTGTTTATTGAGCAGAGCAGCCGGTCCTTGGGGTCGGGGCGAGGGCCGGCTGCGGGCGGATTGTTGATTTCGTCGATACCGCGGTGCGTGAGGCCACTTGCGCAGCAGAACAGGTTGCGTAGACTGATACGCAGATGAAATCCTCTCGACGACGCACTTTCTTGAAGCAGCAGGAAGCTTCGCAATTTCCGGTCTGGCAAGAATGGCTGGCTCCCATCGAGTTGGCATTCTTGCAGGTATCGCCGATTTATTGGGGATACGGCATCCCCCACGGAGACGGATCGGCGGTGGTGTTGGTGCCAGGCTTCCTGGGAACGGATCTGTATCTGACGCAGTTCGCGATCTGGCTGCGGCGAATCGGCTATCAGGCCTTCTATTCGGGAATCCCACTCAACGCCGATTGCCCAAACTTGTTAATTCGACGCAACTTGAGCGATGCGATGGGAAAGGCGTGCGCCGCGACCAGCGGCAAAATTCATCTGATCGGCCATAGCTTGGGGGGATCGCTGGCTCGCGCGGCGGCGATCCAGATGCCGCAGCGTGTGGCGTCGGTGATTACACTCGCCGCACCGATCCGGGGCATAGCGGCTCGCACTTCGGTGATGAACGCCGCGGACATGGTGCGCAAGCAGATCCTGGAGAAACACGGTCGGGGAGTGATGCCCACCTGCTACACCGCGCGATGTACCTGCGAATTCTTTGAATCGCTGCGAGGCGACTTCCCAAAATCGGTGCGGCAGACCGCGATTTACACAAAGAAGGATGGAATCCTGGATTGGCGCGTGTGTCAGACCGGCGACCCGGACGTGGATGTGGAGGTCTCGGCCACCCACATCGGAATGGTGTTCAGTCCATTGGTTTACAGCATCGTGGCGCGCCGGCTCGCAGAGAAATGAATAAAACCAAGACCTGGACACGGCGAGAGGAGACGCAGGCATTTTCTCTTAACGGCGAAATTGTTAACGGTTGCGCCCAAGCCGCTCGTGGCTGGAAACCCAATCTACTGAAGAGATGGCGGCGCCCAAAGAGATTTCGCCGGCAAGCGCCACTGCTGCCACTATTTCTGCCAAACGATTCACTTTGCCAGGGCCAGCGCAGCCAAGAATTTCCAGGCACTCGCGCTGTGTAGCCAAGCCCGTGCCGCCGCCGTGCGTAGCGACGATGAGCGAAGGGATGGTGAGAGAAATCCGAAAATCCCGCGTGGGAGTCAGTTCCGCATAAAGAATACCGGCGGAAGATTCCGCCACGTTCGCGACATCCTGTCCAGTAGCGATGAACATGGCGGTGATGCCATTCGCAGACTGCAAGGCATTGCTCGTGGAACCGGAGAGGAAGGCGCCGATGTTGGCTACGCCGTAGTGATGGGCGAGCTTTTCGGGTTGGACGCGCAGAAATTCCTGCAGCACGTCGCACGTGATGATGGCCTCCGCCGTGACGCGTTTGCCTCGCGTTCGCATGATGTTTATGTGCGAGGCTTTTTTGTCGGTGGCGAAGTTGGACTCAAGATAGGAGGCCTCAATGTCGGGGCGATGCTTGAGGATCCAATCGCAGGCGGCAAGAGTCGCGCGACCCACCATATTTTGTCCGGCGGCATCGCCGGTGGAGAAGTTGAAACGCAGATAGACAAAATCATTGGCGAGGTAAGGGTCGATATACTGCAGTTTCGCGTATTTGGAAGTGGCTTCGGCAGCGGCACGAATGGGCGAAAGATTGGCCTGCAACCAGTCCACGAAATCGCGCCCCGCGCGAGCATTGCGAAATACGAATACGGGAGCGCGCTGCATGGCGTCGGCCACAACCGTGGCGTGCACTCCACCGCACAGGTTGAGCACCTTCATCCCACGGTTGTAGGACGCGATTACCGTGCCCTCCGCGATGGCCATCGGAATCAGGAATTCACCATCCGCAAATTCGCCGTGAATAAGCAGAGGGCCCGCAAATCCGACGGGCACCTGAGCCACACCGACAAAATTTTCGCAGTTGCCCTTAGCAAGGTGTGGATCGAAGGAGTGTTGGAAGAGGTGATGCAGCTTGACGCCGGTGCGCTGCTGAATGAAGGCGCGACGCTTTTCGATGATGTCGGGACTGTAATCGTCCTGTTCATCGCGAGGCACGCGTACAACTTCGGGAATTTGGTCGATGATGGCGTCTTCCACTTTCAGGTGGAGCTGTCCGAAGGGGCGCGCTTCAAAAAGGACCTCGATTTTATGACGGCCAGAGCGCAGGCCGGGAACCGCGGCGTGAACGGTTACCGTCGAGCGAAGCGGAAAAGGCAGCGGATGAGCCGCATCGACCTGTGCGGGCGTGAGCACGCGCTGGTCGGACAGGCCCAGGCGAACATGGTCGAGTGCGACCGAGCCTCCGTCGATGGCGACTCCGCGAAGCGCGGTGACTTCCGCATCGCTTAGGCGATTCTTGAGAGCAAATTGCGCTCCCGTACCCGTATTCTTCAGGCTTCCGACGGTATAGAGCCGTTGAAGCAATGGGGTCGGAATATTCATAGGGCCGTCCCTGCCTGTGCCAAGTTTTACGCGGCTTCCGTATGCGTTGCCTCTGGAGCGGGAGGCGAATCGGGACGCGGTTCCACGGTTGGGGCGACGACAGCAGCGGCCTGCACAGGCTCGGCCGGCGGTTGCGGTGATCCCTTGCGTACGTGCCTGGACTTCGCCTTACGAGTCTTCTTGCGGACGACCGACTGGCGAAGCTCCTCGAAAGACAGACTCAGAAAATCGCGGAGACGCTCGACGTCGGGCGCCGCATGGGTATCGGCGATCAATCCAAAGAAGAGTTTGCCGTTGTAGCTGTGTACCGCGCAGCCTACTCCGAGATCGTAGCCCGTGGGAACCTGGGGATAGGCGGCCAGCATTTTTCGTCCGACGGCATAGAGGGGCGTGGCCGGTCCGATTACATTGGTGCAGATCATATTCAGCACGGACACCGGCAAGATAATTTCTGGAATGCTGCGCCAGAACAGCGCTTGTAGTGGAGGAGGTGCAGCCGCGAGCCACTTGGCGGCTACTCCCACGAAACCGAGTGCGCCGCAACGTTTTAGGGTTTCCGTGCGCGCAGTCACCGCCTTCAGCATGCGAACAGGCCCGTGCGCGTCCATGGGAAGGGCTACGGGTAAGAACGAGATCTGGTTACCCAGACCATTCGCCTGGTCGGATTGCCGCAGATTCACAGGGCAGATGATGCGCACAAACCGATCGACCACCGATTGTCCGTGCAGTTTTACGTAGCGAGCAAGGGCACGTGTCAGAACCGCGAGGATTACATCGTTTACTGTGCCGCCGGCACTTTCACGAATGACTTGCACGTCGGCCAGATCGAACTCAGTCCAGCAAAATTGGCGCGCTCCGGTGCAAGGCTTGTTGAAAGGGAGCCGTTCGATGGAAGCCGTAAATTCGGGCAACAGGCCCAGAAGATCTTTCAGGGGAATCTCTTTGTTGTGCGCAAACAGGTTTTGTGCAAACCCAAGCATTCCGCCTTCGAATTCCAGGAGACTGCCCAAGGTGCTGTTGATGGCGCTCGAGATGCTGTCGCCAATCGTGTACTCCGTATTCTTTGGACGTGCCCGGCGATACCGGGGCTTGGGGTACGAATTAGGAACATCGGGAGTGGGTTCCAGGAGCAGTTTCATCAACTCAATACCGGCAACTCCATCAGCGAGCGCGTGATGCACGCGGAAGATCAGCGCTCCACGGCCGTCCTTCAGACCGTCAATTACATGGACATCCCACAATGGTTTGCTTCGGTCAAGGAGTTGGCCGAGGATCTTGCTCGCCAAAGCTTGCAGTTCGGCTTCTCCTCCGGGGGCGCGCAGAGTCACGGGGAAGATGTGGCGATGTATGTCGAAATGCGGGTCGCCCTGCCAGATGGGAAAGTCCAGGCCCCAGGAGGAGAAGCGAGGAATTTGGCGATAGCGCGGAATAAGGTGCAGTTTGGAGTTTACATAGGCGACAAATTGCGGATACGAGATGGGGCCATCAAAAATGCAGACACTGGCAATATGCAGGGGAATCTCTTTTCGCTCAATGTAGAGGAAGGCCGCGTCCACCGCGGACATAGTGCGGGTTGGGGCCGGAGTAGTCACAGCGAATCGAGTCCCAGGGCCCTAAGAAGGTAGGTACCGCAATGGAACAGCGCGGAACGGTGACGCCAATCACCGCTCGTAGTGACCGCCGGCCAAGAAAAGCGCTCACACATTGGGTCGCGCCCTTTCTTCGTAAAGTTCGGCAATCTGCCGCCAGTAGCGTTCCTCGATTACTTTGCGTCGAATTTTCATCGTGGGGGTGAGTGTGCCATCCGCGGTGGTGAACTCCTGAGACACCAGGAGGATCTTCTTCAGCATTTCGTGACGGCCGAGGTTACGGTTGATCTGGCTCACAATATCTTCATAGAGAGCTTTGACTTTGGGATTCGCGACCAGGGTCTCGCGAGACGAACAGGCGATGTGATTGGCGTGAGCCCAGTCTTCCAGCAGTGCAAATCGCGGCGAAATGATGACGGCGGGATAGCGCCGGCGGTCTCCCAAGACGATTGCCTCGCCGACTAAGGCGTTGAGCTTTAAAGAGTTCTCGATGGGTTGGGGGGCCACGAACTTGCCACCGGAGGTTTTGAGGAGATCCTTCTTACGATCGGTGACCACCAGAAAGCCGTCCTGATCCAAATGGCCAATATCGCCGGTTTTGAACCAGCCATCCACAAACGCGTCGGCTGTTTCTTCGGATTTGTTCCAGTATCCGCGGAAGATCGACGGGCCCCGGACGAGGATTTCGGAGTCGGCGGCGATGCGCACTTCCACATTGGGCAGCGGGCGGCCCACGGTGCCAAGCCTGTGCGCGCAGGGAGAGTTCAAAGCGATGACGGGAGAGGTCTCCGTAAGACCATAGCCTTCGTGGATACGGATACCGATCATGGCGAACCACTGCGCCAGTTCAGTCCCCAGTGGAGCGCCACCGGATACAAAGAACTCTACGCGCCCGCCCAAGCGTTCGCGGACTTTGGAATAGAGCAACTTGTTCGCGAGGGTCCAGGTGGGCGAAGTGGGAGTTTCACCTGAAAGGATCTGCGGAAGGTGCGAGCGTCCTACTGCCAAGGCCCAGCGATAGACCGCTTGTTTGGGCAAAACCTTGGCATTCTGTTGAATCTGCACATAAATCTTTTCGTAAACGCGGGGCACCCCTATCAGGATGTGAGGCCGTACTTCAAGGAGGGTCTTGGGCAGGTCTTCGATGAAAGGGCAATAAGCGAGGGTCACGCCGTGGTAGAGCAAAGTGAGGTCCGCGTGGCGAGCAGTGACATGCGATAACGGAAGGAACGAGATACTGATGTGTTGCGGACCCACGTCGAAGCCGTCGAGGGAGTAACGCATGTTGGAGGTAAGGTTCCCGTGGGTGAGCTTGACGCCTTTCGGTACGCCGGTGGTTCCGGAAGTGTAAATGATCGAAGCCAGGTCGTCTGGGGTGAGGCTGCTGGCCCCGGCTTGCAGGTCCGCATCGGTCTGAGCCTGGTGTTCCTCGCACAAACTCTGCATGTTTATGGCTTGATTGGTTTCGACTTGGTCCATCACCGCGATGTGCTTGACGACCGTTTGAGTCTGAATAGAAAGGACCTTTTCGAGTTGCGGCTTGGTGGAAACCACGACCACGCAGGCGCCGGAATCGGAGAGGATGTAGCCGACTTGGTTCGGGGCCAGCGTGGGGTAAATCGGGACCACCACAGCTCCCAATTGGAGAACGGCAAAGTCGGTAATGGCCCACTCCGCACGGTTTTCGCTGAGAATCGCCACGCGATCGCCTTTCCGCACGCCCCAATCTCGGAGAGCCCGGGCCATACTGACCACCAGCACACGAAGTTCATTGGCGGTGAGATCAACCCAAGCACCCTGTTGGCGGACCATCATGACGCGAGCGGAACCGCGTTCGACGATGCCAGCGAAGATGTCGTTGAGCGTTTCGGGTTTCATGGCTGGTGAAGGGCTCCTGCCTTGTTACCCAGACAACCGGCTGGAGACGGTTTCCAGCCGTGCGGACTGTTTGTCCAGCCCCTGAGCGGGGCGAGTTATAGAGAGCCCCAACGCCAGGTGGGGCCAACGGTGAACCGGGCATAATTCTGCCGGTCGGTCAAAAGGTTAGAGAACAGGTGCGTGTTGATCCAATCCGCAGTGAAGCGCAGGCCGATGTGCCGATTGATGTTGATATCAAAGCCACCGCCGAGGCCGATAAACCAAGTCGTATCGCTCTGATGCGATTTGGGGACGGGAATCCCTAACTCGGTAAAGAGCGGGCCCAGTTGCGGCGGCAAGGAGAGGTCCGCCGCTTCGTGGACGCCCCCGAAACCCGGGCGGCCAAGGAAGGTGATCCGGCGGAACCTGCGCCAATAAAATTGCGGACCCACGGCAAATGTATAAGTGGTGGATCGAAAGGGCACGTGAATGGAACTCGGGGGAATACCGACGGCAGCGAGCGTAGGAGCATATACGGTCTCACTGCCATTGATCGTGCCCGCACCACTGATAATGGAATTGCCGATTGCACCGAAGTCGCCGCCCAGGGCCAACCAAGGTTTAATGGTAACTCCGAAATCTGCATCGAAGCCGCGCTCCGTCAGATTGCGAGCGGGGCTTATCATGTAGTCAAAACCCGTGTACAGCGTGTAACGATTAACGTCCTCCTGCGCGAAGGCAGGTACTGCTAGAAACATCGCAAGGAAGCAAAAGATCAGACAACGAAGGAAAGCCACGCTTGCGAGGAGCGGGGAAGGGGACTCTCTCATGTGGCACCTCTTAAAGCGACTGACAAAATGACTGAAAGAAATTCCGCTGCTGCAAGGCGAAACAAGACAGCGTCACTGCAGAGTGGTTAGGAATCAGCTTGTAACCGTATTGCAATACTTTGCAGTGACTCGGGTCACGGTGTCTCGAGTTAGCCGGGCAATTAGCCCAGACAGGGGCAGCGAAGCAAGGCCGCTGCTGCAAAGAGGGCCCTCGGAGCAGGCACGAAAAGTACATTGGAACAGATTGCACGGCTCACCCCCATCAGCACTTCGGCAGCTGCAAGGTCAGTAGTTTCACGACGGTGCGAACTGCTAGTACTGCATGGGAGTGGGCTCGTCTACTAGGCGAGGACTTCAGATCGATCGCAGCTTGCAGGGTTTGCGCTGGCCCGCTAGAGAAGTGCTTCGACCGAACTACGCGTTTGCGTTGTGGGGCTGGCGGTTATGCGGATGGATTCTTTAGAATTTCCGCTAGAGCATGCATCCGCGTTGCGTCGACGGGTGTTTTTGCGGTCGCGGCGCTTTTCTCAACGGACGGAGCCATTTTCTTCAGTTTGCCGACTTTACCTTTGTTCATGTGCGAATTCTCGGCGTTTGCGATAGCCTTGCGGAGATCGGCAATTTTCTTTGCGGGCAGCGCCTGCGAGCGCTCAAGCTGGTCGAGATAGGCCTTGGCCACCACCAATTGGGCAGGCCACACGAACCTCTGCTGGTTCTGCACGTTCAGTTCGGCGACGCGCACCGACTTAGCCGCGTCGATTTCGTTCTGTGTCAAATATTGCGTCGGGGTTAGCTCAAACACATCCAGGCCACGAGCAATCTCGGAGCCGTAGATGTAGCCGTTGTACCAATACGCCGACCAATCGCCACCCAGCACCAGCATCTTTGCATCAATAGGCCCGCGATCGAAGTAGGCAATCTCGAATGGGCGCGCCGGGTCGGTAAAGTCCATCACGGAAACCCCGCCCTGATACCACGCCTGCACTTCAATGTCGCGGCCCGGCACCGGAATGAGCGAGCCATTATGGGCAACGCAATTTTCCGTGTCGCTCTGCGCCGCCGGCATTTTGTAATAGTTCGCGAAGTTCAACTTATCGTCTTTCAACCGGAAGATCGCGTCCGCGCCCCACTTGTTCGGATCGTTCGGACGGCACCGTGGTCCCAGTCCCCCGCCCCACTCGTCAGTGAAGACCACTTTGCTGCCGTCATTTGAAAAGGACGCGGAGTGCCAGTAGGAATAATTCGGGTCGTTCACCGCATCCACGCGCTTTGGATGCACCGGGTCCTTCACATCCAGCAGAATCCCGTTTCCGGAGCAGGCACCCGCTGCCAAACCAATCGCTGAATACACCGTAATGTCGTGGCACTGATCGGTGTCCTCCGGCTTTTCGTTGCCCTTGCCGTGACTGCCACCATTATTGAGTCCATTGAGCGCGCCGGTTCTTGCATCCATGAAGACACGCGGGCTGGAGACAATCTTGGCCTCTTGCGGCGCTGCCACCGGCACTTTGATCACGTCAATCCGAAACAACGCGGTGTTCGGGTCCTTGTCCGGCTTTTCACCCGAGCACCCCGCCAATTCTTCCTGCTGGCGCACGAATGAGGTTCCTGAAACGTAGATATACACATTGTCTTTGTCGTTCGGGTCCAGCACCAACGTATGAGTGTGGGATCCTCGGCAGGTCTGCACGGCCGCAACTTGCTTGGGATTCTGAATATCTGAAATATCGAAAATTCTCACCCCGCGAAAACGCTCTTTTTGCGCTACCGGCAGACGATGTTCTTTCTCGTGTCCCGGCGCCGGCGGTGGTTCGGGCGGAAAGCCCTGCGTTCCGCAGTCCAGCCGTCCATTCGGCATTTCCACCGACATGAACAACAGGTTCTTGTACACCGAGACGTCGCCTTGCCCACCCGGGCAGACCAGTGATGTCAGCGGCTTGGTGTTGGCTGGATTCGTAATGTCGTAAATGCTGACGCCATAAAAATTACCCTGGAACAGATGGTTACCCTGGAACGCCAAATCCGAGTTGGCGAAGGCCAACTGCGCAATCACCAACTGGATGGGCTTCGGGATTTTCGAACTGTTGATGCCCAGCTGGCTGATGGTTTTCTGGACTTTGGGATCGTCGGGATTATCGGATCCCAGCTCAAACGCGTCTAGTTTCTTCAGCAGCAGCAGGTGTTTCATGCCCATGGCAGCTTCACCTGCGTCATACAGACCTGGGGTCAACTTCGCCCGCGGATCACTCGGATCCGAGCCCGTCATTCCTGGTGGCAGCGGCGGAGCGGGTTGCGGAATAAAAGGATTTTCTCTCTCTTCTTCGTCTTGCTTATCATCCTTCGCGGGTGCTGCGGAGGTTGTGCTGCTTCCGGAGGCCGCCGGACCCGCAGGCGCGGCCGGCGCCGCGGACGCTGGAGGAGCCGCCTGCTTTTCGGTTTGTCCCTGTGCGGTTGTGCGCAATGCGCCGCAACACAAGAGCATCGCCGCCCCTGTCACCCAAAAAGCTAAACGCAGCACTCGGTTCATCGTGTCTCCTCAGACGCTTCTTGCTTCAGCATGCCCTGCATGATCCTGATCTCCGCCCGTTGTCCCGTATCCACATCCGTTGCGAAGTCAAATATCTCGGCGTCCTGCCCCGCACCGGGCTTGGCGAATAAATCCTTCACCATGATTAAAGCGCCACCGTGGTGTTGGATCATCCCAACGAGAAACAGTCGATCAAACTCCGCCCCTTTGGCCTTGCGCAGCGCTTCCATCTGTTCCGGGGTCAGCATGCCTGGCATGAGCATCTGGTGCGACATGTCCATCCCCTGCATATCCGCCATGGACATTTCAATCGGCTGTCCGCGCTCCGCTAGCCAGCGTTTCATGAACTGGATTTCGTCTGTTTGCGAGCGGCCGATCCGCGCACCGAGTGCTTGCAGTTCTTTGTTGTTGGTATGCGAAGGCATGAGCGCGGTCATCTCTACGGCCTGCTGGTGATGCATGATCATCCCCTGCATGAACTCCACATCTGCTGGGGATAACGGCGGCAGGGTCGCCCTGGTGGTTGGCGGCAACGTTTTGCTGGGCTGACCTGGGGCACCCGGCTGGACGACCACCGGGGTCGTGGAATTGGGCCCCTGCTGCGCATGACCGATAGAAGGCCAAAGAGCAGCGGACAAGCAGCTAATCGCAAGAATTAGCAGCGCTTGGTGTGCATAGCCACTCAGCGGGCCGAAACTATGGTTCTGGCGATTCATCCTTTTCCTAAACGTGTTCACTGTTCTCACTCGCACAACACGATGTGTTTTGCTCACCGAAAGAGGCCCTTTGAGGCACACACACTGACCTCTGTGCCGCCAATCGCCGCACTTCCATTGTGCAGTAGTTGTCAGTTCGACTTTTCAACGATGGGTTCGACGGGCCTCTTCCCGCGTTCCAGCCAACGCGGCACAGGTTGTGAAGAACCGCCCCGCTCACGCCGGGCAGACAGAATAGACCAACCGGCCGCTATTCGCAACGCCGGAGAAGCCGGGGGGCCAAACGTCTGGCCCACCCTTGACGCCAATCGTCCCGCTACGAATCTGCCGAACTTGTTAACCCTATCGTCTTTCTGGGGAATCTAAGTAGGGTGGGTCTCGGGAACAATGGCCCGAGATGGAATCCCGACCCAACATAAGGAGAACGGAGCAATGCCAAAGGAAGCGGCAACCCAAGCTAAGGAAAAGCACCATGCAGTGTCAGAAATACCAACCGACCTAAGTCGTGAGGGTGTCACGGAGATATCCGCGGAGCTGCGTCAATTGTTAGCCGACACTTTCGCGCTTTACCTGAAAACCAAGAACTTTCACTGGCACATGACCGGCCAGCATTTTCGCGATTACCATTTGTTGCTCGACGAACACTCCGATCAGATTTTTGCAATGACCGACGACATCGCCGAGCGTGCACGAAAGATTGGCGCAACCACATTGCGGTCCATCGGTGACATTTCGAAGCATCAGCGCCTCCAAGACAACAACGAGGAACACGTCTCTCCGAAGGACATGCTTTCGGAATTGACCGCGGACAATCAGGCGCTGACACGCTACTTCCGGGCGGCCCACGAAGTCTGCGACAAATACAATGATGTGGCGACCACCAGCTTGATTGAGGTCTGGATCGATCAAACCGAGCGCCGCACCTGGTTCTTGTCGGAAATCGTGCAAGGGCTGTAACGCCGCCGTTCCATCGCGTAAAATACGACCGCTAACCAACATGGCCCAGGACGACGAAAAACAATCCGTTGCGCGGGCCAGCGTGCAGTTCGTCCGCGACGGGGAGACGGTGGGACTTGGTACCGGTTCCACCGCGACCTATGCTCTCCGATTCCTTGGTGAACGTGTGCACGCTGGTCTGAAAATCATCGGAATCCCCACGTCGAACCAGACCAAGGAACTGGCCACCAGCCTTGGAATCCCACTTACTTCCCTGGACCGGACCCCGGAAATAGACATAACCATTGATGGCGCTGACGAGGTAGACCCGCACCTGTCGCTCATCAAAGGCGGAGGCGGTGCTCTGCTTCACGAGAAAATTGTGGCCTCCGCCTCGAAGCGTCTGGTGATCATTGTCGACTCCAGCAAACAAGTCCCGAGGCTGGGAAAGTTTCCCGTACCTTTGGAAGTCATCACATTCGCGCAACAGCTGGTCCGGCGCAAAGTAGAAGCCTTGGGCGCATCGGTGAAACTTCGCCTGAATGCCGATAACACTCCCTTTCTCACCGACGAAGGCCACCACATCCTCGATTGCCATTTCTCCTCCATTCCCGACGTTCCGGCGTTGGCGCGGCAACTCAGCGATATGCCGGGCATAGTCGAGCATGGCCTTTTTGTTGGCATGGCCACCACCGTGTTAGTTGCGAAAGGGAAGGAAATTATCGAGCTGCATCGAGACAAGTAGCAAAATAACGCTGCCTTTTACTGCAATCCGACACAGAGTTCGCACCGCATATTTCTAGAGGGCCCAGCCGCGCACTTGACGAAGCGTGACTGCATGCCTAGGGTGGAAGACTCTGCCGTCACGCCGGATTGGGAGCGAGCGAAAATGGACGAACAAATCGTGTCTCTGGAGGGATTTGACCTGATCAATTCCCCCCGTTGGAATAAAGGCACAGCGTTCAACGAACAGGAACGCGATATTTTTTCTCTCCACGGATTGCTGCCTCCGCATATCGGAGCTTTGAACGATCAACTCGAACGTCGTCTGCAGGCCTTGGGCAATCAGCCTACGCCTTTCAGTAAATACAGTTTTCTGCGTGACCTGCAAGACACCAACGAAACGCTGTTCTACGCGCTGATCGTTCGCCACGTCGAGACCATCTTGCCTTTGGTCTATACGCCCACCGTTGGGGAAGCTTGCCAGCGCTTCAGCGAAATTTGGCGAAAGCCTCGCGGACTCTTCCTCAGCTATCCGAACATGCAGCGCATCGGGCGGATCCTGAGTCATCCCCGGTATGACGACGTGAAATGCATCGTGGTCAGCGATGGCGAGCGCATTCTCGGCCTGGGGGACCAAGGCGCGGGAGGCATGGGCATTCCCATTGGCAAGATGGCCCTCTACACCGCGCTGGGCGGCATTCATCCGGAACACTGCCTGCCCATTCTGCTCGATGTCGGCACCGATAATGAGGAGCGGCTGAAGAGTCCTATCTACATCGGCTGGCGGCATGCTCGCGTTCGCGGCGAGCAATACGATGCTTTTGTGGACACGTTTGTGCAAAACGTGAAGAAGCGCTGGCCGCACGTGCTCTTACAGTGGGAAGACTTCGCCGGTTCCAACGCGGCGCGTTTCTTGGAGCGCTATCGCGATCAGCTGTGCACTTTCAACGATGACATTCAGGGAACCGCAGCGGTTACCACCGCCACGCTAATCTCCGCGATTAACGTAACCGGCGTTCCATTAGAGCGGCAGAAAATCGTGGTGCTTGGTTTTGGCAGTGCGGGCATTGGCATAACCAACCTGCTGGCGCGGTTCATGCAGGATCGCGGCCTATCGGAGCAGGAAGCGCGCAATCGTTTCTATGGCGTTGACCGATACGGCCTGATCACCGAGAGCAGCAAAGACTTGCGGCCGGAGCAACGCGTTTATGCGCGCAAGGATTCGGAAGTACAAGGCTGGCGCGGCTCGAACGGGGAAATTTCCTTGCTCGACGTGATTGGCCACGTGCGGCCTACCGTGCTCATCGGCGTATCCGGGCAAGCTGGCGCTTTCACGGAAGCGGCTGTGCGGGAAATCGCCAAGCACTCCGCGCGCCCCGTGATTTTTCCGCTTTCGAATCCAACGTCCCGCAGCGAAGCCACTCCGCAAGACCTCATGAAATGGACAGATGGCCGGGCGTTGATCGGGACGGGCACCGCGTTTCCTCCGGTGCATGTCGGCGGCAAAGAGTTGCACATCGCACAGACGAACAACTCCTATATTTTTCCTGGATTGGCTTTGGGCATCATTTCTTCGAAGGCAAAACGTGTCACGGATGCCATGATCAAAGCAGCGGCTCAGGAATTGGTGCTTCACCTGCCCACGCAAACAGACAAGACCGCCAGCCTGCTTCCGCCTCTTGGGGATGCTCGGCGCCTTGCTCGATGCATTGCCGAGGCCGTCGGAAAACAGGCCCTTCGCGATGGCCAAGCCCAAGTCTCAGATGAAGACGCGCTAAAACGCGAACTCCAGTCCAACATCTGGGAGCCCGTATACGTTCCTTATCGACGGAAGACCGAACCGCCGCAACCAAAATCCTGAAGGTCCTCAGAGTCCCACCCCCGCGACAGTCACGTAGCCACCCTGCTCAGCGCGTGGGATCCACGACAGCAAAGGCCTGAAGTCTGTACCAAGGGCTACGAAAGTGCTTGCTCAGCTCACTTTCTTTCGCGCGACGGTGTGCTGCGGGCCGGGCTGATGCGGAAACGTGAAAGGGCTTCCCCGAGGTTCTGAATGAACGCCTCGGAGTTGTAGACATCGTCGCTTGTCGTCGTGCGTCCCGGTGGCGCGATCGGTTCCACTTCATCGAGTTGAAACTCGCGCGCGACATCCTCGACGATTTTTGATTTGATCGGCCTCTGCTGATCCACGTAGGCGTTCACCAGCGAATGTTCGCACAGTAGATTCACGACGCGGGGTATCCCCAAGGAATAAATGTGAACCGCGTCCATCGCTTCGGGACTGAAGATCGGTTGGTCTCCGGCTCCCGCGATCTTCAGCCGCTTCAAAATATAATCGTGGGTTTGTTCCTTCGTGAGTGGCGTGGTCTTGCAGCGCAACATGATGCGCTGCCGCAATTGCCGCAACTCTGGAAGTTTCAGCTTGTCTTCGAGTTCAGGCTGGCCCGACAGCACAATCTGCAGTAGCTTGTCGGTCGCGGTTTCCAGATTGGTCAGCAATCGAACTTCTTCTAGAACCGGAAACGTCAGGTTTTGCGCTTCGTCTAGAATCAGTACCACCGTTTCGCCGGCGCGATAACGGTCTAACAACCAGTGATTCAGCTTCATTAATTGCTGGCTTTTCGACCGCGACTCACAGGGAATATCAAACTCCGCCAAGATGAAGTCGAACAACTGGTTCGTGTTCATGCGGGAGTTGAACAGGAACGCGGTTCTCGCTCGCCGATGATGGAGCCAGTCCAGCAACCGATTCACCAGCGTTGTTTTTCCCGTCCCAACCTCACCGGTAAGCGTGATGAAACCCTTGCGGGTTTGAATCCCATACATCAGCCCAGTCAACGCCTCCTCAACCTGATTCGTCAGGTACAGAAAGCGGGGGTCCGGGTTGGCATTAAACGGGCTTTCTTTCAGCCCGAAAAAGCTTTTATACATAAGGTTGGGTTATCCGTTTTTCTCTCTATTCTTCGCGAGTCCTTCCAAAACAGGTCAGGGCGGTACCACAAAAATTCGTTATGGCAACACAAACGGTCTAGTCTGGAATTGCAGCGTGACGGTCACAACATTTTGCGTAAACTCCAGACTACAATTTGGGCCCGTGCAGGTCCCAGACGTGTTCTCGTGATTCGCCGTGTACGCGGCGGACAATTGCACGTTTCGCCCAAAAGGACGGCTGATCGATCCTCCCCCAAATAAATCATTGTACGTCGATGCTGCCGCCGTTGATGCACCTTCGCCCAGGGTGGCATTGTGGGAATATCCGAAATTCAGTGTTCCCGTCCAGACTCGACCAATCCTGCGGCTATAGGCCACCGTTGCCACGTTGGAATCGGATCCGCTCAGCACACCGCTACCGGAAGCGACTCCGTGAGAAAACGCAAAGTTAACACTGGACCTTTCAAATGCATAAGTTAACGTAGCACCTGCATATACGCCGACGTTGCTCGTTTGGTTGGCAATCGGAATTCGATATGAGGTGATTTGGGGACCAGCAGATAAATTCAGCGCCACTTTTTTCGTTATCTTTTTCGTGTAAACCAGAGCTATCGTTTGGGTACTCAGTGCCTGTGGCTCCCCGTCGAAATGAAATGCTTCGAACATGTACGAAGCTCCGATGGAATCCGTCGGGCTCAACGCATAATTCAACCCGACAACGCCGATGGGATTCGTGCTGCTGATATTCCCCGGTTGCGTGAAGTTTAGCAATTCATAGGCTCCCGCCACGGTAACCGAGACTCTCGGGCTAAACAGATAGGTTATCTGCGTGCCGAACGCGTTGCTGTAGCGAGGGCCGATCGCGGAGTAGATGCTCTGGTTCGGCGTCAGCGATAAGCTGAGGCCGGGAATCCCAGGCCCTAGCGTTCCAGTCATTCCATTCACTCCAGCCAACGCCAACCCGGTTCCGGCTCCAAAACCGAACTGCGACGTCGGCAAATACGAAAAGTAATCCAACCATTGAATTTTCCAACGATTCAAATTAATGTTCTGGGCCACCGACAGTTGTTGAAACCATCCGTTCTCTCCGGTTTCCGGGTTCTGTTGGGTTGTGATGACTCCACCGCCCGTATAGTTCAGCCCTAGCTGCGATCGGCTCCAATTCTCCAGCAGACTCAGTTCGCCCCCGATATAGTTATTGGCAAACCAACCGGTGTTGCCGGTCCCTAACCCCGCTGGTTGCGATTCGATCGTGCTTCCGTAGATGAAGCCGGGAATCCAGTAACTGTGGCCAAGTTCGGGTTGCCCTAGCGTCGGTGCTTCAATACCAGTTGTGGGTGTGGTGTCGGGTTGCCAATTCGTCGTTTGGTTGTCATTGTCGGTGGTATCGTCAATGCCGGGAATTCCGCGCGCCGCAGGTTTTGGCATGGTTTGCGTGGGCGCCTGAGTGTTGTCTTGTGGCTCTTGCTGATCTTGCGGTTCCTGCGCCCGGGCACCCGCCGCCAATGCGGCAGCCCCTAACAGCAACAGCACTAAACCGCTAAGTTTTGTCACTGAGCTCATAACCCTACCTCAAGGCACCACAATAACGTCACCGGGCTGCAACTGAATGTTCTCTTCCGGGTGGTTGCCTTTCACGACGTCTTTGTAATTAAACGGATGTTTCTTTTGCTGGCCGCTTTCACTTCGCAAAATGTAAATTCCCTTCAATTTCGCGAACTGCGTGAATCCTCCGCAACTTGAAATCGCCTGCAGCGCGGTCATATTCGGCAGCAACGGATAGCTTCCTTGTTTCAACACTTCGCCCATGCAGTAGAACCTGCGGCTATTGATTTCCGTCACCGTGACGGTCACTTGTGGGCTGGTGATGTATTTGGTTAGCCCCTCGCGGATCGCCCCGGCCAGTTCCATGGACGTCAATCCGGCGGCCTGCACGTCATTCAAAAGCGGCAGGGAAATCTTGCCATCGGGGCGGACGGGAACGGTCCTGGAAATATCCGGCTCTTTCCAGACGTCTACGCGCAACACGTCCTGCGGACCGATTTTGTAACTCGGATCAGTAGCAGTCTGCGACGCTGTGGCTGTGCTCGGGCTGGGCGCCGGTTTCGTTGGTTCCTGCGCTGCGGTTACCATCGCGCTCAACGTCACCATCAATACGACTCTGGACAGAACATTCATCATCGACTCCTCACTTATCGCGCTTGGTGCCCAGGGTCTCGATCTGCTTGAGTTTGTACAAAAGAGACTTGTAGCTGATTTGCAACTCCCGCGCAGCGCGCTTCCGATTCCATTTGGTTCGCTCGAGCGCCTGGAGAATCAACTCGCGTTCCGTTTGTCTTGATGCCGCCTTCGCCGCTACCTTGAGCGAAGACAGTCTCTCCGAACTCGTCGCCCCCTGTGGCGGGTTGACTCGGGCTACGCGCAAGTCTGCAATGGCCAAGTTTGTTTCTCCCAAGGCCACCATTTTCTTTGCCACGTTTTCCAATTCCCGAATGTTCCCGGGCCAATGATACGACAGAAGGACTTCCATCGTCTCTCGGTTCAACTCCGGAGACTTCCTCTTCAACTCCTCGGCTTGGCGATTCAAAAAATGCAACATCAAGGCCGGCAGGTCTTCCAAGCGTTCTCGCAGCGGAGGAAGCCGCAGACACGCCCCGTTCAGCCGGAAATACAGTTCCCGGCGAAACCGGCCTGCTTCCACTTCTCTCTCCAGGTCGCAAGTGGTCGAGGATACCAAACGGGCTTCTAAGCCTGATTCATTTCCCGGCTCTGCTTCCGATAAGTACGGCAGAAAAAGACGCTGACACTCTTGGCTCAACGCGTCAATTTCATCCAGAAACAGAGTACAAGTTTTCCCAGACTCGCTTTCAAAGGTTCTCGCCTTCTGAATTTCTCTCTGCAGATGTGCTGGATCGAGCCCCATGCAGGAAACTTTTCGAAAACTCGAGGCCTCTCCTCCGGCCAGCCGGTGAATGGCTCTCGCGTAGACCTCTTTACCTGTTCCACTCTCCCCGGCAAGGAGAACTGGGATGTGCGTTCCCGCTAACTCCATCACCATGCGATTCAGCGACAAGACGGCCGTTGCCTCACCCCAAACCACGCTTACATCCGTCAGCGTTCCGGCCCGGCTTTGTGTCGGCAATTCGATAGGCATCCGCATTCCGCTATTTGGGATTCTCGTCCTCGGTCTTAAAGGTGTGCAGCACTTGAGTTTGATCGTACCGAGTCGGTATTTCACGCGGTGAAGGAGCAAATCGCCTTCCAGATTCACTACGGGCTTGGGCCGCCGGAGATTGCACTATAGCTATTATTATCTGTACCTTACGAGCTTGTCTTGCTATCTAACGCCGTTCTGGCGAGAGCCGAAGCCCTGATGGATTTCCACTAAGTGGCAAGATTTTCTCCTCTGGCCACTGGAAAAGGGATCAAAGCGTAGAGTGTTCCTTATATACAAGGTTACTTGGACGGGTTGGGTTAGCCCATCAATATGCGACAACCCAGCCACTCGAATGAAAGCTAGACGTCGCGGAGTAACTGACCCGCACGATCCTTGTCCGACAGGATCGGTTCGCCCTGCAGGGGCCACGCAATCCCCACGTCGGGATCATTCCAAAGCAACGTGCGCTCGTGTTCCGGCGCGTAGAAATCCGTCACTTTGTAGAGCACCTTGGCTGTGTCAGAGCAGACGTAGAACCCGTGGGCGAACCCCGCTGGAATCCACAGAGCGTGGTGCTTCGTCGAAGATAGCGTCACGCCCACCCACTTCCCAAATGACGGCGACCCTTTGCGCAGATCGACCGCCACGTCGAAAATCTCGCCTTGCAAAATGTGGATTAGTTTTCCTTGCGCCTGTTGCACCTGGAAATGCAAACCGCGAAGCACGCCTCTCCGGGATTCCGAAAGATTATCCTGAACGAAACGCGCATCTATCCCTGCAGCGGCGAACTTCCTTTCCTGATAAATCTCAAGAAAAACCCCACGCGAATCCTCGAATACGCGCGGCTCCAGTAACAAAACATCCGGAATCTCCGTGGGAATAATTTGCATGTTTGAGCAGTGACTCTCCTGTGGGTCTTCAAAACCCTCTTTCTAACGATGCAACGAATTCGTATACAAAATCAGTGTATATCACAGCGCTGACCCTCAGCCCCAATCTCGTTTCCCGGATCCAGTTCGTGGTGAGCCCTTCCAGGAAGTGACTCCGATGAGGGCCGGGCCTGCCAGCATCACGAACATGGCTGCCCCAATCGAATTCGCTGCAACGGTCATAGCCAGAAATTTTCGTTCGGTCCCGTGAATCGGCAAATCCTGCGCCGGTCCAATACTCGCAACCGATTTGCACCTTCATCCGCAGGAAGAAAGTGAAAGATTGGTTGCAAAACCACAAAGTTGGAATTCTAATGAGAGAAGTCTGTCCTTGCACTTTGGTCTCGGATTGACAGCGGTCCAGGCCCGGAGAATAGCCTGGGAACAGGCAGGTTACAGGCTATGGCAAAAGAAATTGACAATTTGAATCATCCGGGATCTGCTCGTGGAAATCCCGATATTGTCGAGGCGGGAAGGGGCACACGATTCCAGCCGGGGCAAAGCGGGAATCCCTCCGGGCGGCCGTCCACCAAAGTGCTCACGGAGGCTTTGAGAAGGAATCTGGCGTCACCGATTCCCGCTGCGTTGGTGAGCGAACTGAGTCAGCCCTCGACGGCGACCTATGCAGACGTGATCGCCGCGCGTCTGATTCGCCTTGCTGCCGATGGGAACATCGCGGCAATACGCGAAGTCTACGAGCGCACGGAAGCAAAGCCGCCCAAGGAGGTTGTTGAAAGGCGTGACTTCTACGATGGACAGCCTACCGAACTCGTCGTCACATATGAAGAGCTAGAAGGAAATGCTGCCGATAGGGCGTTTCGCGAGGAACTTCTTCAACTGGCCTTGCACGCAGAAGATGAGACAATCAAGCAAGCAGCGACGGACCTTCAAACACTATTGCAGGGCAAAGAGAAACAATTCTTAAAACGAATTGCTGACGGAGCTTCTGCTAGGGCCGAAGAAATAATTCCGTAGATCACACCCATGTCGGCGTCCGTCGTTCATGCCTCATTGCCTCGAAAGCAACGTCAAGTCAATTCCTCACACAATTGCAGTTAACAACACACGCATTTAAGCCTGCTCGCGGTGGCTCCGTGCTTCCGTGCCTCACACTCTTGATTAGTACAGATTCCGGACAGAAGTACTCTTCGCCTATGAGAACCACTTCGAGGACTACCAACTACCAAATCCTCTGTTAATGGCTAGGAGATCTGCCCCCATTTCTTTGCGTACACGCTCGACGAGGAATGGCTCCGGTTACCACTGACTCTTTAGAGCCAAGTCGCTGAAGCCAATGGATTTGCCCGAGTTCGTTTTGCGCTCTTGGGTTTTTTGCGGGTAGCTCCAATTCTGGCGGTTCCAACAACGCGATTCACCATAGCAACCTAGGGGGCTGAGATACCAACAAAGTCCAAAATACGTCAACTAGCGAAGAATCTTAGAGACTTACACGAGTTCGTTTTGGTAATTTTCGATTTCTCTAGTTGGCGGGCATCGAAATGCAACTCAGCTATCCTTAGAAGGTACAGTAAATAGCAGCACAGATAATCAGAAAACTCAGCCTTAGCCCATCAATATCCAATCTGCGCTTTTGTCGAATTTCTTGATCAGTCGAACCAGTATCTCCACAGTTGGACCCAACTTTCCACGTTCTATCTTGGAAAGTTGGCCCTGACTAATCCCTAGGTACCTGGCAAGGTCCTCCTGAAGCATGTCACTTCGGAGAGCTCGAATACGGGATCCGATCCCCTCCAAATCCACCTTGATAGTCACAGGCTTGGACACAAAATTCCTTGACACCGCGGCACATTCTTAATAGCATATGCCTATTGGAATATTCCAAGAAGAATATGCCAATAGTGGGGCCTTTCAGGGCCCGTCTGTATTTCTTTTTACCCTTTTGGGCAGCGGTCGTGCAAGGAACAAAGTTCGCTGAGTGAAGGGACCATGGGCGGAGAACTTACTAGACACGTCGTCCTAACGATGATTGGCCATTGCAACCGCGGGATTTTGGCCACTCCCAAGGAGGATTCATGAAGAGGGATATTGCTAGTTTTCGCTCCAATGCAAAGCTGGCACGCCAACTGTGGGGCGCGCCGTCTCGTATCGCGCTTCGATCGCTTCGAGAACTTACTGCTAGGTATTCCCTTTCGGTAGCCGCGGGCGATCTTCAGCTGTTGGATGGCCGTTGGTATGTGACCCATTCCGGGCTACTGCAGCTTGCTTCTCGCAGAGGCTGCCGCGGAATCAACACGACGCTTCAGGAGAATGTCTCTGATGGCGCAGCGAGCCGTTGGGTGTTCAAAGCTGTCGTTTACAGAAGCAGCCGTTCGAGAGGTTTCGTCGGCTTTGGCGACGCCGATCCCACAAACGTTTCCCCTATGGTCCGAGGATCCGAGTTGCGCATCGCCGAAACTCGCGCCGTCAATCGAGCCCTGCGCAAGGCTTACGGGATTGGCCTTTGTTCGGTCGAAGAGTTAGGCGCGTTCTCGAGCGCACCGAGAGCATCCGCCGCTCCCGCGCCATCAAACGGACATCCTCCTTCCAATGGTTCGGGCAACGGCCAACCACGACTACGGGATCAGCTCTGCCTGCTGATCCGCCAGTACAGCCTCGACGCCAATTTGGTGAAAGCCTACGCGGCGGACTTTTGCGGCACTGCGACCCTCAGCGGTGCGAGCCGTGAACTGGTCGAGTCCTTTATTACTCATCTCTCCGCCGCTGCGAAAGAAAGCAGAGATGCCTTGGTCTGCAAGCTGAATTCCTATGCTCAGCCTGTGGAGGCAAGATCATGAGGCGATACATTCCCGGTCTACATTCCGGGCAGCAGGATCTGGTCAGCAATCTCGATGGGCTCTTTCTGGTCCGGGTCGAACGAGTTACCTATCGCTGGCATCCCCAGAAGCCCTATTTCGTTCTGCGCTTCGCCATCCTGGAACCCACCTCCCATGAAGCAATTTCCTTCTCGGGTCGACTCTATTGCACTGAGCGCGCCCTGTGGAAGCTCAGCTGGTTCCTGCGGGATTTTGGTTACGACGCCGAACTCCTCACTCGAGACCAGGTCGATGAGAAAAAGCTCCTGAACCTTCGTGGTGTCGTTCGGACCAGCTTTACCAGTCTCAACGGGCATTCTTACCAGAATCTCGATGCGTTTGCTCCGGCAGCAGAATGGGAGGCCCTTTCCTGCACGCTGACTAACCCAGGTGAGACGGAGAGTAGCCACGATGACGTATAGCTACACCCAAATCGCCCATTACCTCCGCTGCCCACGCAGCTACCGCCATCGCTATCTGGATGGCTGGCGGGAAAAGGAGACCCGTGCGGCCATGCTCTTCGGTCGCTGCTTTGAAAAAGCCCTGGAGTCTTATTTCTGCGGTAACGACTGTGCCGCGACACTTCATCGAGAGTGGGGCGCTTTCCGCGATACGCCGTTTGCGTACAAAAGAGGGGACAGTTGGGATCGGCTGGTCCGTCAAGGAGTCCGCCTCCTCGAGTGTTTTGCGCGGGACAATCGGATTCGCATTTCTCAGCCGCAGCAGAATCTTCAAATCAAGGTGGTCGAGGAGCTCCCGAACGGCAATCAATTTGTTGCCTACATCGACGCAATCGGTGAACTCGATGGCACGCATTGCCTGATGGACTGGA
>DATKPS010000150.1:0-7911 GCA_035524015.1 Candidatus Sulfotelmatobacter sp.
GGCTCCGTCCTGTTTCGCTGAAGCTGACCAACCGCGCAGGCGCGCGTCGAACATCCTCGACGTTGCGCACTCCCGCAGCACCAATCTGTTGTTGGGTGTGTTGGATCAGATCGGTCACCAGCGCATCCAGCACATGGCGCAAAGCTTCGTTGAATTTTAGCTTCGTAGCGCCTTCCGGCGAAAACGCCTCCACACGCGCGTAAGCCTCGCCGAAAAATTTCGCTTCCCGCCTCAAGGAATCCACATCCAGCAGATTTGCTTCCAGCGCATCGTCCAGATCCGCGGTGTTATAGGCAATCTCGTCCACCCAATCGATCAATTGAGATTCCAGAGGGGGCCGCGCTTCCAGCCGGTATTCCGCCAGCTCCGGAAATTCCGCGGCACGGTAATCACGGGAATGCTTCACGATGCCCTCGCGCACTTCGAAGGTCAGGTTGAGGCCCGGGAATCCCAGATAACGATGCTCAAATTGTTCCACGATGCGCAACGCATGCAAGTTATGGTTGAAATAGCTTCCGCGCGCGCGCATCAGCTGATCCAATTTGCGTTCCCCCGCATGGCCAAAGGGCGGATGACCAATGTCGTGCACCAGCGCCAAGGCTTCCACCAACTCCGAATTCAACTGCAGCGCGTGCGCGGCCGTCCGCGCGATCTGCGAAACCTCCAGCGTGTGGGTCAAGCGGTTGCGGAAATGGTCGGAATACCGCGTGGTGAAGACCTGCGTTTTTGCCTCGAGCCGGCGGAAGGCCCGCGCGTGCACAATGCGGTCGCGATCTCGTGCGTATTCACTGCGATAGGGATGCGCTGCTTCCCGATAGCGCCGGCCGCGCGAATCTTCCGCGCGCATGGCCCAAGGTGCCAAAGCTGGATACGTTTCGATGGCCGAAGCCTCCAGCGTTCTGTCAGGGGATTGAAGAAAACCAGTATTCCAGAGAGGCGAGGATCCCCACTCTCGGGTTTAGGACGCTAGCCCTTCACGAATTCGGGCTCAGCAATTCCAGTCCGCGATCCGCCTCATCGGCCACCGGCGTATTTGGGTAATCCTTCTTCAGTTGCTGATACAGAGTGGTCGCCTGCTTCGGATCGGTTTGGCTGTAGATTCCCGCGAGTTCCAGCAGCACCATGGGCTTGGGCACCAACACCGAGCCGGAGCTGCTCAGCGCCTGCAGCGTCTTAATCGCTTCGTCCTTTTTGCCGTTGCGTTCCGCGATCAGTGCGGCTTGATATTTCGCCAGTGCGGCCAATTCCTTGTCGGAGCCAGCGTCCAGTTTCGTCAACTCTTCCGACGCTTGGTTCAGCTTGTCCAGGTCCATCAGCGACAACGCCGCGTAGTAGCGCGCCAGCTTCCCCGGATTGGTATGCGGGTACTTCGCGGCCACTGCGGCCAGTTTTGGCTCCGCTGCTTCGGCACGCGCGGTCTCGTTCGGATAGGTGGTCTCTCCCGGCATGACCGGCTGGCCCGGCACGGCGATGGGCGAATTGAAAATCTTCATGGCGTCGTCCAAGGCCACTTGCGCCTCCGCGGTTTGGTGGTCGTTGTAGTATTTCCAGCCCAGATAAACACCCGCCACGATAATCAGCGTGAGCAGCGCCACAGTAGCCAAACGAGTGTGCGACAGCACCGCCTCGGCGCCGTGCTCAAATGTTTCCCGGACCTTGTCCTGCTTCAGTTCTTTACGCGAAATGTGTTCCGCCACAAGCGTTCTCCTACTCTGGATGCAAGCTTTTATGCTAACACAGCTGCCACAGCCCCCGCGAAACCCTGGTTCTACGGCTTGCGCAAGAGTTCCGCGGATGGTGGTCGCAGCGCAGGACTTCTGCGCCCCATGTCCCGCGAGTGGAGGCCAACTGCGCCTCCGTTTCCTCTGCGGACCTCGGCGGTCTCTGTGGTGAGTTCTATGTCAATCCAACCGGCCATCACTTTCGCCCGCCCCTGAAGACTCCCGTTTGCCTTTTCCGCAACCTGTTTTGGCCCCTGAGGAATTGCCTTCGCTAATTCCTACTGCGCGTGCAAATACGCCAAAACCGCGCGCACCGCCTCCTCTTTGCCCGCCGCCAGCGAAAGCCCGCGTGGCCGCCGGAGCACCACGCCGTGCGACAGCGACTCAACCATATGCGTCACCACAAACACGGTTTTGTCCAGATCCTCATGGTTCCCCAACTCGGGAGCCCTCGCGGCAATCGCCAGCCGGAACGCTCCGTGAAGTCGAGTCGCAAAATCTTGCGAGCCGTTCGCGCGGTGCGGCACTTCGGCAAACAGCGCGTCGTACAGCTCCGGGTCGCGCCGGTGGGCTTCAATCATCGCCTCGATCATGGCGCGCATCAGCTCGTCCAGCGAAGCGCGGGCATTTCGCACCAGGGTCTTCTCCACCATGCGGTCGATCTCTTCAACGTGCCGTTGGTGCAAGGCCGCAAAAATCGCGCCCTTATCGGGAAAGTATTGGTAGAGCGAGCCGATGCTTACCCCGGCGACCTCCGCAATTCGGTTGGTGTTCACCTCCTTGCCGCCTTCCCGCTTCAAAATCCGTACCACCGCATCCAAAATGGCTTCGACGGTCTGCTGCGCGCGCCGCTGTTGGGGCCGCCGTCGGCACGCTTTCGCTCGCTTGTGTTGACCTGGCACTCAGAAAGCTTATCTCAAAATGTGAGCAAATCTCTATTTATTTTGTTCCTCAGCACCCTGCTTCCGTAGCGGCGGCTTTATGCCGCCGGCCCTCTGCAATTCTAGAGGCGTCACCTAAAAGCCTAATGTGAGTATACAAAGCCTATGATTAGGCATAGCCTAATCTCGTTTGTGAGCTTTACTCATATTCTTTGGATTCGGGGAAACACCATGACTTACCTCATTACCGGCGCAACCGGCGAAGTCGGCTCTCGCGTGGTAAACGGCTTGCTCTCCCGCGGCATTCGCCCAGCGATCTTCGTGCGCGATCTGGCAAAGGCCCGCGCCCGTTATGGCGACAGCGTCGATATCCACGTCGGCGCTCTCGCCGATCACGATTCTCTTCGCGCTGCCCTCCACGGAATCGACGTCCTTTTTCTTCTCAACAGTGGCCCCGAATTAATTCAGCGCGACGCGGCCGCCGCACAGATTGCCAAAACCGCCGGCGTTCAGCGGCTCGTCAAGCTTTCGTCCCTGGATGCACAGCAACAAGTGGGCACCGGGGTCTGGCATGCGCAGGGCGAATCCGCCATTCGCGCCGCGGGTGTCCCCTTCACCTTTGTGCGCCCCACAGGCTTCATGTCCAACGCGCTCTTTTGGGCCTCGCAGATCAAGGCGCAAGGGGTGCTGCGCTCCTCCACCGGCCATGGCAAAATTCCCTTCATCGACCCCGACGACATTGCCGCAGTCTCTATCAAAGCGCTGACCACCGCGAAGTACGTGGGAGAATCTTTGCCACTCACTGGCCCGGAGGCCCTCAGTTACGCCGACATGGCCGCAAAAATCGCGGCGGCCAGCGGAAAGCCCATCCGCTTCGAAGCCATTTCCGAGGAGGAAGAGCGCCGCCGGATGGCTGTGTGGGAGGACTCGCCCGCGATGATTGACGCCCACATCTCCATCTATCGCGCCATCCGCGAAGGCCGTTTGGCCACCGTGACGCACGAGGTCGAACGCGTCCTTGGCCGAAAACCCGGAAACTTTGACCACTGGTTGCAGCAGAATGCCGCGGCGTTTCGCTGACCCCCGCCAGGACGGGTAACCGTTGTCGCAAAGAGCTTGCGGTCAGCCCACAGCAAGTCGCACTGGCCGTGGTAATTTAGGGACATGCAAGCGGGCTGTATTCATTGCGGGCAGCAACATCTCCTGGACGACGCGGTTCTGGCCAAGCACTCTAAAGTTCAGTTTCGCTGCACCAAATGTGGCAAAACTACCATTGTTGAGGTCAAGCGCCGCGCCGACGAAACCGTGGTCATTTCTCCTATGCCCTCCTTCGCCCGCACCGACGCCTCCCCAGCCGGGAATGCCGCTGTCGCCGACGAGCCCAATCCCGATCTGCCTCCCGGCGTCTCGATCACTCTGGCCATCACCAACGGCCCCGAGCTGGGCCGCGCGTTTAATCTCTCCAAGGTTCGCACCATCGTCGGACGCAAGGGGGCAGACATTGCCCTGAACGACCCCGAAGTTTCCCGGCACCATTGCCTGCTGGAAGTGCGCGAAGGCTTCCTCAGCTTGAAGGATCTGGATTCCACCAACGGTACCTTCTTCGAAGAAGAGCGTGTGCGCGCTGCGGTATTGCAGAATGGCACGGAATTTCGCGTCGGCAGCACCACCATGCATGTCACGTTTCACTCCCAAAAGTGATTCGCCTTAGTGGACTCTGCACTTTTCACCTGCTGTGAGATACTGGCGCGGGTATAGCTGCATGGCGCAGAGATGAACCGTCTCACCGTGTGTCTCGTCGCACAAAACGAGCAGGAAAATTTGCCCCGTGTGCTCGCTTCAGTGGTGGGGCTTGTCGACGAAATTGTCGTTGTCGATGGCGGGAGCACCGACCGCACCGCGGAAATTGCCCGCGAATACGGTGCCAACGTGGTGCAGCGGCCCTTTACCAACCATGCCGATCAAAAGAACTTTGCCGCTTCTCTCGCCTCGAACGACTGGATCCTTTTGCTCGACGCGGACGAACAACTCAGTGACGAGTTGAAAGCATCCCTCCGCCAGTGGAAGACGAGCGAGCCGCAGTTCCTCGTGTACGAAATGGCGCGGCTCACCTGGTATCTCGGCGCCTGGATTCGTCACTCCCGCTGGTATCCCGACTGGCAGCGTCGCTTGTACCGCCGCGACAATGCCCGTTTTGACGGCGCCATCCACTCCGCCCTCCGCTACCACGGCCAAATTGGACGTCTCCCCGGCGATCTGTTGCACTACACCATTCGCACCTTTGCCGAACACCAAGCCAAGGTGGAAAAATATACGACCACGATTGCTCAGGAGATGTTCGACCAGGGGAAACGCGACTGGCGAGCGGCCATGTGGTTTGCGGCGCCGTGGAGTTGGTTCCACCATTTCTTTCTCGGCGCCGGATTTCTCGATGGCTATCGTGGGGCGCTGATCGCACAAATGGCGGCGCGCGGCGTACGCTTGAAATTTAAGAAGCTCGGAAAGCTGGTCGAAGCCGAAAAACAAAGCGCAAACGTGGTGACGCGTGGTTCCTCTAATCGTTGATCTGGAAACCGAATGGCGCGGCGGCCAGAATCAGGCTCTGCTGTTGCTCAAAGGCCTGTATGAGCGAGGAGACGCCGCCGAACTCGTCGCCACGCACGGCTCTTCCCTCGGGCATCGCGCCAAAAAAGAAGGCATCTACGTGCACAGTGTTTCGCACAGTATGACCCGCCTTTCCGCGGCGCGAAAGATTCGATCGATCCTTTCCGAAGGGCGTATCGAACTCGTGCACGCCAACGAGGCACACGCGGTCACTGCGGCTTGGCTGGCGGTGAGAAACCGCAATCTGCCGTTTATCGTCTCCCGCCGTGTCGGCTATCCCCTCAGCAAGGGCTGGATTGCCCAGAGCCGCTATCGCCGCGCTGACTGCATTCTGGCCAATTCGCAGTGGGTCGCGGAACAAGCCATCGCCTCCGGAGCCGACAAAGACAAGGTTCGCGTGGTGCACGAGGGCGCGGTCATACCTGCCCCCGTTACAGCCGCAGCGCGTGCTCAAGCGCGCCAGCGTTGGCGCATTGCCGAAAGCACGCCGTTGCTCGGTTGTGTTGGAGTGCTGCTTCCCGATAAGGGCCAGGAATGGCTGATTCGCGCGCTCGCCGAAGTTCGCAAAGACTTTCCGGACGCACGCCTGCTGCTGGCCGGCGATGGCCCTTCGCGCCCCGAACTGGAAAAGCTCGCCGCAGAACTCGATCTAAAGACCGCGGTGATTTTTGCCGGCTTCGTCCGAGATGTGGAATCTGTCTATGGTGCGCTGGATGTATTTCTTCTCCCCTCGTTTTTCGAAGCCTTTAATAATTCCCTGCTGGCCGCCATGGCTCATGAGATTCCTTCGGTGGCCTTCGCCCGAGGCGCCCTGCCGGAAATCATCGAAAACGGAAAAAATGGCCTGCTGGTCTCCGGCCCGGATGTAGGAGAAATCGCCTCGGCAATCAAAAATATTCTTGGAGACAAGCAGTTCGCGCACGCCTTGGGAACTGCCGGCCGGGAACGGGTCGCCGAAAATTTCTCCTCCGAACACATGGTCGAAGGCACGCTGAAGGTCTACGAAGAAGTCCTTGGTCTTAGCTAGTCAAACTCATCCGCAATTCAGGTGTACGTAAAGCGCGTGCGTAAGCTCCCCAAAAAGCGAAAGCGCCGTCCGGTTCCTTCTCAACCGTGCGGCGCTTCGCGTTTGCGCAGTAACTGAATTCCTTAAGAATTGTTCCAGCAGTTCCCTCCTGTCCGCTCGCCGAAAAACCGTCAAGCTAATTTGCAGATTGAACTACCCATCGCCCCACTGGCTCGAGGAACTCCACCCCGATGGCATAGCCGTCGCCATGCAACGGTTGGCAGTAGGCCACCCGAGACGCAGAACGAAACTCTCCCGTGCGCGAGGCAAACATTACCTGCGCGCCTTTCTCCCACCGCCGCGTGCTCACCACGCGCGCACCCTTCGCGCTCACGTTTTCCGTAAACGTAGCTTCTACTCCAGGAACCTGCCGATGCCCTTCCAACATCACCGGAATTTCCATCGGTATCCGATTCTCACTGCGGTTGTAGCGGAATTGGCTCCTGTGATCCATTTAGCCTTTTCCTCACAGGCACGCGGCAATGCGCGTGATTGAATTCATCGGGGTTCCGCGACGTTTCATGCGGTACAAAGTGCGGTCGGCCGCGGCTAGAAGCTTTTCCGCGGTGTCGCCATCTTCCGGGTACGCGGCCACCCCGGCGCTCACCGAGAGCATGGGTTCTTCGGTTTCCGTCGCCAGCCGTTCGCGAATTCTGGTGGAAACCCGCGCCGCCAGTTCTTTGGGAGCCTCTGGCAGCACCACCGCAAACTCGTCTCCGCCGTAACGCGCGGGTGTGTCGATGGCCCGCGAATGATTGCGCAGGATTTTGCCCAGCCGCACCAGCGCGCGGCTCCCCACCAGATGCCCGTAGCGATCATTGATGGCTTTCAAGCCGTCCATATCCAGCAACACAATGCTGAATGGCCGGTGCGTGCGGCGAGAACGATCGAGCTCCGATTCGATCACTGCGATCAGCCGGCGGTAATTGGCCAAACCGGTCAGGGGATCGCTGATGGCCAGCGAGCGCACCTGATCGAACAAGCGGGCCTGGTCGATCAGCGCGCCGCACAACAACACGGCATAGCTGGCCACTTTGCTGATTTCCGCGATGAAGAAAGCGCCGTCGAAAATCTGGCGAGAGAATAGCGCGGCCAGATGGCATGCGGTATTCAGAAGCGCCGCCAGAAACAGAGAATAGTCGTACAGCGAGCCTTCGCCGTTGCCCTTCTGCTGATTCTGGTACCGCCGGTAGAAGAACAGCGTCGCCAGCGCGAACAATCCTCCCGGCAGCAACTCCCAGGGACGCGACACAAACGAGCCATACTTGGCGATCGGTGTGGCTGGCGCGGCGATAAATGCCGCGCTGGTAATGTACGCGGCAGCGGCCACCACAAACAAGGCCCCGGCGGTTTCCCGGCTCGGCTGCCGTGAAATCGGCAGGAACCGTTCCACGGCCAACGCTGCCAGCAGTAGCACTGCCAGCAGCGTCCGGCCGACCATCCAGCCCATCGGCACATGCGACAGCGCGACCTGACCAGCGCGCAACAGGTCGTTCAACCCAAAATACCCGACCGTTTCGATCATGCCCGAGAGCACAAAGCCAAATGCCAGGATCAGTGCGATGCGATCGTGCGTGCCGCGGAAACGCACCAGCGCATTCGCGGCATAGCAGAAGCAAAGGAGGGAACCGCCTACTTC
>DATKPS010000151.1:0-19706 GCA_035524015.1 Candidatus Sulfotelmatobacter sp.
AACAAGGCCGTCTGATTCGCGCTCGCATAATCCAACGCTTGCACCCGGTCGTAAATATCAATGGACACCGTCCGCGTGATTCCCGCCAGATTTCCGCCGACCATCAGCACTACGCCAAATTCTCCCAAAGTGTGCGCGAAACTCAGCACCACCGCCGTTATCACTCCCGGCCAAGCTAGTGGCAGAACGATTCGAAAGAACGAGCGGGTCCGCCCAGCCCCCAGCATTGCGGATGCGTCTAGCAAGCGCCGGTCCAGCGATTCGAAGCTCGTCACCAGCGGCTGCACCGCAAAGGGAAAGCTGTACACCATCGATGCCAGCACTAATCCCGTAAACGTGAACGCCAGCGGACGCCCAAACAGTTCTTGCCAGATTCTCCCCAACACGCCACGTGGTCCCAACGCCACGAGCGCATAAAATCCCAGCACTGTCGGCGGAAGCACCAGCGGCAGCGCTACCACCGACTCCAACAAAAACTTCCCGCGCCACGCCGTGAACGCCAGCCAATAAGCCAACGGTAGCGCAATCACCAGCAGCAGCGTAGACACCGTGCACGCGAGCCTCACCGATAGAAGAAGAGCTTGCACGTTCATGGTTGGTTCGATGACTCTGGCGGCGCCAACCCATATTTCGCTAGGATTCGCCGCCCTTCGTCGCTTTTCACAAAATCTAGAAACGCTTTCGCTGCACTTTTGTTTTTCGACGCGCTGACAATCACGGCCTTCTGCAAAATCGCCGGATAGTACTCCGCCGGAATTTCCCAGCGCTCACCGCTCTTCATGCTCTCCGCAAATGTAAGTGACAGTGCAAGAATCCCTACCTGCGCGTTGCCCGACTGGGCGAACTGTGCCGCCTGCGAGATGTTTTCTCCCAACACCAGCTTCGGCTTCACTTCCTCGTACAGCCCTGCCTTTTGCAGGGCCGCGACGGCCGCCCTGCCGTACGGTGCGTGCTCCGGATTGGCAATCGCGATCTTCATCACACGCGCATCTTTCAACGCCGCAAATCCTCGCTGTGCCAACTGCAGATTCGCGCCCCCCGGCGCCCACAACACTAAATGCCCTTGGCCGTATACCACCAGTGACGACGCGTCCGCCACTCCGGCCGTCACCAGTTGCTCCGGGTACATCGCGTCCGCCGAGAAAAACACGTCGAACGGCGCCCCATTCGCGATTTGCGCGCGGAAATTCCCACTCGATCCGTAGCTGATCTCTGGCTTTGTCCCGGTCTTCTTCTCGTACTGGCTCGCCAGATCGCTCATCGCGAA
This sequence comes from Candidatus Sulfotelmatobacter sp., assembly GCA_035524015.1. GTDB lineage: Bacteria > Acidobacteriota > Terriglobia > Acidiferrales > UBA7541 > Acidiferrum. Next base: position 1,268 of record DATKPS010000151.1, read on the forward strand.
CTGCAGATCTGCCGCCGCGGCAACACGCAACGTCTGTGCCCGCGTGCTCGACGCCAGCATTAGTACACAAATCAGAAATGCCACGGTTCGGAACAGTCTCATGGCTTCACCCCAGGGATTCAGACTCGCAGAATCATCACTTCCGTCGACTTGATCAACGCCGCCGCTCTTTCCCCCACCTTCAACCGTAATTCCCGAGCCGCATCCGCGGTAATGATGGACGTGATGTGTTGCTCCCCGATCGCCAGTGTCACCTGGGCCAGCAGGCCGCTGAATTTCAGCGCCACTACCCTGCCGATCAACTGATTCCGTCCGCTGATCTTTCGAAAATTGCCTCGCCGCGTGGCGAGATCGCCCCTCTCCAATTTCTTCGGAATCAGCCGGTCGATTTCCGATTCCGGCACACGGTGGTGTCCCCCGGGCGTCTTCGCGGTCTTAATCTTGTTGTGATAAATCCACTGCTTCAGGGTGGGATAACTGATCCCCAAAATATTCGCGGCTTCCCGCGGCGCAAGAAGTTTCTGCATACGTTTCCTCGCGCACGAGAATAAACATATTTATCGAAGATAGCAATACGATTTTATGCGATTTTACCTATGAAGATGTAGCGGCGGGTTTACCACGCCGCATGTAGCAAACGAAGCGACCGGCACAGCCAGCGCGTTACCTAATTCCTCAAAGGCTTACCGGTCTTCAAGGTATGCGCGATTCGTTCCTGCGTCTTCTTCTCTCCGCACAACGACACAAACGCCTCGCGCTCCAGATCGAGCACATACTGCTCGCTGACCATTTGCGTGGCCGAAAGCGGCCCACCCGCCAGAATATTGGCCAGTTTGCGCGCCACGTGGGCGTCGTAGTCCGAAGCGTAGCCGCCTCTCACCATCAGGTGGATGGCCATCTTCGCCGCCGCCAGGAACGGTTCGCCCAGCACCTTAATTTGAGTCGTCTGCGCGCCCTCTTGCCAGGAAGACGCCGCCGGCTTCCATCCTTCTTCCATCAATGCCAGGGCTGTCTGCTTTGCGTCCGCCACCAACCGCTCGCGGTTCATCGACACGGCGTCTCCACGCCGCAAATAGCCCAACTCCCTGCATTCTTCCGCGCTCGTTCCCACTTTCGCCATAGCGATATTCTCGAACACTGGCCGCAAGGTATGGAACAAATCCAAATCGTCGCCCGATGCCGCGTTTTCGTTCGCGTGGATCAGCATCTCTTTCGTGCCGCCGCCGCCGGGAATCAGCCCAACTCCCGTCTCCACCAGCCCGATGTACGCTTCCGCCGCCGCATGAATCTTGGCCGCGTGCAAGCTAATTTCGCAGCCGCCGCCCAACGCCATTCCCTGCGGAGCCGCCACCACCGGCTTCGGTGCATATTTAATTGCCAAATTCACGTTCTGAAACTGTTTCACCGCCAGGTGCAGTTCGTCCCACTCCTGCTCTTGCGCGCCGATCAACACCAGCATCAGATTTGCGCCCACCGAAAAGTTGGTAGCCTGGTTCGCAATCACCATCGCATCGAAATCGGTTTCTAGCCGCTTCAATCCTTTGTGAACCATCGCGATCAGATCCGCGCCAATCGCGTTCATCTTCGCGTGGAATTCGCAGCACACCACTCCGTCTCCCAAATCGATCAGGCTCGCTCCCGCATTGCGTTCTACTTCCCGCCCGGCGTCCCTCAGATTCTTCAAAATCAGAATCCCCGCGGGCTCTTCCACCTTCTTCATCGATCCGCTGCAAAAATCGAAAACGGAAGTCACGCCCTTTTGAGATTCGTAGAAGTTCTTTCGCCCGTCCGCCAGCGCCTTCTCAAAAATTGGCGGCAAGCTCCGGCCTTCCTTTTGGATTTGCTCCGCAAAAGCCGTTAGTCCGATAGCATCCACGCTTTCAAATGGCCCCAACTCCCACGCAAAGCCCCAGCGCATCGCGCGATCTACATCCTCGACGTGATCGGAAATTTCCGGCATGCGCCGTCCGGCGTACAAACACATCTCTGAGAGTCCGCCCCAAATGAACTGTTGCGCCTTGTCCGTTTTCTGCCCTTCGAACAACGGCGTCAGCAGTGCTCGCAACCGTTCCCGAGTATCCTCAATGCTCTTACCGGCCTCAATCGAGGGAAACTTCGCTTTTTGCCGTGCGCGATACTCCATCGTGTTCAGGTCCAGCGTCAAAATCTCCTTTTCGCCCCCGCCGTGCTTCAGACGCTTGTAGAATCCGTGCCCAGTCTTGTCTCCTAGCCACTTGCGCTTGGCCATCTCCTCCACAAATGCCGGTACCTGGTACGCCTCCCGCGATTCGTCGTTCGGCGCGGTTTCATAGATGTTTTTCACCACGTGCATCAGCACGTCCAGTCCAACAATATCCGCCGTCCGAAACGTCGCCGACTTCGGCCAGCCCACCGCTGGCCCAGTACACGCATCCACTTCTTCAATGGTCATCCCCAGCGTGCCCATCAATCGCAACGCATTCAGCATCGAATACGTTCCAATCCGGTTGGCGATGAAGTTCGGCGTATCCTTCGCCACCACCACACCTTTACCAAGCCGGCGATCGCAAAAATCCGCCAGCATATCCAGCACGGCGTGCGACGTCTTCGGTCCAGGAATCACTTCCACCAGCTTCATATACCGTGGCGGATTGAAAAAATGGGTCCCAGCCCAATGCTCCTGAAATTCATCGGGCAGTCCTTCCGCAATCAAATGAACCGGCAAGCCCGAAGTGTTGGTGGTGACAATCGCGCCGGGCTTGCGAAATTGCGCCACTTTCGCCAGCAACCCACGTTTGATTTCCAGATTCTCCGCGACTACCTCAATGATCCAATCGGCATCGGCAATCTTCGCCAAATCGTCTTCGAAATTTCCGACCGCTACTTTCCCGGCCAGCCCCGGCGTGAAAAATGCCGCCGGCTTCGATTTCTTTGCGGCTTCCAATCCCGCGGTGACAATCTTGTTTCGATCCCCGGCCCCGGCATCCTTGGGTACGATATCCAGCAATAAACACGGCAAGCCCGCGTTCGCGAAATGCGCGGCTATGCGGGCACCCATGGTCCCTGCGCCCAGAACGGCGGCTTTTTGAATTCGTTGTGTCATGACGTATGCCTTCGACGGTGAATTTGGGACGGCAGAACAGGTTACAAAATGGCATCGTGCCGGTCAAACAGGTGTTTGGTAAACTCCTGGCATCGTAAAATGGTGGATTATGGCTGCTGAAGGAAATGGAGCCCCGCCAAACTTCCTCCGTATGGCCCGGGAACTCTTCCGGTCGTTCGCTTATGGCGGTCTCCCGAAAGGAGCCAGGCGCCCTCGCATCGGCCTGGCCCTGGCTGGCGGCTTTGCCCGGGGTATCGCCCACATTGGCGTACTGCGGGTGCTGCGCGAGGCAGGCATTCCCATCGATGTGGTCTCCGGCACCAGCGTTGGCGCGCTCATCGCCACAGCCTACTGCGCCGGCGCCTCCCTGGAGACCATGGAGCGCGTCGCTCACTCCACCCGATTCACCGATTTCGGTCGCTGGACCCCTTCCTGGCTCGGTCTTGCTACCAATCATCGGATCGAACAGTTTCTGGCGCGCATGACCCCAGTGCAATCTTTTGAACAATTGCAAAAGCCTCTCGCCATCGCCACCACTGACATCAACGTTGGCCTGCCGGTCTACTACCACGGTGGCCCCATCGGTCCGCCACTTCGTGCTTCGTGCGCTTATCCAGGACTATTCGTGCCCGTAAAGTACGAGGGCCGCACTTTGGTGGACGGCTTCCTCACCGCCCTGGTGCCCATCGAAGGCGCGCTGATCCTGGGGGCTGAATTGATCATCGCCGTTTATCTCGAAGCCGGCTCGATCGGCGAGCCTCGTACCTTCACTGACGTGCTCAGTCGCTCTTTCACCGTCATTCAAAAACACGCCGATCTCGAATGGCGCAAAGAAGCCGACGTCATCATCGAACCCGACGTCACGCCGTATCTTTGGGACGATTTTTCGAAAACCACCCAACTCGTGCTCGCCGGCGAAGAAGCTACGCTCAAGGCGCTGCCGGCGATTCGCGCCGCCATTGAAAAAAAGACCGTGCTCCCCGCCGAAGGTCCACAAACCCACGAACCCTAACCGCTTCACGAAGCATGTAGCTCACCGCACGGTTGTGCGTTTGCGTCAATTACCGGCGGTTGGGTTCGTCGTTCAGGTAGCGACCCAAATTTTGTCATTCCAAGCGAAGCGAGGAAACTGCTTTGATGTGCGATCGCCTTGCATACATAGGCACGATCAGATTCGCCGCACTTCTACCTTCACCGCCTCGCCTTCACCCTTGCCCCTCTGCGTTAGCCAGGCCGCTAGTCCTTCCGCGAACCGTTCCGGAGTCAACCGGAAGCTCGCCTCAATTCGTCCCTCGCCTACCGGCAGAGTATCGTCAAAATCCGCCGAGTTCGTGAAGTTGCGCATGCAGAACTGGTCCAGCCATTCCAGCGGACAACTTCTTCGCTCGCCTTTAATCCACAGATCCACCGAAAATTTCTGTGCGTACACAGCTTAATAGTAGCATTCAGCTTCCTTGGCCCCAGCCTCCCCCTTCTCGTGGCCCAGAACCTCGGCCTTTAGCCTTCGCCGCCGGGCACAAGCCATTTTGTCCCTCTCTCTCCTGCCCCAAACTTGCTTACCCCCTTTCCCGTACCGTAAACTTGTCCTCGCGCAAACGCAGTTGTGCATCCCGCCTGGCGTCGCTATCCTTTCGGCTTTCTCTAGGAGCGGTCGGTCCGGGTTTATTCATTTGATCGATGCATTGCATCTGTTTTTCGGGGGATTTAGACCGTGGAAACTCCATTGGAAGCTTGGGTCGATCAGGCCGCCCAGCTCACCAAGCCTGACCGCATCCACTTCTGCGACGGCTCCGAAGCGGAAAACCAGGCCGTGCTTCACGAAATGCTCAAGCATTCGGACTCCTTTCCGCTCAACCCCAATACTTATCCCAATTGCTATCTTCACCGCAGTAGTCCCAGTGACGTCGCGCGCACCGAGCATCTCACCTTCATCTGCACCCCCGACAAGGACGACGTGGGTCCTACCAACAACTGGATGGATCCCGACGGCGCGAAGCACAAAATCGGAGCGCTTCTGAACGGTGCCATGCGCGGCCGCACCATGTATGTCGTCCCCTACATCATGGGTCCGGCCAATTCACCGATGAGCAAAGTAGGCGTGGAAGTGACCGATAGTCCCTACGTCGTCGCCAATATGCGCATCATGGCCCGCATTGGCCGGGTAGCCACTGACCGTCTGGGCAACTCCTCCGACTTCGTGCCCGGGCTGCACTCTCTCGGCGATCTCGATCCGCTGCGCCGTTACATTGCCCATTTCCCGGAGGAACGCCTCATTTGGAGTGTCGGCTCTGGCTATGGCGGCAATGCCCTGCTCGGCAAGAAATGTTTCGCTCTTCGCATCGCCAGTTACATGGCGCGCCAACAGGGCTGGATGGCTGAGCATATGCTCGTTCTTGGCCTGGAATCGCCTGGAGGCAAGGTCACCTACATGGCCGCAGCCTTCCCTAGCGCTTGCGGTAAAACCAATCTCGCCATGATGGTTTCCGCCCTCGAAGATCAGGGTTATAAGGTCTGGACCGTGGGTGACGACATCGCCTGGATGCACATCGGCGACGACGGCTACCTCCACGCCATCAATCCCGAAGCTGGTTTCTTTGGTGTCGCTCCCGGTACCGGCATGAAGACCAACCCCAACGTCATGCGCGCCCTCAATCGCAATACCATTTTCACCAACGTCGGCGTCACTCCCGACGACGAACCGTGGTGGGAGGGTATGGGCACACAGCACCCCGCGGGACTAGTCACCTGGCGCGGCGAAACGTGGGACACCTCCAAAGGTCCCGCCGCTCATCCCAACTCCCGCTATACCGTCTCTGCGCTGCAATCACCCAGCATCTCCTCGCAGTTCGAGGCACCCGAGGGCGTGCCCATCTCCGCGTTCATCTTCGGCGGACGCCGCGCGCGTCTGGCTCCTCTGGTCTACGAAGCCTTCAACTGGCAGCACGGCGTCTACGTCGGCGCCACCATGGCTTCGGAAACCACCGCCGCCGCGACCGGCGATGTCGGCATCACCCGCCGCGACCCCATGGCCATGCTGCCCTTCTGCGGCTACAACATGGCCGACTATTTCCAGCACTGGCTGGACATGGGCAAGCGCATTCCCCATCCTCCCAAAATCTTTCACGTGAACTGGTTCCGCAAGGGCGCTGACGGCAAGTTCCTATGGCCCGGCTACGGCGAAAACGTGCGCGTTCTCAAATGGATTCTCGAACGCGTCGAAGGTCACGGTGCTGCCGAAGAAACTCCCATTGGCTTTGTCCCCACGCGCGAAGCCCTCACCTTCGATGGCCTCCATCTTTCTCCGGAAACTCTCCGCGAACTGTTCCGCGTCGATGCCGACGACTGGGAAATTGATCTGGCCGACACCCGCGAGTTCTTCGCCAAGTTCGGTAACCGTCTGCCCGGCGAACTCCGTAACGAATATCAAGGTGTCGTTCGTCGCTTCGAAAACACCATCCCCGCTTACTGATTCCGCCCCACCGTTTTGCACAGGCATGCACAGATTTGCACAGCAAAATCGCGGGAGACCTCTTGCCAACTTTTTTCGCCAGGTTTACTCTCCTCCCAGATTGAGCCGGTAAGCCTCAAAAACTCACCAGCACAATCAAAAGAGGGCGCCAGAGCCGCAAGGTTCCAGCGCCCTCAATTTTTTTGCCCGCGTTTGCCCTATTGCGCAACCGACAAATCCGTCCCCCCTTCCAGTTCCCATCCTGAGCAGAAACGTGAGATAAATTAACCAACGTGAAAACTTTGTTTTTATTTGCGTCGGTGGCGTCCGCTATCCTCGTATGTCTGATCTGTCCAATTGCCCTTTCTGCAGGCCAAGGCTTACCGCTCAACGCCGCAACATCTACTGCTGGAGATTTCCCGCAAAACACCGCCGGGAACTTGCGTGTGATCCTGAGCGATTTCCTTGTCGCGGCCAAAAGCGACGACCAAGGCAGAGTCTGGTCGAAGATAGCCGATTTGGAAATACCCGATTACGAAAATTGGTTTAGGCGCACATATGGGCAAGAAAAGGGGCAAGCGCTTGCAACTGAGTACGGGAAATTCTTGAAGGCGAACGAACAGCAGTTTGAATTGCTTTGGATGGAACTTGCGAAGCAGGAGGGTGAGATCTCTATAACTAGGCTAGATGCTGCAAACCATAGGTTTGCCTCAGTTAACGCCGATGACGTGCTTTCGGACCCGACAGAGGTATTCGCAGCCGATTGGAAGAAAACTGACACGTCGGCGGGACCCGCCAGCCAGCCAATAGGCTCCTTTTGTTTTGTGGACGGCACGTTCCGGCTGAAGGTTTTCGCATTTCACCAGGTGCGCATACTTTCTAGCGTAAAATCCGGGCCAGTCGTGCCGGGAAAACTGATAGACCGAGTGCAACCGGCTTACCCGGAAGAAGCACGCAAGCTGGGCATTCGAGGGCTGGTGTCGCTGAACGTTGTGATCCACAAGGATGGCAGCGTGACCGTGGAAAATGTCGGGGCCGGGCACCCACTACTCGCACCCGCGGCGCGCACGGCAGTACAACAATGGAAATATCAACCCACCACGATCGGTGGCGAACCGGTCGATGTGGAGACGAAAATCTACGTGACGTTCGACCTTAGCCAACAAAAGCAGTAGTCAGCCTGGACTCTCGACTAGTTGCGGTCTTTTTTGCACAAGCATGCACAGCTTTCCACAGCGAAAACGCGGGAGACCTCTTGCCAACCTTTTTCGCCAGGTTTACTCTCCTCCCAGATTGAGCCGGTAAGCCTCAAAAACTCACCAGCACAATCAAAAGGGGGCGCCAGAATCGCAAGGTTCCAGCGCCCTCAATTTTTTTGCGCCCTCCCGCATATTCCCTCGCCATCCCTACCATCACGATTGCAGAGCACAGCCAAAAACCTGCACAATCCCCGTGGTTACCTCGGCCACTCGTGGAGGAACGCGCGGTTGTAGCAGCGGCTTTACGCCTCTGTCGGTGCCAAAGGGAGTACATTCCGTTGCGTATCGCTCTCTTGATCCTCGCCTTGCTCGTCCTGCTGCTCCTCTACGCGGCTACGAAGCCGAGCACTCTGCGGGTCCAGCGCGCTATCACCATCAATGCCTCGCCCCACAAGGTGTTCCAGCTCCTCGATTTATCTATAGTTCGCAAGAATTTTCTCCCAGTGCTAGTGGTTCCGCACGTCGTTTACATGTTAACGACGTGCGGAGATTTTGATGAGGGTTCAATTTCCGCATTGCCGATTAACCAGGCAGTAGGTGACAGACTTCCGTTTGGAGAGCTTTCGTGAAACTATTGCGGCCTGCTGTCCTCTCTCCTAAATAGTTTGAATATCGCAAAGGATTCGCGCACAAAGGCGTAAACGCTGCATCGTTTACACAACCATCCTGCGCTGGGGCATGTCTGTTTGTCGTGACGACTCTTTTCGATTGGTATGAAGAGTGCGGATGGCGTGTTTCCTCCTCGCCAGATATACCGGGCGGACCCACCGGTCCTCCAGCGGCGAGTCGGCAAGAGCCGCCGCTATCGGCCAGGCGTTGGTTCGGTGCTGAACCAGATCGCATTCGGCGCGTCAGAACGGGCGGCCACGATGTCTAGCCATCCGTCGCCGTTGAAATCCGCGAACGCCAACCCATACACGGTGCCCTTGCCGTCATTCCAACGGACTTCGTGAAAACTGTGCGGCCCTGTGTTGAAGTACACCGAGCCTGGCGTCTCCACATAGCCCACCACGATATCCGGCCGGCCATCGTGATTGAGATCGGTAACTGCCAGCGCGTACGGAGGCCGCGGTGGCCCCGGAAGCCGCTCCGGTTCCCCAAACTGCCGCCTCCCACGGTTATAGATCACGAAAGCCGCCTGTTTCTGCTCATCAATGAACGCCAGATCTAGCCGCCCGTCCCCATCGAAGTCGCCGGCGGCGCCCATGCGGATCCAGGCAGCGGCCAGCCCAACTTTCGTAGATGTCGGGAAATGAGCCTTTCCATCGTTCCACAAAATGATGCTCTGGCCGCCGTCGCGGTGCGGGACGAACAGGTCGAGTGCTCCATCGCCGTCGAGGTCCGCCGCTACGATGGATGTTGCAGACTCTGTCGGGAGCGCTTCGCAGTCGGGAAAGTGGCCCTTACCATCATTGAAGCAGACGAAACTCGGAGTGGGGACTTTGGGGCCTTCGCCGGGTTTGCCGTCCATGAGGTCCGGATAGTCGCCGCGGTTGGCGACCACAATGTCCGGATAGCCGTCGCCGTTCAGGTCCGCCAGTGTCACATAACGCGTAGTCCAGTTCGGGCTGCCGAATGTGCCGGCCTCGGTGAAGTGTCCTTTGCCGTCATTCAAGTAGACAAGCTTGCGATCAGGCGCATCGTTGCTGACGATAATGTCCAGGTTGCCGTCGCGATTGATGTCCGCCAGTGCCGCGGAATAGGTTCGGCCCGGAGTGCTGCCCAAGTTGCTCGCCGTGAAACCGCCCTTGCCATCATTCAGCAGCACGCGACTGTAGAGCGGCCAGTGCCGGCCCTTACCCAGGACGATGTCGGGAAGGCCGTCGCCATTGAGGTCGCCCACGTTTACGCCCGCCGAAGTTTCACCCTTTTCCTCCAAAAGCAACACGCGGTCAAAGGAGCGGAAGACCTCGCTCGCTGAGGGTGGTGCTTGGCCTCTGCTGCTCGCTGGCAGGACCGAAGCGAACTGAGTCGCCAACCCGCGCAAAGCGTGCGGAAAAAGGATCGCCCATAAGCTGACTAACGCAGTCACGACCAATACAGAAGTGCTCTTTGTGTGCATAAGTAGATGAGACAACCAGCACGATGGACACTTTTCTCCACGCTCCTCCGAATGTGGAACGAGTGATCGATTCCGCGTCGTCAGCATATACCCTCCCATTTCGTTTTCAACGGAGTAGACGACAGCCGCGGCGAGAAGGTTAGAAACAAAAAGTTGTTTCTCCGTCCGCTCTACAGCTCGCCGCCAAGCCGCGTTTTAAGCGCAACCTGAAGTTCCCGGTTATGCTCATCAACGACTTCCACAACTGGAACAAATGGGCACCCCAGGACAAGCAAGACCCCACCATGGTCAGAACTTTCAGCGGTGCTCCCAGCGGCATCGGCGCCATTTCCGATTGGACCGGCACTGGCAGCGCTGGCCAGGGGCACATGGCCATCACCGAATCGGTTCCTGAGCATCGCGTTCAGGTCCAGGTCGACTTCCGCAAGCCTTTCGAGGCTCACAATACCAACCTCTTCGGAACCCGCCGGCAACGGCACCACCGTCACCTGGACAATGCAAACCACTAATCGTTATTTCCTGAAGCTCCTGACCGTTTTTTTGAACATGGAACGGATGTTCGGCCGCCATTTCGAAATCGGCCTCCACAATCTGAAATCTACCGCCGAAGAATAGCCCGTCCCCGCTTCCTATAGCGAGTTCACTGCTATTCGGTTGCAGCATCAGGTAGGTTTTCTCATCGTCCCGCTGGCAACGCGAGTATCTCGCCAATTCCTGACTTTGTGTGGTGCCCTTCTCCTCGCTGAAGGTGCCATCGGAGTTTGGGGATTTTTCCTCCACGGCGAGCACAATCTCCACGGCCCCTCATCGCACATGTTCAATAATTTGATTTACGGAGCCGCGCCTATCGCCCCGCTACTCTTTCCCAACTTGATGGTCCTTGGCCTTATCGCCATCTGGCGTCTCCACATGGCGGAGAACTGATCACGCCGCAACAACCATCGGCCGCCACACCACTCTACAGCAGTGAGTAAACGCCGTCGTCGATCGCCACGTGCGTCACCGCTTCGCCGCTAATACTGTACGTTTCACCTTCGCCGCGGGAAAAATGCAGGTACCGGCTGATGTGGTAATCCTCATCCAGGCTGCGGAAGAGATTCTCCGTTTCCCGCGCACCCAGCCCAAATGCGGAAAGCGCCACGCGCTCGCCGAAACCTCCCGCAAGCGTCGCATAGCGCTCCACAACTTCGCGAAGACTCATCATCGCGTCACCAACTATAGGCTAACAGCTGTCGGCTGTAAGCTGTCGTCCAGCGCCATTTGGCGACTATCGCATCAGTCCGGTAAGATGCTTCCGGCAATTAAATTCGCACGGAGGACCCGCCATGGCCTTGAGCGTGGGACAACCAGCACCCGATTTCACACTGAAAGATCAGCATCAGAAAGAAGTCAAGCTTTCCGACTTTGCCGGCAAGAAGCGCGTCGTCCTGGTCTTCTATCCCCTTGATTGGAGTCCCGTGTGCACCAACGAGCATGTCTGCTTCGTGAACGACATGAAGAATTTCGATACTCTGGACGCCGAGGTTCTGGGCATCAGCGTCGACAGCGTCTGGTCGCACAAAGCCTACGCCGAAAAAATGGGTATCAAGTATCCTCTTCTCGCCGATTTCCAGCCCCGCGGCGCTGTTGGCGAAAAATTCGGCGTTTTTCTACCCGACAAAGGCATCACCGGCCGCTCCATCTTCGTCATCGATAAGCACGGCAAGGTGGCTTGGCTCAAGCATTACGACATTCCCGTTGTGCCCGAACTTAAAGAAGTTGCCAGCGCCCTGGCCAGCATAAAATAAACAGCCGCTACTCTTACACTCTTGAACTCTTAACCCCTTTCACTTTGGCTGCGCCGCAAGGCCGCGCACAAACAGGACCAGTTGCCACCTCTGCTCGTCGGTCAACTTCTTCCGGAACGACGGCATCGGCTTGCGCCCCACGGTGATCTGGTAATAGATTTCGCCGTCAGTCAGCTTGTTGATGCTCGCGGTGTCGGTCAGGTCCGAAGGCGTGGGATCGTACATCGTCGCGTCGGGCCCGTCGCCTTTGCCTTTGTCTCCATGGCAATTGGAACATTTGTCGGCATAAATCTTTTTTGCCGCGTCTAAATTCGCTTGTGTGGGCGTCAGTGGATTCTGCAGTTGCTTGTCCGCCGGAGAAATCACCCACGGCTTCGGCTGAAACACCGCCAGCCCAATTGACACAACAATCAATCCCAGCGCGCAGACAAACAACACCAGACGCGCCCGGCGGCTCTTCGCTGAACTTGGAGTCATGACCCTGAAAAGTCTCGCACAGGTAGGCACAATTGCGGAAACCGATGCCTCCGCTTATGTCGGCTCGCGTTTGCAGGCCCGCCTTCTGAGCCAGGCCGTTGGTTTCCCCTGCGTCTTGCCTCAGTAGAAGCGGCTTTACGCCGATGGCTTTTTCCCAGCAGGGGCGCAGGACTCCTGCGCCCTATGTCCGCACGATCACCGATTCCTGAGCGCAGACGCAACATCAGTGTCGAGCAATGGACACCACCTCACAGAATCCGCGTTTTCGTAGGGGGCACGGCTTCAACCGCTGAGGTCCTTCGCCAATCCTCTTTTTTCCGCAATCTGTCGCGACCACCATGCTCGGCGATCAGGTCCCCCGGAAAATCAGCCACAACAATTCAAAATTGAAGAACAGGATCGCCGCCGTCACCATCCACGCAACCACCTTGGTCAGCCCTGAATTCACGAATGGCCCCATCTTCGATCGCTCGCTCGTAAATTGCACCAGTGGAATCATCGCGAACGGCAACTGAAAACTCAAAATCACCTGACTCAGAATCAGCAGCGACGTGACTTTTCTTTCCCCTGCGATTCCAATCACCAAAATTGCCGGAAGAATCGCAATCACTCGCGTAATCAGCCGTCGAATCCAAGGCTTCAGCCGGATTTGCAGAAATCCTTCCATCACGATCTGCCCGGCCAGCGTTCCCGTCAGTGTGGAGTTCTGCCCCGAAGCCAGCAGCGCCAGGGCAAACACCGTGCTCGCCAGGCTCACGCCCAACAGCGGACTCAGCAATTTGTAGGCATCCGCGATATCCGCGACTTCATTCAATCCCCGCGTATGGAACACCGCCGCGCCCAACGTCAGAATCGCCGCATTGATAAACAGCGCGAACCCCAGCGCCACTGTCGAATCGATGACCGAATACTTGATGGCTTCCCGCCGTCCTTTCTCATTCTCTCCGAACGCCCGCGTCTGCACGATGCTTGAATGCAGATACAGATTGTGCGGCATCACCGTTGCCCCAATGATGCCAATGGCAATGTAAAGCATCTCCTTGTTCCGCAAAATTTCCAGCCGCGGCATAAATCCGTTTGCGGCCTCCAACCACAGCGGTCGCGCAAAGAAAATTTCGTAAGCGAAGCACACCCCAACCGTGCCGATCAGCGTGACCACAAACGCCTCCACCAATCGGAAGCCCCGGCCCTGCAGCGCCAGCACCAGCAGCACATCAAACGCCGTCAGGATTACGCCCAACAACAACGGCAGCCCAAACAGCAGCTTCAGCGCCACCGCCGACCCTAGCACTTCCGCCAGATCACACGCCGCGATCGCCAGTTCGCAAATCACCCAGAGGAAAATCGATGTGCCCCGCGAGTAATGGTCCCGGCACGCCTGTGCCAGGTCTCGTCCCGTCGCAATTCCCAGCTTCGCGGACAGTGCCTGCAGGAACATCGCCATCAAGCTACTGATCAGCACCACGCTCAGCAGCGCATACCCGAACTTAGACCCGCCCCCAATATCCGTCGCCCAGTTCCCCGGGTCCATGTACCCCACCGCGATCAGGTAGCCCGGCCCCGCAAACACCAACAACTTGCGCAGCCACGACAGATTTGGCGCTACAGGAATGGACCGGTGGGCCTCAGGAAGGGAGGGGAGCGTCAGGGCACGACGCCATGCGGAACCCGGCGCAGCCTCTTGCGTAGTTGCTGGCCGGGACGCGAGCGATTTGGCGAGCAAGTCTCCCATGATTCGAGATTAACTATGGTGAACTTCCCTTCTAAACTACATTTAACGAATTCCTGTGTCAATAGAACTTTCTCAGAAAATTACTGTAGACCTGCCCCCGATGCCCCTTCGGTCAACCGCCTTGGCTACACCAGAAACCCGCGGTCACCCAAATGAGCGCTGGTCTCCCAGAGCGCGCAACGCCTCGGTGGAGCGACGAATAAAGTCGATCCCATAAAAATAGACTTTTTCATCCTGAGGTTTGAGATCTCAACGTAGAGTGCAAGCGCGATGGATGGTAGGGAAGCGCGGGGTCCTTCGAGGATGCGGGCACCCATCCCGTTTATTCACTGTGTTCTACTGCGGCAACTGCGCTTCTATGCTAGTCGCCAAGCCGTCCCCTGTACGCCGCACCTGAACTTCCGGCGCAGTAAGCTTGAAATGCCGATCGCTTGCCACCACTTCGATTTCCACGCTATGGTCGCTCGCGGGGCACAGCACGGTTTTTCCCAATCCTTGACTGTCCACGGTAATTTCCCCCGCGGGCGTCCCATTTACACAGGTCTGGATGTGCAACATGCCTGAAAAATGGTCGGGTACATGGACGATGAGCTGATCGAGTTGCGAACTGGAAGCGCACGAGAGCATAAGGAAGGCAACACCTAGAACAGCGGAAGACAAATACACCACGTTCGACCGATTGCACACGAGTGGCTTCTCCATGGGCGGGGGATTTTATTTGTATACCATGCTCACTGGAGGAACACCATAGGACCGCTCGGTGCGCAACTGCTTCTGGCTTCTGGTGTTTGCCGGTTTAAGCTAAGATTACGTCTGCTCCCAACGAGCACTCGGAAGGCCTCGTTGGATCCCAATCTTGCGCTCTCATCTCAATCACCGCCTGATCTTCGCCTCCGGACTCTTTCTTCTGCTGGTTTGCGCCGTGGCCACCGCGTGGACTCTATATCGCTTCCACTCCGGCGAAAAATGGGTGCGCCACAGCTACGACGTAGAGCTCCTCATCGGCCAAATCGAGAACGACATTTACGAAACCGGGCGTGCTCGCAGGGTTTTTCTCGATGCTCGTGACAACCGCTATCTGCAACATATCGAGGAACTGCGCTCCTCCTTGTTTCAGGAGCTTCCGCGCTTGCGCGACATGGTCCATGACAATCTGGATGAAACCACCACCGCAGAGAAATTAGAACAGGTCGTGCGCACACGCTTCCTGATCATCGATCAATCCGTCCAACTCGCCAAGTCGAGCAGTGCCCCATCCGACAGGCAAGACCTCTGGACTGACCAGTTGGCCAAGTCCTCCCTGGAGACCACTGCCCTAGCTCAGACCATGCAAGGTGTTGAATCCAACCTGCTAGACCGCCGTATCGGCTTGATGCGTTCACTCTTCGCCTGGATCATCGCCATTCTCGCCATATCTTTTCTCTTATCCATGTACCTGCTCTGGGAGCACTATCGCGGCTTGATGCTGGAATTGGCTCAACGGCGGCGCGCGGAACAAAATGCCTTGAACCTCAGCGCCCAGCTGTTAAACGCTCAGGATCAGGAGCGCCGGAAATTCGCCCGCGATCTTCACGACGGCCTGGGCCAGAATCTGGTTGCGGCCAAAATGATGGCGGATTCCCTGCTGAACCGCGCCCCGGACCGCCAAAGACTCGCGGAGCTGAGCGCCCTCCTGGAAGAGGCGGTCGTTTCCACTCGCTCGATCTCTCATCTTCTGCATCCTCCGCTCGTCGAAGAGCTCGGCTTTATTTCCGCCGCTCGCTCCTATCTCGAAGGTTTTTCCCAGCGCACTGGCATCAAGGTCGCCTTCGACCTCCCCGAGCTTGCAGAGCGCCTGCCCCGCGACGTCGAGCTTACTTTCTTCCGCATTCTCCAGGAGGCGCTCACCAATGTGCAGCGTCATTCGAAAAGCTCCGCCGCGGAAGTGAAATTCGCCCTAAACGGCAAAACCGCTTCCCTCGACATTCGCGATCACGGCATCGGTCTACCTCCGGAGATGCTCCGCAATTTCTATGAAAATGGCACCAACGTCGGTGTGGGCTTGGCTGGCATGAAAGAGCGCGTCCGCGAGCGCGGTGGCCACCTCGACATTCGCTCGGACTCTGCCGGCACGCTGGTTACCGCTACTCTTCCGGTTCAGCCGGAATATTCTCCTTCCACTTGAAAAACGGCTCGCCCCTCGACACTATCGAATAGGACCACCCCATCCATGGCAAAACACAAATCGCACCAATCCGGTGACGCCGCCCTCGGCATGGAAGCCAACATCACGCGCCGCGATTTCCTCGGCTCTACGCTTCTCGCTTCGGGCGCGCTGCTCCTCGATTCCGTCACACCGCAGCAACTGCTCGCGCAGCAAGCCGACGACTTCACCGGCTATGGTGGGGTCGGCGAGTACTGCACTTCCAACGGCAATACGCTTCCGGTGCTACAAGCGGGCCACAAGATTCGTGATGCGGTTTATGAGCGCCTGCCAAAGGACATCGTCGATACCGGCGAAACTTTCGATTGCGTGATTGTGGGAGGCGGTATCAGTGGCGTTGCGGCTGCGCTTTTCCATCAGCGCCAGTCTGGCCCACGCGCCACGTGTCTCGTTCTCGAGAATCATCCCATTTTTGGCGGGGAAGCCAAGCAAAACGAATTTCTTGTGGATGGCCACCGCCTGATTGCGCACCAAGGTTCGGCCATCTACCAGCTTCAACAGCCCCAGAGTTTTCTCGCGCAGTTCTACGATTCCATCGGCTTGAAAACGCCCAAGCTTACTTATCAGACGTGGGCTGGCCGGCGACCGGAAATGCCGCTCTCGCGCACTCCTTACGACGAAGCCGGCATGGACTACGGCCAATACGGTTTTTGGTTTGGCGCGAAATTCGGCACCACGCCCGGCTTGTGGGTGATGGATCCGGTCCGTCGCAAACTGGAGGGCGCTCCTATCGCCGATTCCGCGCGCACCGAATGGCTGCGCTTTCTCACTGGCGCGGCGGTCGAACAGAAAAAGTTCGAGCATCCCAAATCGGAAAGCGATCCTATCGCGCGCTATCTCGACACCATCACGCTTGAGCAACACTACATGGAGCGCTTCGGTCTCAGTCAGGACACGGTGCGTACATTTCTCTCGCCTGTCGCCGGTGCTGGCTCCGGCTTGGGGCCCGATGCCCTGTCGGCCTACTCCGACTACGCCTACGAAGTGCTCAATCCCGTTCCCGATGAAGCTGGCGACATGGACGAGATGTTCCCGGGCGGCAACACCACCATCGCTCGCCTTATGGTGAAAAGCCTCATTCCTTCCAGTATCGATGGACCCGACACCGTCGACGCGGTCTCGCGCAACAGCGTCAATTTCGCAGCGCTCGACACCCCAGGAGCGCCGGCACGCATTCGCCTCGCGACCACCGTCGTTTCTGTGCAACACGACGGCGATCCCGCCAAAGCCTCCACCGTTTCCCTCGTCTACGAAAAAACCGGAAAGCTGTATCGCGTGAAAGCGCGTTCCGTGGTGATGGCGGGCGGCAGTTGGACCACTAAGCACATCGTGCGCGATCTGCCCGAATCGCATCGGCAAGCCTATGCGCAGTTCTATCGTTCGCCCTGCATGATGGCCAACGTTGCCGTGCGCAACTGGCGTTTTCTGTATAACAAGGGACTCAGCGGCTGTCGTTGGTTTGGCGGCATCGTCGGCGACTACATGGAAGTGCGCAAGCTCGCGCTGACCGGCGATGTTCCACCGACCATCGGTCCCGACGCGCCAATCGTTTTATCGCTGAAGTGCATTTACGCGTATCCCGGCCTGCCCACCGAAGAACAAGGTAATCGCGGCCGCATGGAGTTGCTCTCCACTTCCTTCCGCGATTATGAGCGCCGTATCCGCCAGCAATTCACCGATATGTTCGCCAGCTCCGGTTTCGACGCGCAGCGCGACATCGCCGGCATCGTTCTCAATCGCTGGGGCCACGCCTACCTCAGCCCGCAACCGGGATTCTTCTTCGGGAAAAACGGCCAGCCCGCGCCTCGCGAAATCCTGCGCAAAGCTTCCTTTGGCCGGATCGCCTTCGCCAACACCGATCTGGCTGGCGCCATGGATCATCGCTTCTCCATCCTCGAGGCGCAACGCGCCATCAACCAACTCCACGCCTAAACCCGCACACCTCGCGCGGTCTCCACAACCCGCGGTGCTAAATACCACGCCTGCCCTGCCGCCTGTACCATAAACCAGGCCGTTACGTCACAAATTTCTATAGACACCGACATTTCTTTGTACCAGAATGCTGCCCGATTTTAGCCCTGGTCCTCCTCTAAAAATTTGTGCGTCGGAAAAAAGGAGAAATCGTGATTCCAAAACTTGGAAGAGTCTTGCTCGTTTTGCTGATCTTTTTAGCGCCCGCCACTCTCACCCAAGCCCAGTCCCAATCTCTGCTGACTCGCCACGTGCGCGACGTCACCCGCACCGGCGAAGCGGCACGACTCGCGAATCTGCCTCCCATCCAGACGATGCGTCTCGTCCTGGTCCTTCCTCTCCGCAATCAGGCCGACCTCGATCAACTCCTGAAAGACCTTTACGATCCCTCCAGCCCCTCCTATCGCCAGTTCCTCTC
>DATKPS010000152.1:0-22313 GCA_035524015.1 Candidatus Sulfotelmatobacter sp.
CCAACTTCGTCGCCGAGTTTCCCGATGGAGTAGCGGAATTCGCCGTCTTTGCTCAACACCTGCACCCGGAAGTTCATGGCATCGACCACCGCCATCTCGTCTCCGTTCAAGCGCAGCTCTGTCGGATAATTGAACTCTCCATTTCCCGTTCCAGGCTTGCCAATTTTCTTCAGCACACTGCCTTGCATATCCATCACGAAAATTTGGTTCCGCAGGGTATCGGTCACGTAGATGCGCTGCGCGGCCGAATCTATGGCGATACCGGTGGGCCGCTTGAATAAGCCTTCTCCGTATTTCAAGGCGCCGATGGCACGCTGGAATTTCCCGCCGGGATCATAGACAAAGACTTTGCCCGACTCCGAGTCGGTTACGTAGATATTGTCCTGAGCATCGACGGCCACACACTGCGGCGCAATCAAGGGGTTCTTGTCGTTGTCAATGCGCGACAGAAACTTATATTTCTGTTTCTCGAAGTCGAAAATATGAATTCCGCGCGCGCCGGGATCGGTGATGATGATGCGCCCTTTGGAATCGGTGGCGATGCTGTACGGCCTCACCATCCCGTGATAGTCGGGAGCGCCGATTACCACGTCCACGACTTTGGTCCAAAACCCGCGTTTGATCTTGACCTCGCGCTCGTTGCTGAACATGCGTTCGAAGCTTAGCTTGCGCCCGCCGTCCATCAGCAGGTCGGGAATGTTGGTGATGACCGGTTGCTTCTTTTTGTCCTTGGTGGCGAAGGCCGGACTGCTCGCCAAAAGCAGGAGCCCGAACCCAGCCAGCAGTTTGTATTGGAGCGATCCCATGGCCATTGCTCGAATCCGCATCAGAAAAAGTTGAAAGAGCGCGTCACGCCGATAAAAAAGGAATTCTGCGTCCCGGGTGGCAGCCCAACCGCGGTGACCTGTTGGGTGAACTTCGTGAACCCTCCCAGTACCGTCACCTGCCTCAGCCTGTACTGCAATTGCCCGTAAAAGATATTGGTCAAGTTATACGAAGATACGGCCTGACTCAACGTATTGCTGGTCGCGTGCGAGTACGTTCCGGTGATATTCAGCCGGGGCGTAGGGTTTAGACCTACGGACGCACCGTAGCTCTCCCCGTTGTACACAATAATTCCTTCTGGAGGTAGTCCGGGGGTCGGGGCAATCGGTTGTATGCCCGAACTGGTCAAAATCGATTGTCCCGAGGATTTAATGTAATTGCCGGTTAAATCCAGCCAACGCATCGACACCGTCGCCGACACGCTGTTGCTGGTATTGTCCGTGCCATAGTTAGTCAGACCACTATGGCTTCCGCCGTACGCCAGGGAAATCTGCCTGCCTCTGGCAAACTTCCGGTGGAGCGTTGCGTTGTAGATGTAATACGAAGTGTTGTAGGTCACCAGAATGGTCTGGACGTTCTGCGCGTAGTTCACGTTGCCGGAAGCTATCCAATTGCCAAAACGTCGATACGCATTCAGGTTCAGAATGAAGCCGAACGAATTATTGGCGAACTTATTGGTGCTTTCAATGGCTGTCGCGCTCAACGCAAAGGTGTTCAAGAAGCGCTTGGCGTATCCAACCGTGCCACTAAAATAACTTCCCGAATAGTTCCTTCCCAGATAGGTTTGATCGAAGTAGGTGATTTGCGCTTGCGAAATCAAATTCGGAAGAATCAGGTAACTCACCCCGCCGTCCATAGTCACAGAGTCGCCGCTGGAAGTCTGTTGGATAATCGGAAAACCGCCACCGCCATTGGCGATGTTCTGGTAGAGGTACCCATCCAGATTGCTGGCATAGGTCTCGTTCGCGAAAATACCCAATTTTTGCGAGGGATGAAAATTCACGATAGCGGACTCGATATCCGTGGTGTAGTTTGTCGACCCCGTATTTTCGTTAACGCTCGATCCGAAATCGCCCGAATAACTGGACCGCGTGAAATTCAAAGACACCGAGCCTTGCCAAGGCAGCGTGTGCGATCCGCCAAATCCAAAGGTATTGCCGCTGGAGTCGTATAGTTGATTTACCTCTTCTCCCGAAAGGAACGAAGGGATCTTCGAGTCGACGCTGAGGCGCGTGAAATTCGCGTAAAGGTTCCAACCCGCCAGTTGATAATTCGAGCGGAGGTTGAGCGTTTTCGTGGAGGAACTGGCTTCTTCGTTTGTTCCGTAAATGTTCCCGGTTCCGTCTCCCTGAGAATAGCTGACGGAAAACGTCGGCCAGTCGGGCAGGAGCGCGCTCCAGCCAATGCCAAATCCTTGTCCGTTGCCAATGGTCGTAAAGTTCGGCTGTCCCGCCAGGCCGATGGTGCCGGTGCTGTTGTAGGTGTAGTTGTAGGTGACAAAGCCGGGAAATCGGCTGCCCGAAAACAAGTTCACATTGGTATTGATGCCGCTGGCGTTGGTCAAAGATTGGTACGTGGAATCCGCTCGGGACTGATTGTAGAAGGGAGTCGCGCTGAAATTCAGAAAATTGGAATTGTAATAGGAGCCGAACAGGTCGGCGCTTCCTCCCAGGGTCAGACCGTGACTGGAGGGCAGATCGTATCCGTAGTCTCCCGCATAGCCACCGGTGATGAGTCCGTTCATATTCATGCGCAGATCGTCGCCGACTTGCACCTGCGCGTGTACTCGTGGCGCCACCGCGAGGATCAACAGGCCCAGCACGCATGTGATCCTTCTGACCAACTCCCCGCCTCCTTTACGATGTCCTTTGTGACTGCACAACCTGTGCCAACGTGCATGGATCACAAGAGACTTTAACTGCCGCATATTCAGAGAGATTCATCGCCTTGTGCTTCCGCGAACTCGCTGCGCCCTCGATCTTCTGCGGCATATCACCCACCCTAGGCCTTATCCCGCAAGCGCGAACTTCGCGGACCACTGGCTGCGGAATGCCCTGCGCAGCCAAACCGGAAAACGTAGAAATTTTGTGGCAGATGCTCTGATTCTTCCTGCTCGCTTTGCTGCAGGACCCCGTTGCTCGAGCTCAAACGCAAACAGACCACACGCTTCCATGCCTAACGCATCTATAAGACTTCCACCTTGGCCTTCGCCCGCAGTTGCTTATCCAGGTTGGTGCGTAGCTTCTCGTACTTTTCTTTCTGTAACTCCGTGCGCAGATCGTTCTTCACTAGTTCGAAGCTGCGTTTTCCAGCAAGCGTGTGGGCGTTCAGCCGCACGATGGTGTAGGCCTGCTCAATCTGAATCAGACCGCTGACCTGCCCGGGCTTCAGGTTCGCGAAGGCTTGCAGCACCTGGGGAGGCAACCTGTCCTTTTCGACCGTATGGTGGTCGCCCATGTTCACGCGAAAATCGTCTTCGGAGATTTTTTCCGCCAACAGACCGAAGTCCTCGTAACTCTTGGTGCTCTTCGCCTGCGCCAGAGCGTCGTTCGCTTTCTTGAACCCTTCCTTCTTCTGATCGGCGGTTGCGTTTTGCGGTGGAATCACGGAAATGGACTGAAAGGTGTAAGATTCCGGAAATTGGAATCGGCCTGGGTTCTTGTCGTAATAAGCGCGCGCTTCCGCCAGCGTCACCACCGATTTATCTTGAACGTCGCTTTTCAGCACCTGTTCGATTAGCAGCGATCGCTTGATTTTCTCGTTCACCGCTTGATCGGCTCCGCCCATCTCCGTCTTCAAATATTCCTGGTACTCTTCGGGCGAATGAAATTGCTTCCTAAAGTCGATTTCCGCGCGCTTCAATTGTTCCGGCGGCACCGTCAGTTTGCGGCGCTTCGCTTCCTGGTATACCAATTCCTCGAAAATGATCATTTGCAGCGCGCCCTGGCGGATGGAGGCTTCTTGCGCCTTGGGAAATCCGTTGTGCTGGCGCGCATAAGGGAAGATCTGCAACATCTCGCGCAGCAGATCGCGGTCCGTCAACACCGCGCCATTGACTCGCGCTACGGCTTTATCGCTGACCTGGAAGGCTGACGCCGAAGGGGGAACTTGCTTCGCGGCTCCCGTGGGAGCGTGGGAAGAAACCTGACCGTTTACGACTGCGGTCGCTCCGAGTAGTAGAGCGAAAACTACCAGAGACTTCATAACTCCTCCTGCTGCTGCAAACTCTGACTCTTACAAAAAAAGGGGAGAGAAGTGACTCTCTCCCCGTACATCCAACGTTCTACTGGAACTGGGTCTTGATGGTGGTCGTGTTGTTGGCTTCGTTCGATTCGCCAAAGTGGCACTGGCGGCAGAACTGCGTGGTCGACGGGGCAACTTGCGCGCTCGCAAGCGTCACGTTGGGATTGTAGGGACCATTGATAAAGAAGTACGTGGCGTAGAACTTGCCTCCGCCATCCCCGGCGATCGGGCTGGTGGTGGAGGAGGTGTACACGGTCATAACGTGCTGGTTATGGCAGGTGGTGCAAACCACGTAGGGCTGCCCGGATCCGTTGATGCCATAGGGCGCGCTCCACTTGCCGGGAGCCAGTGCTGGCCAACCATAGTTCGCCACGTATTGGGCATACTGACTGCCAGCGGTGACTGTGAATGCATTGTTTGCCCACACCAGGCCGTTGCCAGAGCTAATCGTGGCGTTCAGGCCCACTGGGTGGTCGTTGGTGTAGTTGCCGGCCGAGGAACCATCGTTGCCGAGCAAAGTCGGGATTGGGCTGCTGCCATACGCCGTATTCGTCAGCATGCCCACTCTCTGTTCATACGATTGGTTCGTCATCATGTTGGAATAGGTGACGTTGCCGTCGTGGCAGCTAAGGCAGAGCAGGATGCCGCCGACTTCCGTCGAACCGCTGGTGATCGAACCCGGCAGAACTTCGACGTACTTGCCGTTGTCACCGAACTTGACGGTTGCGCCGTAGAGTGGGCTGGCGTCCTGGCCCCACAATGCGTAGCTTCCAGTATCCGCACCGCCGTTCTTCGGGGTATGACCGGATCCGAAGGCACCGCTGTGTGGAGAGTGGCAACCCGCGCAGCCGCGGCCGCCATTGTTGTGTGCGCCGAGCACGTCGACCGTGCTCGACCAGTTCTGCCCCATCGCCAAGCCGGCGCTGGCCAGAACAAAGAGCCCTACTAAAATCGCTTTCTTCATGTGTATTAAACTCCTCCGTTGGTGTTGCAACCCGTTACGTCCACTTCAACCCTGCTGGGTGCCTGGAGCGGTCCCAGCGTTCGGTGTCTCAAAGTGCACCCGTCGTGCCGAATCGGGCAGAAGTCGGTGTTTTCTAAAAGAGCTGGCAAATACCTTGTTTTGTTGGTGCTACGACCAAATGTCACAAGGCGGCACATCCTAGCCGTTCTGTTACGAGTTCGAAATTTGAGTGATTTACCCCAATGTGATGCGAAATCACACAGACCATCGTTGTGAAAATAAGCGTGTTAGCCGTCACAGTGAGCGCGGTTATTTGAACACGGCGCCCGGTCTCGCCTCTGAAGAACACGCTAAAACGATTTAGTTTACTGATTGATTAAAGTGCTTCGGTAACTATTAAGGCGAGGTTCTGCCCACGCGCGCATCCGGTTTGACGGTATTGGAACCAAGATTATGCCTGCCAGTCGACCTAACGACACGGACGCGCACTCATTTCAGGGTTTGGTGGGGGCTGCCGCAGCACTAGGTGCCGGACTCGGCGCAGAGCTAACCGCTCCGCTCTTGGCGGCCGCCGTCTTTTCGCGTTCCGCCGCTTTCTTCTGGCGCTCCTGGTCGGCTTGGGCATCGGTAACGTATTGAAACTCTTGCGCTCGACCGGGATAAATCTCGGAGGTGAAGACACGATCCTTTTTGTCAATGGTGATGCCGACCAAGCCCTGGAACTGACCGGGCATAAGTCCATGCCCGCCAAAAGCAATCAGCAACTGCCCGGTTTTATCGAAAACCTGAACGCGATCCTGCATACCGTCCGCCACCCAGATATGCCCGTCGCTGTCAACGGCCACGCCTTTTGGCCGCGAGAAATACCCGGGACCATCTCCGGCCTTGCCGAACGCGCTGACAAACTGGCCGTCGGCGTCGAAGATCTCGATCCGGTTATTCCAGGTATCCGCGACGTATAGGTTACCTTCCGGATCTACGGCCACACCCGCGGGCTTCGAGAAGTCTCCCGGCGTGGTCAAGGTGTGTTTTTTGCCGGCGGTGCCCAGTTTGCGTAGCGGTTTCAGCGTGTCCGCGTCATAAACCAGGATCTGGTCCAACTCGACGTCGGCGACATACAGGAACCGGTTTTTCGTATCGATGGCCAGGCCGCCAGGTTCGACCATGCCTTCCGTAAGGACGTCCTGCGCTTTGTGATCCTTGTCGAATACCAGAACATGCCGCAAGCCTGGATCGGAAACGAACAACCGGTCGTCATCGTCCATGGCCAAGCCAATGATGCGGACAAAATGGGCGTGTTGCCCGTTCTTGATCAACTCGACTTTCTTCTCTTCCCCGGTAGTGAAGATAAAGATGGCGCCCACTTTCTGATCCGCCACGTACAGACTGCCCTGCGAGTCCACTGCCAGCCCGTAGGGCTGCACCAGTTCGAAAGGCCGTTTGAAGACTTCGTCGGACGACTGCGTTCCCGCCAGGCGATCCATCCACGCCGACTTTTTCTGCACATCCCCTTTCGTGTTGCGAACCGCATTGTCCGATGAGTACCACTTTACGTAGCGGATACGCGTAATCGCCGGCGGGTTGGGCCACACGATGTTGGAATAATCGATGGCCTTGATCTTCGCATCGGTGTCCGCCGCGTCTGCTTTCTTCTTTTTGTCTGCATGCAATCCCAGGGGCAGCAACAGCACGAACAGCATCGCCAACCCCATCCCCACCCACTTGTGCCAAGGCCGTTTTTGATTCCCGCTCATTGTTTGCATCGCAGCCCCTCCGCTCCGCGCTCTATCGTTTGGTCAGATCCTTGTGGCAGGTGGCGCAAAACGCCGTGTTGTTCTGTTGATCGTTGGCCAGCAAGCCGGCATAAGCCGAGGCATGCGGCTGATGGCAGGTCAGGCAGTCCATTTTCTGAATGATTTTACTCGGGTCGGTTGGGTCCTTCACATCCGAGATCGGGTGGCCCTCAATGGGGTGGCCCTTACCATATTGCAAAGGGAGGATGAACACCTTGTTCTTCTTGAAGTAATCGTCCGGCAACTCCACTTTTCCGTCAAAAATCTTGTACACTCCCGCGGCCTTATCCTCCACCGGGGTGGAATCGGGACCGTGGCATTCCAGGCAAAGCTTATTGTTGTCGGCACGCAGCAGTTTTGCGCGATCGCCGCCGTGCGGTTCATGACAGGTGCCGCACGCTTGCGAAAACGCCGGTTGATGGTGCACCGACTTTTTCTGCAGATCCGCAATGTCGCTGTGGCAACCCAGGCAAATCTCCACGCCATTCGTCTTAGGCAGCGCCGGATACCGGCTGGCATGCGGGCTATGGCAATCGGTGCAATCGCCGGCGGCTCCAGGATGCTGCACCTTCGCGGTTTCAATCTGCTTCGCTTTCTCGTCGTGGCAAGTTACGCAAATGGACTTGGCATCGGCCTGTGTGAGCGCAACTTTTCCATCCTTGGGCGCCGCGTGGCACAGGTCGCACTGCTTATCGGCAAAAGGTGGATGGGTATAGCGCGCCATGAGCTTCGGCAATTTCGATTCATGTGGGTCGTGGCACTCCACACAATTCGCAGTGGCGAAGGGCTGATTCTGGTGCGCTTTCTGCAGGCTTTCATCTTTGGGATCGTGGCAATCGACGCACAGCGCGGGCGGGCTTTTGGTCAAATGATAATCAAATTCCGGGTTGCCCTTTTCCCCGGTTTTATGCACCAGATGGCAAGTGTCGCAACCCATATCGAGCGCCGCGTGGCGGCTGCCTTTTTCAACCACGTTCACGCCGGTGGTGTGGCAGCTCAAGCATAGGTTTTCCTTCTGATCGCCCGACGTCGGCTTAAGCAACTGGTTCTTGTTGTCAGACTCATGCGGATCGTGGCACTTGGTGCAATCGCGCACCGCCGGTGGATGCACCGTGCCTTTGATTTCCGCGGCATTCTTGTCCGCGTGGCACGTCAGGCACAAGCCATAAGAAGTGGCGGTAATCAGTTTCACGCGGGTCACGTCTTTGTTGACCCGCACTTCGTGGCAACTGGTGCAACCGGTGGCTACCGCGGTATGCACGAACTTGCCCTTGCCTTTATCCCCGTGGCACTCCAGACATTTGGCGGAGTCGGTGTTCTTGTCCAGGGGGACCGGGTGAATGTCCGCGTACACGGTTACAGCTAGAAACAGGATCCCGGCCAGAACACCGATACCTGTACCAATTTTTCTTTCGGGAGTGCGCCGGCCTTCAGGCATTGCTCTTCCCCCACAGGCAAACGACGCGCAGCGTGGGGACGGTGTTCGTCTGTAGGGTGCTAGTCTTGTTTCCTTCCGGATTTCTCTCGCCTGCCAATACCAATGCGGTGGTCAATGCCACCGCAAACAACAGCAGCATGACTAGAAACGCGATCCGGTGGGAGCGATCTTTGGTTTTCACCGTTGTACCCATTTTCTCTGCTGGCCTCAGCCACGAGGGCGCTCTAGAGGGCGCTCACGTGTTTGTTTCTACCGGGTTAGCCCGATATGCGCTGCTCGTAGATGCATCTGCCGTGCCGAAACAGTCCATGCTGTCTCAATTTAAGACATCCTACCCAAGCCCTTCTGGGCAAGCAGCTTATCCCACAGCCAAATTGTGACGCCCGACACCCCCTGCCCTCCCAAATGGGCACTTTCTGGGTGATTTCCCTCAAATCCCATGGCAAATCACACAGATGCAAGCCGCACCGTTTTCATTTCACAATGTTTTCATTTCACAATGAGTGTTACGGTCGTAATGGTCACCGGGTTGGGCTGCGCCGGTGTCGTGCCTTGTACCACCACGTTATACGTGCCTGCCAGGTTCGGACAAGCGTTGGAAGAACCTCCGCCACCTCCACATCCCAGCAAAGTCAACAGTGGTGCGCCAAGCAAAATAACCATCAACCAGCGCCTGCGATTTTTTCTGCCGCTGCACCCAACAAACAGCATCGCCGCAATCGGCAGGAACGATACATACAGTGTCGAGGCGAAAAAAGTACCCTGCGGTTTCAGCAGTGCGGCCGAGCAGACCGGCAGACTGATCATCAAAGAGAACGGCACCGCCGATGCTCCCGGAACGATGGTCGCAGGCGTAAACGTGCAGGTAGCATTTTGCGGTAGCGAACTTTTTAGGCACGACAGGGTGAGCACCTGTTTGGAATCGCCCGTCTTCGCGTTGAGCGATAGCGAGTACGTCGCGGAACCACCCGCCGTCGCCGTCTGCGACGCGGGCGTAGGCGCTGTGGGAGCCGTGACAATCACGACAGGATAGGATCCCGAAACACTCGTATTCGCCTGTAACACTGCGTTGACCACGATTGTGGACGGACTGGGCACCGCCGCTGGCGCTGAGTAAACCCCCGCGGTCGAAATCGTACCTACCGTGGAGTTGCCGCCGGCAATTCCGTTGACCTCCCAAGTGACCGCTGTGTTCGTCGAGTCGGTGACATTCGCGACGAAACTCTGTGTGGTGCTGGTGTAAACCACGGAAGCCGTGGGGCTCGTGCTTATGGTGACCGTCACCGTGCTGGAACCCGAAACAATCGTGACTGCGGCCGTCGCCACATTCACTCCATTCGCATCGGCCACTGCCGTGACCGTAACCGTGGCCGGCGACGGAACCGCACCTGGCGCTTGATACGAGCCCAACGTAGAGATCGTCCCGACCGTCGCGTTTCCGCCGGTTATTCCATTCACCTGCCAGGTCACCGACGTGTTGCTCGCGCCTGCAACGATCCCCGCAAATTGTTGCGTACCTCCGGTGGGCAGCGTCGCGGACGTGGGGACGACATTGATGGTCACGGAAGAAGTCAGTTCTCGAATGCGAGAGTTATCCGTATCGGCAATAAACAAATCGCCGGTCCCGTCGCCTGCTACCCCGAGAGGGCTGGCGAGTTGGGCGAGAGTGCCGCCCCCTCCATCTCCAGAATTGCCTGCCGTGCCGGTGCCGGCGAGGGTTTGAATGTTCCCATTCACCGCAACCACTTCGCGCACCGCAGAATTATGCGTATCCGCGATAAAAATATTGCCGAGACTGTCGACGAAAACGCCATAAGGCTCGCTCAACTGCGCGCTTGTCGCCGCGGCGCCGTCGCCCGAATAACCAGCGGAATTGCTACCCGCGACCGTGGAGATATTGCCCGTCGACGCGGTCACTTCGCGAATTTTGGAGTCGAGCGTGTCCGCGATAAACAGGTCGCCAGCGGCGTCGCCAAAAATACCGGCAGGGAAATTTAGCTGGGCACTGGCGGCAGCCGCTCCGTCTCCGCAGGCGCTGCCAGCCGGTTGGCACACCGTTCCCGTGCCCGCCACAGTCGCAATACTTCCAACGGCGAGCGACGAACCAAAACAACCTCCCGCGACACCTACGACGCAACGGATTTCGGAGTTGTCCGTATCCGCAATATATAAATTCCCAGCGCTGTCCACGTACACCCCAAACGGTTCATCGAGTTGGGCGCTCGTGGCGGGATTCCCATCCCCGCTGGAACCCGAAGTTCCCGGCGTGCCCGCAACCGTCGTAATATCGCCAACCGCCACGGCGGAACCCAAACAACCACCGGCCGTTCCCACCACGCAACGAATCGCAAAATTCTCAGTATCGGCGATAAAAATATCTCCAAGCGAATCGACAAAAACGCCGTTCGGCAGATTCAGCTGCGCACTGGTAGCAATTGCACCATCCCCCGAATACCCCGCTGCCAAGGTCGCATTTCCTGCCACGGTTTGGATCGTGTTCGTCCCCGCCGCCACCTCTCGGATCACATTGTTATAGGTGTCGGCTATGAACATATTGCCTTTGCCATCGATGAAAACTCCGCCGGAGGCGTATAGCGAAGCATTCGTCGGAACTCCACCATCGCCCGAGTAGCCGACGGTGTGATTCCCGGCGGTGGCCTGAATCGTGCCGCCACTCGAAACTTCTCGAATCACATAATTGTCGGTGTCTCCGATGAAGACGTCAGCGGAGTTGTCGACAAACAGCGTGGTTGGCATGTTGAGCGTCGCGCTGGTGGCCGGGCCACCGTCGCCGGTATCGCCGGAACTCCCTCCGATTCCCGCGATCGTCTGGATGGTGCCGGCGGATACTTCGCGTATCGCGGAATTGCCGGTATCAGCGATGAACAGATCACCGGCGGAGTCGACAAACACATCATCTGGCAGGCACAGATACGCGCTGGTGGCCGCGGCACCGTCGCCCGAGAACTGACACGAAGACACATAAGCGTAGTAGGTTCCCGCGACAGTCGTAATATTGCCGACCGTAGGAGTCAAACCAAAGCATCCCCCGGTCGTGCCGACCACACAGCGCACCACCGAATTCTGCGTGTCGGCGATAAAAACGTTGTTCCCACTATCGACAAACAGGCTAGTGGGCATATTCAGCTGCGCTGCGGTGGCGGCCGCGCCGTCACCGGAATACCCTCCTGTGCCAGTACCCGCGATCGTCGTGATGCTCCCAACCGCGAGCGCGGAACCCAAACAGCCTCCCGCTGATTCCACAACACACCGAATCACCGAATTGTCCATATCGGCAATGTAAATATCTCCCAGACTGTCCACCACCACGCCGCTGGGCGAGTTGAGTTGCGCTGCCGTCGCCGCCGCGCCATCGCCGAAGTATCCAGGCGCGCCTGTTCCGACAATCGTGGTGATGCTCCCAACAGGGAGAGACGAACCCAGGCAGCCGCCGGACGCCGCAACAACGCAGCGGATCCTGGAATTGTTGGAATCCGCGATGAGCAGGTCTCCCGACGCATCGAGGGCAATTCCGATTGGACGGCCGAGTTCTGCGCTGGTAGCGGGCCCGCCATCCCCGGAGTAACCACCTTCTCCACCGATGCCAAAACCGTTCCCGGCAAACACCGTCAGGGTTCCGGTGGTCGCATCAATACGAAAAACGCGGTGCGAGTTCACATCCGCGACGTAGGTATTGCCCAACCCGTCTCGCACCATTCCACTTGGATAACCAATACTCGACGACAGCGCTGCCAGATTGTTTGGACCGCCCCCGGCAACCGTATTGATCGCGTATTGCGCATGTACCGCGCCGCCGGAAGCCAGTAAAACGGCAGAAACCACCAGCACAGTCACGAATCGTTCTCTCCACATGGTCATTCACCTTTACCGGCGGCCACATGGCTGGGCCGCACCACTCGGGTAAAAGTGGCTCCCTTAGAGTCTTGCAGTTTCAGCAGCACTCGCGGACGGACTCCACGTTGCCATTGCTCAAACTCGGATCGCGGGATCACCAACTGCTGCGTCAATTCCGTGGAAGCGCCGGGAGAAAGGGTAATTGCAGGAGTCTGACGCTCTCCCACCGCTGGATGCGCAAAATCGGAAAGGAGAACGCCGACAACGCTAACCGGAACCGGACTGTGGCTGGTCAATTCAAAGCGAACCAACACCCGAACCTGTGACCCGAGATCGGTCTTCTGGACCACCTGGTAGGTTCCTGTTATCGCAGGGTTCGCCGCACTCGCGATGGACACGCAACCCCCAAACAAAATGAAAGCGAGCACAAACCAGAAACGATGGTTCGTTTTTTGGCGCTTCATGATGACTACTCCCTGCATGCGAATTCCGCTCTGAGCGTGAGCATTGTGGCCCAAACCTGCCAGTTTGGGCGCCTGTACGTGCGGCGAAGGGTCCGTCGGCTGGCCATGATCATAACCGATACCCTGGCGGATGCGATTACGAAAATCTCAGCAACACCACCCAGCAGCACAAGGATCGGAAAATACCATGAGTTTCCAAGCCGTGCGGTGGCCGTGCTCACTCGCGGCATTCTGTTTTTCTTGTACAATAGAGGTTTGGCGTTCTTGAGTGTCTATTAAGAGGTGCCTCCTGAAACGAGCAGTAACGCTCTTTTTTGCCCTTGCGATTCTGGCCTTATTCGCAGCCATTCTCGGCAGTGCCTCGGTCGTGGCCGATTCTTCTTCTGCGCCTACGGAGCACCACCTGCGCCTTTATCACACGCATACCGGCGAACGCATCGACATCGTCTATCGCCGGGGGGACACCTACCTTCCTGAAGCCGAAGCGCAGCTGGACCATTTCCTTCGCGATCATCGTACCGGCGACGTGAAGCATTACGATCCTCACGTCTTCGATATCCTGTCGGACCTGGCCGCCGCTGTCGGGCATCCCAACGCCGAGATCGACATCATTTGCGGCTACCGCACGCCTTGGAGCAACGAGTTTCTCCGTGCGCGTTCCGCGGGCGTGGCCAAGAATAGCCAGCATATGCAAGCCCATGCCATCGATATTCGCATCCCCGGTGTAGACACCCTCACGCTCCGCAATGCGGCGTTGGCGCTTGGGCGTGGCGGCGTGGGCTATTATCCGCGCTCCGGCTTTGTGCACGTGGACACCGGCCGGGTACGAAGCTGGTGCTACGGATGCCAGGGAATGCAAGCCACGCGTCTCGAGTAAATCTTCACCAAACAACTCATCTCGCAGCTGAGCAGGACCTCAGTCTCCTGAACCGGCTTCGTGTGCTATGTTGGCGGGCAACGACGTAGCCAATTCTGGAAGGGTTCTCTAGCTCCATGAACCAACGAGTGCGCGTGGCATTGTTGCTTTTGGCGGTGATGATCGTCTACGCCAACACCCTGCCCAACGACTTTGCGCTGGACGACAACCTGTACATTTTTCAAAATCCCACGGTCACGCATTTTTCCCTGGGCGGGCTCTTCCTACCAAATATCAAGTCCAACGTTTTTCGCCCCGTGACGTTCGTTAGCCTGTGGCTGAACTGGGAAGTGGCCGGCCACCACGCCTGGGTCTACCACCTGTTTAATCTCCTGGCTCATGCTGTCGTGACTTTGCTGTTGTACCTGGTTTTGCGAAAGCTCTTGATACGACTCGCGAACGGCGAAACTCTGGCATGGGTCGCGGCCCTATTGTTCGCGGTACACCCGATCCACACCGACGCAGTGGCTTCCGTCATTGGTCGCTCAGAACTGCTGGCCGCAGGGTTTTTGTTTGCCGCTTGGATTTTCCACCACGACGATCGGGCTGTACTGTCCTTACTCTGCTTCGCGTTGGCCCTCTTTTCCAAAGAATCCGCCCTGGCCTTTCTTCCGCTGGCCTTCCTTGGCGATTACCTCTCCGGAAAGCTGAAATCGCTTTATCGCTACGGCCTCATCGCTGGCGTCGCCTGCCTGTATATCGCTCTCCTTTGGACGATCCAGGGCCATCGCTTTGGACAAAAAGCCGTTCCCTTCACCGAAAATCCTCTGGCGTATCTGCCCGCCAATTTGCGAATCCTGAACGCCGTGCGCGTCGCCTGGAAGTACGTGTGGCTCCAGCTGTATCCCGCCACACTGTCCTGCGACTACTCCTTTAATTCCATTCCCCTTTACGCCATCCCGCGCCACACTCTGCCAGCGCTACTTGCGGCGCTCCTCGTGCTCGCTTTGTGGGTGTGGGCATTTCTGACCAAACGATTCGCATGGTTTCTCGCGGGCGGGCTCTACCTTGCTGCCTTCGCCATCACCTCCAACGTGCTCGTACCCACCGGAACCATTTTGGGCGAGCGCTTGGCCTACCTCCCTTCGGCCGGATTTTGCTTGCTGTGTGCCTTGCTCTGGGCATGGGTCCATAAGCACCGACGGAAAGTCGCTTGGATCGGCCTGGCCATTCTTGTCCTCGCTCTGTCCGCACGAACCATAGTTCGTAATAGGGATTGGCGAGACAATTTCACGCTGTTCCTCGCCGCGGAAAAAGCGGTTCCAGAAAACGCCAGTATCCACGACGGCCTTGCGGGCGCCTACGAGCAACGCGGCGAGCACGACGCCGCGCAGGCGGAGACGGAAGCCACCATCGCTATTTATCCGGATTTTCCCGAGACGTTGCCGTCGCAAGGAATTTCGGAGCCAGATTTTCGGCTGGTGAATGTGGCCGTCGAACTCATGAAGCACGGCGAAGACAAAGACGCCTTGGAATTCTTGAACCTTGCGATTGACCGCGCCCCCAGTTTTTCTTTGGCCTGGTCTACCAGAGCAGTGGCGCTCTACCGTCGAGGTGCGCTAACGTCCGCCCGAGCGGATGCCGAGTGTGCATTACGATTAGACCCGTCGAACACACAAGCACTCTATATTCTGGGTTTACTGAGTGCGCCCCCGAAGCAGTAGCGCTCATTGGTCCGCCGCATACGCAGTATCGAAAGCTTTCTTGAGCGCCTTATCGTAGCCATAGATATCGTCGAAGAAAAATACCTCTTCGTTTTCCTTGACGATGGCCGTTCCGTACACCAGGAACACCGGAATTTGGCTGGTCAGATTGACCTGCTGTTCTTTTTGGGCTTTGAATGCTGTCTCGATTCGATCGCGCGTCCATCCTGGATTATTCCGCAACACCCACTCCGCCAGCGCCTGGGGGTTCTCCACACGAATGCAACCATGACTGAAATCGCGTCGCGTCTCGCTGAACAAGGCCTGCGCCGGGGTGGAATGCAGATAGATGTTCTGGTCATTCGGGAAAATAAATTTGATCAGGCCAAGCGCATTCTTGGGCCCGGGCTTCTGGCGGACCATGAGTTTCCCTGCCTGCAACTGTGCCAGCACATCGTCGCTGACCACGCCATCGGTCACCACCTGGCCAGAATAGGTCGCCACCTCAAAACTGTTTTTCTGTATGTATGCCGGATCCTTCACGATCTTCGGGATAACCTCCCCGCGCAAAATACTCGGCGGCACATTCCAGTACGGCCAAAACACCACGTACTTCATGTCCTCTTCCAGCAGCGGCGTTTGCGTGCGCATCGCCCGCCCTACCACTACGCGCATCACTAACGCCGGTTTGCCGGGTGAGTCATACGCGCGTAGCACAAATTCCGGAATATTCACGATAATGGGCGGCTGCGCGAAGTTGTCCGGAATCCACCGCCAGCGTTCCAGGGTAAGCCGCAAAGACTCCACGCGGTCGCTGATCGGCCGGTTCAGCTCCGTAATCGTTTGCGGTCCGAGCTTGCCGGCTGCTTCCAAGCCATGGCGAGTTTGGAAATGCTTCACACCGTCAACAACTTCTGCGGTGTAAGCCTGCGAGCCCTCGGGGACAGTTACAGAGGCAGGCAAATCGCTCAAGAACTGCAGCCTGCGCAC
The DNA here is from genome assembly GCA_035524015.1 of Candidatus Sulfotelmatobacter sp. Lineage (GTDB taxonomy): Bacteria > Acidobacteriota > Terriglobia > Acidiferrales > UBA7541 > Acidiferrum. The sequence continues at coordinate 16,132 of DATKPS010000152.1, forward strand.
CAGTTTTCCAACCGCTTCATAGGACTGCCCCGGAAGTATGGGCTTGCTCACCTGCGGCAGAGGATCGGGCACCTCATTCTTGGCCATCAGCAGATACTTCTGCAACGCGGCCAGCGTGCGTTGATACCCCGGATACGGAGGCTCGATCGACGCCACCACTTGTTTCACGTCTGGCGCGCTCACTACATTCTTCCAAAGAAACTCTCCGGGATTGTGCTTTTCGCGATCGGGATCAAAGTCCTTGTGCAGCACCTTCGGATCGACCTTGCCCAAGTGCAGGTCCGAGCCGTAGCGAATCGCCGAAACCGTCAAGGCCACATCGAATTTCACCAACTCATCTTCCGTGGCCGCACTAGGACCCTGCAAAACCTTCAGTCGATCGGGCCACCGTTCGCCGTCATAGTCTTTGGGATCCAGTCCCTTCGCATCGGCCTGCTGCAAAAGCTCAATCACTTCCAGAGCTTGGGGTGTCGGTCGTCCATTGCTGATCCAACCAAGACGCTGGCCGGACTCATCGTAGAATTCCTTCACCGCGGGCTGGTCGGACGAAAAATTAGGCCACTGCAAATCGCTAAGCCTCCCGCTGGCGATAATGCCTCGCAGTTGCTCCCCGCCGGTCGCGCTTAGAGATTGCGGCGCCGCTGGAGTCTGAGCGGCCGCACTGCCTGTTTTCGCAGTGGGAGCGACGTTGCCGCTCGAACAGGCCATAACACACAGGCCGAACCAGAAAAGCAGTGCCACCCGCTTCTTCATGGTGGTTCCCTTCCTCTCACTAGGTTTTCAGGATTGTACTCGCAATACCGCCGCTCCGCTTATCGCGTCATTCTTCAGCTGGTTTAGCGCGCGATTTGCTTCGCTGAGCGGGTACATCTGCACGTGCGTCCGAATGGGAATCTCTGCCGCGAGTTTCAGGAATTCTTCGCCATCTTGACGCGTGTTATTGGCCACGCTGCGAATCATTCGTTCCTGATACAACAAATCGTAAGGAAACGAGGGGATGTCGCTCATGTGAATGCCGCCAAGGATCAGCCGGCCCCCTTTGCGCAGCGTCTTCAATGCAGCCGGGACAATTTCTCCGGCGGGTGCGAACACGATGGCTGCGTCGAGCGCAACTGGCGGCGCATCGAGCGTGCCACCCGTCCATTTCGCTCCCAACTCCTTCGCTAATGCCTGATGGCGTTCGTCTCGCGTGGAGGCATAAACGTCCACTCCCCAATAATTCGCCACTTGAATGGCCACGTGGGCCGCCGCGCCGAATCCATAAAAGCCCAGTTTCGCCCCACGGCTTACGTTGGCCATGCGCAAGCAGCGGTAGCCAATAATACCCGCACACAAAAGTGGCGCTGCATGCTCGTCGTTTAGCCCTTCGGGGATCGGATAAACAAACCCCTCGGGAGCCACAATCCATTCCGCATAACCGCCATTCACGGTGTATCCCGTGAAAAGAGGATGGTTGCAAAGATTCTCTTCGCCGCGCTGGCAATATTCGCAGGTGCCATCGGTCTGATGAAGCCAGGCAATGCCAACACGATCGCCCTTGGCAAAACGCTTGGCGTTCGGACCTGTTTCGTGGATTCGGCCAACGACCTGATGGCCCGGGATTACCGGCGAGAGCTTTGGCGGCAGCTCTCCTTCAATGACGTGCAGATCCGTCCGGCACACCCCACAAACTTGCACGCGAACGAGCACCTGCCCCACCCCAGGGTCGGGATCGGCAACTTCGCTAAACTCCAGTGGATTGTTTTGGATTCTTGCGGGCGTGCGGAGCAGACAGGCCTTCATGTAGCAACCCCAATTCCTGCTCGCCTCGCACGCCTAAAATAGGCGGCCAACACACGCGTTGCACACATGATAACGCGAAGTTCATCCCAGGAAAAGGCAATTCCCGAATTCCGTCCCTCTCAACTTCGATCCTTACGCAAACTTACTGCACGACAAGGCCGCGAGAACTGCTCACCATCGCCGGGAACAAAGCGCTATTCTCGACGGATCAACGACACCGGATAGCGGCGCTTGCATTTCGCCCCACGACACCCTAACCTGACTCACTTATGCCCAATCTTGATCCCAACTTCCTGGTCTTGGGGTTTATCTACTACGTCGTGTTCCTGTTCTCCACTACATGCCACGAAGCGGCCCATGCCCTTGCCGCCAAACTCGGCGGCGACAATACCGCAGAACTCGGCGGTCAAGTCTCGCTGAATCCAGTCCCGCACATTCGTCGTTCTCCTTTCGGCATGGTCGTTTTCCCGCTACTCAGCTTCTTTCTTCTGAACGGTGGCATGATCGGTTTTGCCAGCGCTCCCTATGATCCAAATTGGGCGCGGCGTCACCCCCATCGCGCCGGCTTGATGGCTCTGGCAGGACCGGCAACTAATTTTTCTCTCATGATTCTTGGCGCCCTCGGTCTGCGCATTGGAGCCGCTCTGCACCTGATTCGTTTGGGTTCGCTCGACGGAACCCACCAGATCGCCGCCGTGCTTCTTTATGTGCTGTTTTCCCTGAATCTGCTCCTGGGCGTGTTCAACTTAATCCCTGCGCCGCCACTGGATGGCAGTTCGGCAATCATGCTGTTTATGAGCGAAGACCGCGCCCGCGGGTATCTCGACTGGATCCATACCGGAACCTATGCCTTGCCCGGTATTCTCGTCAGCTTGGTCATCTTCCGTTATATCTTTCCGCCCGTCGAAAATTTCATTCAGTCTCTGCTGCTCTAAGAATTTTCGCATCTTGAACCCCGCTGCATCAGAGCGGCACATCTTCTTGCAAGCTCGTATCTTTCTCGCACACTGACGCTTTCTCTCGCTCCCTTCACCTTTACTATCTTTCTTCTTTCCAATGTCTTCCCAACATTATGGCGGTCCAACAAGTGCTCTCTCGCTCTTGGGAGCCGTTATGATTCCTGAAGTGTTAGCGCCGACGGAGACTTACCGGGTCGAAGTATCCGGATGGGACGAAAACCAATCTTTTTTCGTGGAAAAATCCGATTTGGCTTGGGACGACTTCGCCGGTCACCATATTTCCCTTCACCGCATGTTGCCCGATGGCGCGCTGGTTTTTGTCCGCACCTTCCTCCCCCAAGGACTTTCCCAATCGCCTCCGATTGTCTACAAAGTTGAATTTATCGGATGCGATCCTGACGGCCATCACCAGTTCCGACTCAACGCCGTCCACCCAAGGTATAGTCAACAGATATCCGACTTAAATTAGAAGGGGTTTCCCTTCCACTTTGGGACAACGACCCGATTCGGAATTGCTCCTCACAGCTGCTTTCCTTCGGCCCTCATCGTTTCGATAGTCGGTCTCCGCGCGTGTGTTCTTTCTCTTTCTTCTATCGCCAAGTCATCATGTCACTTAAATACGCCGTGTCTTTCCGAACTGAGCTTCTGCGAATACTTGCCTTCTCGAAACACTCTTCGCCACATTTGGCACACTTGTTGCCTCTATCTCGAGCATGACCACCGCTACTTACAAACCCATCGAAGTCTCTACTCCTCGAGCTTGTCTTACACCGTGCATTTTTGACGACGATCCAGCCGAGCGCGATGCGCTCTCCACACTCATACTGGATATGGGTTATGAGTCCATTTCCACTAGCGACCCCGAAGAGGCTCTGCGGCTCATTCGCGTGGGCCGTTGTCGCCTGGTGTTTGCCAGCATTCGCTTGGAAACCCACGATCCTTATGAGTTCCTGTCTCGCGCACTTCGCTGCGATCCCGGCATTCACCTCATACTGATGACCGGCGAATACACTTTGGAGGCCGCTCTGGAAGCCATTCGTCGCGGCGCCAGCGATTTTATGCCGCGGCCCATCGATCCGATTCGGCTGAAACGCGCCCTCGACGATGTGGCGTCCCTATATGATCAGCGCCGCCGTGTGCGCGCTTTGGAAGAGCAACTCCTGAAGGATCTCGAATTCCACGGCATCATTGGAAAAAGTCCGGCGATGCTGGAGGTTTTCGATTTCGCGCGAAAAGTCGCTCGCCACTATACCAATGTGCTTCTCGTCGGCCCTACCGGATCGGGCAAAGAACTCGTAGCCCGCGCCATTCATCAGATCAGCCCGGTCAGCCAGCAACGCCTTGCGGTCTGCAATTGTTCTGCAATGGTGGACACTCTGCTGGAAAGCCAACTCTTTGGCCACGTGCGTGGCGCGTTCACCGGGGCCACCGATACGCGTCCGGGCCTTTTCGAATATGCGAATGGCGGAACCGTGTTCCTCGATGAAGTCGGCGAAACTTCCTTGGCGATGCAGGCCAAATTGCTTCGCGTCATCCAGAACCGCGAAATCCAGCGTGTCGGCTCGCCGGAAATTAAGCAGGTCAACGTGCGCTTGATTGCCGCCACCAATCGCGATCTTCGCGCCGAGGTTCTTTCCGGACGTTTCCGCGAAGATCTTTTTTATCGTTTAAGTTCCATTCAGATTCGCATTCCTTCGCTGGCCGAACGGCTAGAAGACATTCCCCTGCTCGTGCAGTTTTTCCTGAAAAAGTATAACGACGCCTACGGAAAAGATATCGCCGGACTCACACGCCGCGCGCAAACAGTTCTCCTGCAGCATCCTTGGCCCGGCAATGTACGTGAATTGGAGAACGTCATTTCCACCGCTTGCATTACCGCCACAGGAGATTTTATCGATCTGAGCGACTTGCCGGAGCAACTGCAACACCGGCCAGCGCGCCTCGGGGGTGACGACGACTGGCAGCCACTCTCGCTCGATGAAGTACGCAAGGTGCACATTCAAAAAGTTCTGCAGATGTGCAACGGCAACCGTCTGCGCGCCGCGCAGATACTCGGCATCGGTCGCACCAGTCTCTATCGCTACCTGAAGCGCGACGGCTGCGACACCCCTCCGCACCTGCACAAGGCCGGCGTCGCGGCCTGACCGGTCGCTTCGCCCTTTCCTGCCTCAACCGATTACGGCTATCGTCTCTTTCGCGACGTGCGCTTTTGTAGTGGCCGCCTTCTGAGGTGGGCGACTGTTTTCCTAAGCTCCGCAGGGATCACTTGCGGATCAGGTCAACGTTATTCCGCGGGCGGGAGTGCCGTGGTCCAGTGGGCAGTTGCAAGATCGTTCCAATCGCCAGATGCGCGTAATCGTTGATTTGCGGATTAGCGCTGGCCAAGCAAGTCCAAGCGCTTCCCCGCCCAAGATGGTGCTCCGCCAGGGACCATAGCGTGTCCCCTTTGCTTACGGTGATGCTTCGCGACGATAGCTTAGCGATGGCGGCATCCGCGGGAACCACAACCACACTGCCCAACTGCAATAACTCTGGCGGTCCACCAGCATTCGCATTCAACTGCCTCAGCTCGGGCCAGCGAGCGCCACTGCCCAAATAGGTTTCGGCAAGTTTCCACCAGCTCTGTCCTTGAACGACCCGAATCCTCTTCAAGCCGCCGCTCGACGGATCCGCGATCGCGCTACGCTCTGGTCCTCTCGACGGAGCAATCGGACGCACCGGCTTAGCAGGTACGACCGCAAACGCGGGAGGCGCCACCACGGCACTTCCGATCAACGGGCGAGGTGCAAACGGTGAAATTCTTCCCCGGTGATCGCGGACAGCCGGTGGATAAAGTTTTGGAGTGGAATAGGTTTCCGGGGGTTCCGTGCGACGCTCCAACAAACCAGGTAAAGCTCCGGTCAACGGCGCCGCCCCAGTCTTCGGTTCTGCCAACGCATCCTTCGGAACGCGGTAAGGGAATGGCGTAAATTTCTTTTTTGCAGCTAACGCGGCTTCGCGCTGCGCATTTTCCCGGCGGTAGCGTCGCGCAATTTCTCCCAGCGATTCCGGCGCTGTCGTGGCATCCGGTGGCTGCGGTTTCGCGCTTGCATCTTGCTCTCCCGGCACGGAGCCCTGTTGTTTTTTGCGAGCTTCGACTCGCGCCTGGTCCTCCGGCGTCAGGATGACTTTGTGTTTGAGATCGTCGTCGGTATAGACGTGCCGTAGAGTTTGCGGTTCCGCAGCCTTGCGCGCTTTTTCCTGCCGCGCCGCTTCGGCGACATCCTGGCTGCGTGCTTGCCCCGCACAGAAAGAAACAGTGAGGACGCCGCAAAACGCACAGCGCCACGCCCACGAGGGCCCCCGGGCTGGACCACTCATTCTCATCCGCTCAAACCGTACTCAGGAAGGACCGGGGGGACTGTGCCGGTCGGTACGGGGGATTGTCTCTCTCCCGGGTCT
>DATKPS010000153.1:0-12531 GCA_035524015.1 Candidatus Sulfotelmatobacter sp.
GGCAGCTTGCAGAGCGATGCGAGCAAACGGCAGGAGTCCGACTTCGGCCATCGCACCTCCTGCTTCCATAGCAAACAACAATTTCCAACAACCTGTGACTGCGAATTCTCATGGCTGTAGCGAGGATGTCAACAGAGCCACCCTGAGTCTAGGCGTTCTCCGCGGGTGGCTCGTTGGGGTTTCTCCAGTGGCACAGGCACTCTTGCCTGTGCGAACCCACGTCCGGACTCTGACCCTGAGTCTAGGCGTTCTCCACGTCACAGCGAACCTAGCGCGTGTCCGGTCCCGGCAGCAGCGAGCTCCATCCGCCACAAACCAGCTCGCCGCAAGATCTGCCTGTGTTTGCTCACTGGCCATACGTTGACAATCCTGGTCCGATCGAACCACAATCCTCCTATCAGGATTGCCTCCGCTTGAGGAACCGCCTTGCGACTTGCCACCCTCGCGTTCCTTCTTTTACTCCTACCGTGCCATTACCCTGAGGACCAAACCTCGCCACAGTGATCAGCCCGTCAAGCGTGGCCCGTGCACCAACCGCCAAGGCGCTCGCATCCAATCGCACTAACAAGCGTTATGCACGCTGCGACCGTTCCCAAGGAGTCCGCCATGAAAGATGCTGCCAGCAAGAAAGCGCCGGTGAGTGATTCCTCTCTCCTAACCCATCCACTTGCACCCGAAGACGCGCCCGTCATGACCGCAATGCGTGCTGCGGTGCTTCCCCTGAAAGGCAAGCTGCAAGGAATAGCGGCGCGTGAGCCGTTTAACGGAATTATGGAGCATGTTTCCCCGCCCGAGGGCGTCTCATTCCATCCCGACGCCGTTGGCGGAATATCCGGCGTATGGTGCAAACCAAGCAACGCTCGTTCCGGCGATGCGATTCTCCACCTGCACGGTGGCTGGTTTAACTGGGGATCGGCGCAAGCGTACCGCAATCTGGTGGGCCACATCGCCGCAAGGACCGCAGCCGAGGCATTCGTGCCAGATTACAGCCTCGCTCCAGAACATCCCTTCCCGGCCGCCGTGAACGATGTGCACGCCTGCTATCGCGGGCTGCTCGCGCGTGGCATACCAAGGATTGCCATCTCCGGGGATTCCGCGGGCGGCAATCTCGCTCTGGTGCTCCTGTCACTTGCCGCCGCTTCCGGCGGCCCCCTCCCTGTGGGCGCGGCGGCCCTTTCCCCGGTCACCGACTTGGCGCTCACAGGTCCAAGTTTCCAGACCCGGGCGGACGCTGACCCATACTTTGTCCGGCCACAAATTGCAGCGCTGGTCCGTTCTTATCTAGGGGACACCGACCCGAACAACCCACTGGCCTCGCCACTCTACGGAGACCTCGCTGGACTGCCACCGCTCAGCATCCACGTTGGCGATGACGAAGTCTTGCTCGACGACTCTCGGCGTTACTTTGAGCGCGCCGTCGCCGCTGGCGTCAATGCCAGGCTCGATGTTTGGGAAGGAATGCCCCATGGATTTGTGGGCAGCGTCGGTACACTCGCCTCAGCCGCAAACGCCTTAGACGCCGTCGGGGAATTTCTCGCTCAGCGCCTCAAGGTCGCCGCCTCAGTCTAAGCCTCCCCACCCGCGCAAACTCCCAATCACGCGTGTCAGCACTCGAAAGCTTCGGTCCGCCACATCCTTCGTCGGTTACCGCGCTAATCGGGACCTTGCTGCGTTTCGGGGCATTCCGTTAAACTCCGATTGCATGCAGGGGACGTTCGATGCGAGCAGCAAAATTGTTTGCGGCCCTGGCGATCCGGCATTTCGGTTTTTCCCGTTCATAAATACGCAAGTTCCCGATAGTTCCACGCCAACCAGAAATGCTCCGGCTAGTACGAATCGCTTCCCGTTGCGCGACGAGTCGATATACCATTCGCGAGTTCCCAACGAACACCAAAACAGGTCCTCAAGGAGTTCAACTCGTGAATGCGCGACAAGCTCAAACCTCTGCTAAAGCCGCCGGTATTCTCATCCTAATATCGCTCTTCGCCGGTGGTTTCGCCGAGGTCTACGTGCCAGGCAAGCTTTTAGCTGTATCCGATCCGATGGTAACCGCTCGCAATCTGGCCCATTCTGCTCAACTCTTTCGTAGCAGTTTCGCTCTTTATCTCTTGGAGGCCGTGTGTGACGTCGCGCTGGTCTTAATCCTTTATCTGCTTTTACGCCCGGTGAGCTACACGCTTTCTCTTCTTGCTGCCTTCTTCGGCCTTGTTTCCACCTGCACATTCGCGATGGCAGAGCTGTTTTATTTTGTATCATCCCTTCCTGTTCTCGACGCGAATATGCAGCAGCACTTAACTCCAGACCAGCGCAGCTTCTTCATCTATGCGGCTCTCACGCTCTATGCCTACGGGGGAAGCATCTTCATGGTGTTCTACGGCATCGCTACAACACTCCGCGGATATCTGGTGTATCGATCCGCGTATCTCCCGGCTTGGCTCGGTGTTCTATGGATGATCGCTGGCATCGGCTTCATCATGAAGAACCTCCTAATCGTACTTTCACCGCAACACGCATCGGATTTCCTGCTAATGCCGATGTTTGGGGCCATGATTGCCTGGACCGCCTGGCTTTTAATCCACGGCATCGATGCAGCCAAATGGCCCGACTCCATGGTCACGAGTTCCCCGTAATCTGGTGGGAGCTGCGAGCCAAGGTGGCCCGCCGTCACGCCATCATATCCACAAGGATGACATCGGAGACGATAGCCATGGGCTTACGGCCGTGCTTCGTACACGATGTTGAAAGGCGTCTCCGTCGCACGCCGAAATCGGCTGAAGCCCGCGGAACTCACCACATCGCACATTCTTTTTTCACCAGACTGGGCCCCAAGGCACAATCCGACTTCTTGCGAGCGCGAGCACGGCGTGCACAACAGGGTCGAAAACGAATAGTAAACTCTCCCGACCGGGTTAAGGTTATCCTTCAATTCATCGTTGGCAAACGGCTCCACGATCATCCACGTTCCATCTTCCTTCAACGACTGTCGTACGTGCCTCGCGGCCCCCACCGGATCTCCCATGTCGTGCAGACAATCGAACACCGCCACGAAGTCGTAGTCTTTTCCTGGATACTCCTTCGCCTTTGCCACTTCAAAACTGACTCGCTGGCCCACCCCTTCGCGCTCGGCTGTTTCGCGCGCCCCTTCGATGGACTTGCCATGGTAATCGAATCCGAAGAAATGCGAGTTCGGAAACGCTTTTGCCATCAGGATGGTTGACGCCCCTTTGCCACACCCTACGTCCGCCACCCGCGCTCCTGCTTCCAGTTTGGCCTTAACGTCGTGTAGCGACGGAATCCATGTGCTGACAAGGTTGGCCGCATACCCGGGCCTGAAGAATTTTTCGCAACCGTGGAAAACCCCGTCGTCATGTTCGTGCCAGCCCATCCCCGCACCCGACCGAAACGATTCCGCAATTCGGGGCACGGCCGCTAGCGAACCTAACGCCAGCTGGAATGCCCCAGGCAGGTACGCCGGGGAGTCCTCATTTGCCAGCGTGAAAGCCTGCTCCTCCGTCAGGAAAAACCTTTGCGCCTTTTCGTCGTAGCTGACGTATCCGCCGGCCGCCTGCGAAGCCAGCCATTCCCGCACGTAGCGCTCATCGGTATTGGTCTTCGCCGCAAGCTCCGTCGACGTCATCGGTTGCATCGCCAAGGCCTTGTACAGACCCAGCTTTTCTCCGATTACCACCATGCCCGTATGCACCGCAGCCCCAAGGTCTCCGACGAATTGCCCGATGAAAGAATTCAGCTTGTTCATGTCAACGCTCATGAGCATCCTCCGTGGGAGCTTCCAAATTAGACTTAAGCCGGGGTTATCCTGCGCGCACCAAAGCCGGAGCCGAAAGGGAAGGGAAGCGTAAACAACATTCGCGGATGAAGAAGCGAGCGCAAGAAGCACCTCCGCCGTAAGTTGCGGGATTATGAAACTCAAGGTTGCAAAAGTCAACGCGTGTTACTTACTGCGCGTAGGAAACATCTTGGTAAGTCCGCTGACCGTACAAGTACCTCATAATTCCCACTTGGCAGGTGGCCCATTTGCCTCGCTCTGCGAGCGACCGAGAACCTAGGGTCACGCACTCTGTTTTCGTGCCTTGTATTCGAGCAGAACTATGCGGGCATCCAGGATCCTTGAACCAATCAGTTCGAAGCTGGTCTTCTCGTACCCGGCATAGATGGACTCCCTACCTGCGCTACCAAGCACCACAGGAAAAATCATCAGCCGCAGTCGGTCCACCAGTTGAAATCGCATCATATTTCTGACCAAGCGGATGCTCCCGATACAACGAAGTGGGTCGCCGCTCTGTTCTTTGAGCCGGGCGATTTCCTGCTCCATCGACGTTTTGACCAATCGTGTGTTTTTCCAAGCCAGCGGTTCCTGAAGGGTGCTGGAGAATACCATCTTGGGCAGCGCGGTCATTCTGACGTTTAATTCGTCCGTGGCTTCCACGGCGAATTGCGCCAGCGCCGCATAAGTGATCCGCCCCATAACCAGCACCTGCGGTTTTTCCAGATTCTCTTTGATCCACACACTCAGGTCATTCCCGAAGTATCCGAAGAACGGTGGCTCGTTTACGCCCGACGCGAATCCATCCATCGACACGAACAGGTCTGCCGTTAACTCCCTCACAAGTCCTCCTCGAATGTACGCTGCGCTATGTTACGTGGGCGTGCTCACCGCACGCCAACCAGCCCGGTTACGGATTGAATCAGCTGCGCAGAATCGAAACCCACTCCATCTTTGAAGACCACCTCCACCTTCTCTTTGTTTTCAATTTTCTCCGCCGGGTTGCCCCCCAACACCACCAAATCCGCCTCCTTGCCTGCCGCTATCGATCCGATGCTCGCCTCTCTTCCCATGTACATGGCCCCATTCAGTGTGGCAATGCGGATCGCTTCCACCGGTGAGAACCCCGCCTCCACCAGCAATTCAATGTTGCGCTGATCTCCAAAACCCGGCACCACGTACCCGCTGGGGTCGCATCCCGCCATCAGCAGTCCCCCCGCGGCCACAAACTCCCGCTCAAACTTCATTTCTTTTCTCAGCATCGGCCCGCCCAAATCGTGTTCGGCCATATCCGCGCGGACTGTCAGATACTCCTTCGCCGCTTGTGGCGAGAGCATCTTGAGCGGCGCGTTCTCCCGCTCCATCGGCGGGCGATTCGCCGCCAGCGTCTCAAACACCGCCAGCGTCGACGTGATGGCCACATGGTGCGCGACCAACTCACGGATCGTCTCCCGCACCTCCGGCCCCTCCACTTCCACGCTCTTCTCCAGATAGGCCATATTCGCCAGAAGCCCCGGACACTCATCCGGCTTTCTCCCCGGGTAGAACTCCGTATCCACCACCAGTCCATGTTCCAGGTTGTCGATGCCCAGCGCGGCCGCCTGCCGGAATCCAACCGAGCAAAGATGCCCGGTGATTTTCAGCCCGTGAGCATGAGCGTGGTCGATGGCCACCTTCAGCTCCTCCGTCGTCACGTAGTTGTATGCCTTGAACGAAGTCACGCCTTCGGCGGCCCAATAATCCACCGTGCGCGCTGCGTCGTCCGCGTCCGCTAGCGCGTGCATCTGCATCGCGAAGCTGCCTTTCCCCTCCAGGTACGGGCCCGTTACGTCGAGCTTTGGTCCCGGCAGCAGTCCCGCGTCGATCTTTTTCTTCAGTTCCAAGTCCGTGTACGGATCCAGGCTTCCCGCAGTCCGCGCCGTCGTCACCCCGCCTGCCAGGTACAGACGCGGCGCGCTATCCGGTGCCTCGCCAAAGAACCACACGCCATCCTGTGGTTGCTGCGGCGTCGGATAGAACAGATGTTCGTGCATGCCCACCAGCCCGGGGATCACCGTCTTTCCCGTCATATCCAGCACCTTGGCGTTGGCCGGATAAGCGCTGTGCGCACTGCCGGCTTGCACCGCGGTGATTCTCCCGCCTGCGATGTCGATGCGCATGTCTTCCTGCGGTGCAGAGCCTGTGCCGTCGATCAGGCGCACATGCTCCAGCACCAGCACCGGCGCATCTTCCTTCACATAAGGTGAAAGCGGCGAAGGCTTTTGCTGCGCTACTGCGCTCAGGCCCAACAACAAGGCAATGCACAGAATTTTGGTTCCTCTCGCAATCAGCATGGTTGTCCTCCAGCAGAACTTTTAGCCACTTTTTTTTCCTCAGGGCACGGCTTCACAGGCTGCGGAAAGCCGCTCTTAGGCGGGGCTTTGAGCCCCCGCGTAAGTCGCTCAGAATGACTTGGGCTTTAGCCCCTGAAGACTCTTCGCCGACTTTTTCCGCAACCTCTTCAGCCGTGCCGCAACTCGCGCCGAATCCCTCGCGGTTTCAGCCGCTGAGGCCCTGTTAGTTCTCATGCAGACTCTTTAGGCCCGTCGCAGACCTTTCTCTCACGGTTTCAAGTAACGCAGCGCAACAGACCCTGATTTCAGAGCCTTCGACTCCACCAGTTTCAATGGCAGTTTCTCGGCCAGCCGGACTCCCTCCATCAACCGTCTTCCTTCCCCCGCAATCACGGGCTGAACCACGATACGGTATTCATCCACCAGGCCAAGCTGGATCAGTTGCGAAGGGATATCCACGCCGCCGGCCAAAATCGGTTTGCCGCTTCCTTGTTTCAGCTTTACGATTTCGTCGCGAAGGTTCCCATGAACAATTCGTGTAGTTTTGTCTTCCGCATTCTCCAAAGTTCGCGAGAAAACGGCCTTGTCTTTCGCGCAAAACGCCTGCGCAAAATCCCGGTCCGTTTTGCTTGCAGACGGATCTTTTGCGACATCTGGCCAATAAGGAACCATCAGTTGGTAAGTCTTTCGCCCATAGACGAACAGGTCCACCTCGTGCAGCAGCTGTATATAGTGTTCAAAGTCTTCCTCACTCGGGGTCATTTTGGTGTGCTCGCAGCAGCCATCCAGGGTCACGTTGATTGCGTAGATTACTTTTCTCATTTGATGTCCTTTTTCAAAGTTTTTCTTTTCGCAAATTAGTAATTTTCTTCGAATTTAATCCTGACGAAGACCGCTGGAAGAGTCGCCTGACAACTCATGCTTTTCGTCGGGGTACGGAATCACTGCGGCTTCACAGGCTGCGGCAAAATTGCTCTTTTCAGGAGGCGGGGGCTTTAGCCCCCGCGTAAGTCGCTCAGAACGAGTTGGGCTTTAGCCTCGGAAGACTCTTCGCTGACTTTTTCCGCAATCTCTTCAGCCGCTGACGCCCTCTTTGTCCACCTCTCACACAGACTCTCAAGCCCTCCTCGCTTTTCTCCGCCATGATTTCCCCGTGTTGTCTTTCCTTGTTCCGCCGCGTACTCTAGCAAGGTTTCGGTTGCTCCGCTAACGGGAAAGTGGCGAACTATGTCGGAAAAGGGCCAATCTCGCAAATCCATGTTCGTAGTGAAGAATATGGAAGAACTGCGCCGTCTCTACGATGGCGACGCCCCCGTACTCGCATATGCCTTCAAGCGCCGGACCGTCGAGGGCTGGACGCCGGAGCACAGCCACCCGCGCGGGCAACTCGTCGCACTGACCCATGGGTTGCTCATCGTGGAAACAGGAAGCGAACGTTGGATGTTTCCCTCCGGGCGTTGCGCATGGACTCCACCAAATTGTAAGCACGCGGCGCGTTCTGTCGGAGGCGCTGCCGGCGCGATGGTGGATCTGTCCCCGGAGACGTGCCGCGGGCTACCCAACACGCCCTGCATGTTCAACTCCTCGGAGCTACTGTTCGCCATAGTTCAGCGTATGGTTGGTTGGGACCTCCGCGAGCCGCTCACCCCGGCCAAAAAGCACTTGATCGCAACCCTGCGCGATGAGATTCGGCAGCCTCAGCAGCAGCACTTGCGTTTGACCATACCAAAAGAAGAAAGACTCGCCAGAGTTGCGGATGCTCTGCTCGAGGATGTTGCCGACGACCGCACCCTCGACGCTTGGGCGCAGGTCGCCGGAATGGCCCGCCGCACTTTCATGCGCGCGTTTTCCGCTCAGGCTGGCATGTCCTTTGGCCGTTGGCGTCAGCAGGCGCGCTTGTTTGCTGCCCTGGAGCTGCTGGCACAAAACAAATCCGTCACCGAGGTCGCCATCGCCGTCGGTTACGACAGTGTAAGCGCCTTCATCGAAATGTTCCGCACCATGCTCGGATCCACACCCCAAACCTACTTTCGGGCCACCCGTGCCTAGCCAACCCGCGAAGCCAGCGGCACACCGCACCAACATCGAAGGCAAGCGCGTTTAGTCAGCACCTCGCTGAGTACTAGGAGGTACTTCTCCGGGAAGCCCGCAATGCTTGCCAGTTGACACGTCGCCCCCGGCAGCTAAAAATCCCGGGCTACCATTCGGAACGCCTTTCGTATCCGATACACGCACTGGCGAGAAGGAGGAAGTTGCATGAGCTCAGGGCGCAAAATCATTATTGGGGCTACCGTTTTCCTTTTGGTGAGCATAACTGCTGCGCTTGCGCAGCAGCATACCAAGTACCTGGATGAACTTCGGGCCGCCGACGCCGCGTGGCTGAAAACCTACGAAGCGAAAGATTTGGACCAGGCCGTGGCGTTCTGCGACGAACAAGCCTCTCTGTTATGGCCGAACGCCCCTCGGGCAACTGGAAGGACCGCAATCGCAAAAGCAACCGCGAGCGCATTCGCAATTCCTGACTTCAAGCTCGAATGGCATCCGGAGCAGGTTGCTGTTGCTCATTCCGGCGAGCTTGGATATACGACTGGCTCATACACATGGACGTTCAAAAACGCTTCGGGGAAACCTGCTTCCGACAACGGAAAGTATCTGACCGTATGGAAAAAGCAGCAGGACGGTTCCTGGAAAGTGTTGCTCGATATGTTCAATACCGACCTGCCTCCGAACTGAATGCTGCTATTTCCGGCAGACCATCGACGCGCGCACTGGTAACCATCTGTCTGATAAGCCCGTTAACCAGGAGCCAATGACTTCCGCGAGGCAGTCTTCGTTGCCGAGGTTCACACTTAACTCCGGGCAATGATGGCGTCATGTTTCCGCATCCCTGCTTCCCAGGTAGCCTCGGTTCACTGAAGAGGGTACATGCGTTTTGTTATTCCGTGCTTCGCACTGCTCTCATTCATTTCGCTGGCCAGCGCACAATCCACTAAGCCGTCCAAAAACCCAGACGCTCCGGCGATGCTAACGACCGCGCAATTCGTGTTTGTCGAGCCCTATGTGGGCTCCATTTACGACGCAAGTACCAGCCCAGAGGACCGCGATGCGGTGAACAACGTTGTAGATGCCCTGCACGACTGGGGGTACTACAAACTGGCTTTACGTGCCAAGCAGGCAGACCTCATCATAATGGTCCGGACCGGCCGCTCTTCCCGTTCCTATAGCGGCATCCACGTACAAACGGGCCGTACCGACCCCAACGCTCCATCGCCACCAGGCACTGGCTTAGGAGGTCGTGAGGGAGTGGCAGCTGGTCCAGATGAAGACCTCTTCTGGGTATATTGGCAGAAAGACGGCAAACTAAACGGCCCAATCTGGCAGCAGAATCTCAAGAATGGACTCGACGGACCAACACCTGTTCTTTTTCAGAATCTCAAAGAGGCGGTCATTGCTCGCATCGCTGAACAGGCCAAAAAGAAGACCACCCCGAACAACACGCCTTAGAACCGATTAACGCTTGGTCTTTCGGCTTCCGCAGAAAAGCCTACATGTCCGGTTTGCCCGTTCAATCAGGATCTGGCGTGATATTCTCGCATTTCAGAGCGACGTTTTGAGAGGTTCCATGTTGTTTTCGCCGGAAATTGACGCAATGAGAGAGCAAATGACGACAATCATTGTGCGCGATTCAGAAGGCTTCTTTGATGACCCCAAGGAGAGTGAGGACCTTCAAATTACAGTTAGAGTCGCCTGCGAGTTCTTGATATTTTTGCGGCAGTCAGACGACGTTCCCGAATTGGGTGAGGCGGAATACATGGCTGGAAGTATCCGTTCAGGAATGGATTGGTTTTTCTCGATGGCTGAAACAGGCCGTATTTTGAATGGATTGAAGTTGCAGTATGGGTTCGGTCCGAAGTTGCCCCGCACTTTCTCTGAACTGAAAGCGTCTTATGAATCCGTTTTCCACGAAGTCCTTGAATCTGCGCATAGCGTAAAAGCACTCGGATTGTTGCTGCCTCTCGTACAGAGAGATGTTCCTGTCCATGACAGTTTATTTCCCATCGTTCCTGTCATTTTCGAGTGACAACCGCTCCGATTATTCGTGAGTCCTTGTCTGTCGTTGCCGAGAACTCGGGTGCTGATACCCACTTGGGAGGTTACCCCGTTTCCCGGGACTTGAAGCGCTAGAATCCACGTTATACTGTCGTGGCCCATGCAATTAGAACTAGCCAGACATCTCGACAAAGCCAGAGATACGGTGGCCGAGGTTGATCGCATCGTTTCGTTGCATCAGTATCCCAGCGACACACGTACCGTCGTTGTTCGCGGACTGCTCGGCACCATCATGGAGCACCACCGCAGCATTTTGCAGTTGCTCAAATCGGGAGCTGTTGATTCCTCCTATGCGCTAGCCCGAGATGTTGTGAAGGGTATGCGCTACGGTTTATGGGTAAATTCCGCTGCTACCGAAGAGCAACTGCTCCAGGTTCAGCAGAGCGATGCCTTCCCCTTGAGTATTGCGGAAATGGTCGAAGGAATCGAAGCTGCCTACGGCAGGGATTCGTTCTTCGAGAGCCTGAAGAACCGTTGGGCAACGCAACTTTACAAATACACGCGGTCAGACGTCGTGCGGGTTGGCCGCTGGCACATCGACGCAAGTGCTGGATTGCGCTCCAACGAGAATGAGATCCGGGAAGTGGTCACGATATCTACCCTTTGTATCGTGACACTGGCGGCGAAATTCCTGGACCGCCAAAAACTTTCGGCTGATTGTGCAAAGGTTGAGGCGCTGGCCGCGGACTACGGCACCTGATCGGTGTTCATCGTTTCACCATGAGCAACTCGACTACTGCGAGCCGTCTGGTAGCCTGCTACCCGACAGCACGAATAGCCCCCAGGCCAGCAAAAGAAACGAGAACCACCAGAGAAAGTAACCGATTTTCAGGTCGTTGGGATTAGGTCCGAACCCCACCACAAGAACAAGCCATTGCGCGTTGATAACGAAAGCGCCAGCCGAGATCCACGCAGATACGCGGCGCACTGTGCGCGAGCCAAACCACACCGCCCAAACCGAGCCAATGATAAATAGCGGCGCGGTGACTGCACTCATGGTGGCAAGCACCGCGTTGTACCAGTGTTCAAATTGCGCATCCCCATACGGCCAAACCGCGCAAAACGCAACCCGAAAGGCTTGCCACCCGGGTACTCCGTTCGGGAGCGACGTCCCTTCCCCTATTACCGGGACGAACCAAGCTACCCCTTGGGTCAACCACGCTGCCCAGATAAGAGCATGCTGCTTTTTCATCTCGCCACCGAAGCCTAGTGAAAAACGGCGTGACTCTCTCACACTCTGGTTGCGGTATCAAGACCGGAGACCCTCTTCCGGGGCACCGGCCGGCTACTACGAACTCGGGAGGTCACCGCGTTAATCGGGCCCTTGGTAGTTTTTCCTGACGCTTTCCGACCCGTTTCGTATTTCTCTGACTGTCGCTTCGTCGAGACCCAAGGAGTCAAGAAAACCCCTAATTTCGTTGGGTGTCGCGTTCTTGGAAAAGAATCCGCCATTGCGTTGAGTTTCAAAAAAGTTCTTTCCTACTCCAAAGCTGCTCTTTAATTGCTGTCCGTCAAACAATTGCACTTCCAAAAACGCCACTGCAATCCCATACCATGGTGTGCCCCAGTTGACTCGCTGAGAATCTACGAAGTTAACGATTCGGGAAAGGTCTTTCGGGTCAGATATTTTCCAACCATACCTTGACCCGTCATTAGCTGTGACCCAAAGATTCGCGGAGGTCACTGTGCCCAGCGACGAGAAATCTCGTGTGTTTCGTCCGCGAGCGGAGAAGATGACCAGTAGGATTCCGACGACAGTAAGGACCACTACCACAGCGATTTGAAGCCAGCGTGGCATATACTTCCACGCTTTAAGGAAATCTGGACCTGTTGAATGAGGTTCCGGTGAGACGATTCCTTTGGCCTGGTTGCTGTTCATGAGTAGGTTGTGTCTATTTTAAAACAAACCTCAGGCTCGCGTACTGATGCGTATATGGACGGTTAGCCCTGCCGGCTCAGATGGTCGACGCAACACTTGCTTGCAGTTTATCTGCTGGAGTCTGGAAGCCTAAGGTTTTTCTCGGTCGTTGATTCAAGCGCAGCGAGACCTGCTCGAGCTGCGCTTGCGTGATAGGCGACAGGTCGGTGCCTTTCGGGAAATACTGCCGGAGCAATAGTTGCTCACCGTCGATGCAGCTCGATGCAGGCCACTGGCGATCTCGCGAATCGATGAACCGGAAGCCATCCCACGTGAGATGTCTTCTCGCTCAGCGAAGGTGAGCGCTAGGCACGAGCGGCGACGAGCCAGAGGAGGAATGCCACCGCGCGGCAGCAACACAGCGCGAATCGCGTTGTGACCCTTGC
>DATKPS010000154.1:0-55863 GCA_035524015.1 Candidatus Sulfotelmatobacter sp.
AGAGCATCGTCGCGAGGGTGAAGGACTCACCGGCGGAACACGCAAGGGAAAAGCTGTCTCAAATGGAATCGCTCACCAACGCAGTTCTACCGGCCAAGCCCAACTCCATCCTGATCGTTACCCCGATTGTTCCCCTTGCCATCCGCCTGGCTTTTCTTCAAATTCGTGGCGCCAACGCAGACTCGATTAAGGCATCCCTTGGGGTCATCGAATCCGTGATCCCCCCCAACTCCCAACCGGAGAATTTCGTTTCCGAGATACGAAGGGCTCTGGTCGACGACGCGGATTGGCAGACCCTATGGAGCGACGGATGTCGCGCAATTCAAACCCACGAATTTGTTCGCGGCTGTGTTTTGTGCATCGGAGGCCTGAGTAAGGCACCGACTGCGCAGTCTCTATATATGCAAGTATCTATGGCCCGGAATTTCGAAGGGTTCTTCAAGCCCCTGCGCTCTCTCTACCGAGACATCGTCTCGCCCTTCTTTCTGGCCTACTGGGAAAGGACGATCACGGAGTCTACTGGGTTGTTCCGCACTGCCGAGGCCTATACGCAGCGCCAGCTCCAGGAGGCCGACGGAACCCCCGAAGGCACACGGAGGTTGCTCGCTGCGATGCGCTTCTGTTTTGGGAATAGCGCTGCCGAAGGACGCGATGGAATGGCTTGATGGTTGAAGGCCAAACTAGATGTATCGTGAGGCCCCATCATCGGGTGTACCTTCCGACGACAGACTAGTGCGGCACCAACCGCCCTTTCCACCGAACCAGACGGCAGAACTCCTCTAAATGGGCGGAACGTTCGGCTGTGTCTGCATTGAGGTCCGTACGAACGCGGAACCCTATAAACAGGAGTCTCCCGCCACATTTTTGCCTTCAATAAGCTGCGTAGAATCAACAAACGCACATTATCAATGACAGTCAGTTTTGAAAGTAGCAACAGGTTTTATGGCACAGTTATGTCACAGTTTTTTGTCGCGATAATTCTATTCAACCTCGCTTGAAGACCCGCTCATCGCTCCACCGAAAAGCATGAATCCGTTGCGTCGGCCGCCGACCTTCCGGGGGCTAGACCTCTTTTTCCGGAAAGAGACCAGGCATCCAGCGTGAGGCGAGCGCAGCGGGAAATGCCAGCCGCAACGACGCGCGTGGGCTTTCTGAAACCAGCACCCCGTGTTCGAGCAATGCAGAGACGATCCGGCGCGCCTGACGCTCGCCCGTGTTTACGACGCCGGCCGCATCTCCACGCGGAAGTTCCCCGCGATAGAGCACTGCTTCGAGTATGTTGCTCGACTTCGGGGGCAAGTGTCCAAGCTCCGTCTCTTCTTCCGCCCATAGACGAATGCGCGTGCGCAGACGATCCGGTTGTGCCAAACCCTCCATGAAATCCACTTGGTCGATGCAAATGCCGAGGAAGAATTCTGTAAATGCCGCAAGCGCCTCTTCGCTGAGTTGCCCGCGCCCGTCGAGATCATTGCGCCGCGGTTGGTCGCATGCAATCAAATGCCGCTTGTAGGCTTCGACGTTGCGGGCCAATCCCCTGGCGACCGACCACGCACCACCGGTGCCAAGGGCTTCGAGAAGCATAGCGTGCGACATGAGGCGCGCCACACGCCCGTTACCATCGAGAAAGGGGTAAATCCACAACAATCGGTGGTGCGCCGTTGCCGCTGCGAGGATCGAATCCGTCCTGTTCAGAGTCCCATAGACTTCCGCGAAACGTGTTAAAAAGCGGGGAACAGCGCCCGCGCTCACAGCAACGTGGTTACCCACCACCACATCGCGCGCGCGCAGTTCGCCCGGCACGACCCGCACGCGCTCCTTCGCTTCGGAGTCTTCCACCCAGAGAAGGTCTTCGGGCAATAACTCGCAAAACCGTTTGTGCGTTTCTCGAATCCCACTTTCCGTTACCGCGCGCCCTTGCAGGCCGCCTCCGTCAATCCACTCTTGGACAGCTATGTGCGCTATGGCCTCAAGCTGCAGGTCTCGTTTCCGGGACTCCTTGCTATAGTCGTTTTTCAGGGCCCGTTCGATGTCCACAGGATGCGTGTAGTGGCCTTCAATCAGATTGCTGTAATAGCAATTCATTGCACGCACGAGGTTCGCGAGGGACGCCAGCAAACTCTCGGGTAGACTTCGCCGGAAGCCAGCCGCCTTTTGGGCGAGTTCGACCGCCATGTCGGTCAGCTTCGCGCGATGCCGCGAGGTCTCCCCGACCAGCAGTGGCTCCATCTCAGAGATTGGCTCGCCACGATCCTGGACCGTTTTTATGTCCGCTTTATTGTCCGCATGATATGCCATAACAAGACTCAATATATCATAGATTTGATGAATAAACACCGACCTTACATGACCCACTTTATGTCCGCTTTATTGTCCCCTGTTTCTACCGAGAAATCCTGCCAGTTAAATGCCTTCCGGCTTAGACCCGGATGATGTATCCGCCCTGCTCTACCAGGAGTGTGAAGCTCGAGCTTGCGTCAGATTGAACAATAGCGATTCTGATGGCGAGCTCGTTCCGACCGGCGCGGCACGATGATGATGTTCAAAAACATTTATCATGCCGGCCGACGAGAACGATCGAGTCTGGCGATGAGTGACGTAGACAACCTGTCTCGTAAATTCACGTGATCGCCTATTCGAAGCTTTGACGCCTTCCGTAAAAAGTGCAACGTCAGTAACTACGATATCGGTGGAGGAATCTCCGACCGCGAACTGCAGGAGATGGCGACCATCGCCCAAACGCTACACGCCGAAGTCGAAAAGTGGATTCGGTCCAACCATCCAGCCTTGTATGGCTGATCTACAGCCGCAAGCTCCCGCCAGCACTTCGACAACGCAGAGATGAAGGAACTGATCTACGCGATGGAGTCTTCAGATGAGCGAAGCACGAACACTGCTCATCGATTATTGGATGGGACACGCGAACGGAGAAATGTCAGGGCGCTACGGAAAGCAATTGTTGGACAACGTGCGCTGGCGGCAGGAGTGTGCAACCAAGGTCGGCCTTGGCTTCAAACTCCCCGAAAATCCGTTGTTGGACAAGTTTTGCGAGTTTGGACAAGTTTTTGAAGCAGGGATCGAAGAAGTAGTTTCGATCTAAGTCTATAGGAGAGCGGGATTTGGAAGTGGTCGGGGCGAGTGGATTTGAACCACCGACCTCCTGGTCCCGAACCAGGCGCTCTAGCCAGGCTGAGCCACGCCCCGACGCGCGCCAGAAACTCACGTTTCTGGCGTATTGTTAAGGTTAGCACAGCTGCTGGAAGGGTGCTACCTGAGCGATTTGCTAGCTTTCCATGCACCACCCCGGCAGTCGCGTACGTCGATAAGCGCAACGAGCGGTACCCACGTCACGAGATCAGCCAAGGTGGATCAACTTCGCTTCGGTGATCGCCGCGTGTTCGCGAATCGGCCCCAGAATCTCTTCGGTCACTTTTCCGTCGAGACGCACCAGCGATACAGCTTCCGCTCCCACCGTGGCCTCGCGCCGCCCCAGCGCAAACGTGGCGATATTCACGCCATGTTTTCCAAGCGTGGTGCCCACGTGGCCGATCACTCCGGGTTTATCCGCGTTGCGTAGGTACAACATGGTGCCATCGAGCTGCGCTTCGAGCGCGATGCCATCAATATTGATGACCCGCGGCGTGCCATCATGCAGCACCGTGCCTTCGGCGCTGAACCCTGGCGCCCCGGGCTTGTCGGGCAATGCGGCCACTTCAATCGTGTGTGGGAAGCCATGTTCGCGGCGACGCGTTTCTTCCTCGACGGTCAGCCCGCGAGCTGCGGCAACCGCGGGAGCATTGACCACGTTCACCTTTCCGGCAAGCACCGCGTTCAACAAGCCAGCCAGAACCGCGCTGCGCAACAAATGCGTGCCAACTTCGCTCAGCTCCCCGGCGTAGCGAATCTTCACTCGCGCAGGACGCGTGGCTGCCGCTTGCGAAACCAGCGAACCCAACTGCTCGGCCAGCGCCAGATACGGTCGCACCCGCCGATACTGCTCCGGCGACAGCGCCGGCAAGTTCACCGCATTGCGAATCACGCCTTCCACCAGGTAATCGCGTACCTGCACTGCTACCTGATTGCCCAATTCCTCTTGCGCCTCGGCCGTCGAGCCCGCTACATGCGGTGTGCAGATCACGTTCGGCAATCCGACCACCGGCGAATTTTTCGGCGGCTCCTCCGCGAACACATCCAAACCCGCCCCGGCCACCTGACCACTCTTGAGCGCCGCGGCCAGATCCGCTTCATTGATCAGCTCTCCTCGCGCCGCATTCAGAATGCGCACCCCTTTTTTCATCTTGGCGATGGACTCCCCGTTGATCATGTCCTTGGTTTGGGGAGTGACCGCAGTGTGCAAGGAAATAACGTCGCTTTCCGCCAGCAGCTTGTCCATGGAAACCAATTCCACATTCAATTCCTGTGCCGCCGCTTCGCTAATATACGGATCGAAGGCCAACACGCGCATGTCGAACGCGTCGGCTCGAATCGCTACTTCACTGCCAATGCGGCCCAGCCCGACAAGCCCCAACGTTTTGCCCCGCACTTCCGCGCCCGACGACGACTTCTCCCACTTCCCTTCTCGCATCGACGCGTCAAACTTGGGCACTTGCCGTACCAGCGCCAGCAACAATGCAAAGGTATGCTCGGCCACGCTGACAGAACTTCCGCCCGGCGTGCTCATCACCAAAACGCCTCGCTTCGTGGCTTCGTCCAGATCTATGTTGTCCACCCCCACGCCCGCGCGCCCCACCACCCGTAGTTTCGGCGCTTTATCCAGCAGTTCCGGCGTCACTTTTGTGGCGCTGCGCACGATTAAGGCGTCCGCATCGGCCAGTTCGCTAGCCAGCGTCTCCTTGGTGGTCTGCACAATGTTCCAGCCTGTTTCTTTCAGGAGCTGCACACCCCGCTCACTGATCTTGTCCGCTACGATGACTTTCATCTTTCCTCGTTTCCGGGTAAAAGCCGCGGATTCCTGCGGTCTCTTCCCAGCTTCTTAAAACATTCCAAATTACTGTGCCGCGCGCGCATGTGTCAATCTGACGGATACGACGCAGCTCGCTTTTACTCCCATTGAACCGCGCCGAACCGCTCGCACCCGAAGGCAGCCCCTGCGACTTCTGCTATAGTTTTCCCAGGGGAGTCGACTACATGACTTTGTCTGAGCAGATCCAGAAGGATATCGTCGCCGCCATGAAGGCCAAGGACGAGCTGCGCCTGAGCGTACTGCGCATGGTGAAATCCGCGTTCCAGCTCAAAGAAGTGGAAAAGCTGCGTCCGCTCGACGCCACCGAGTCCATTCAGTTGTTGCAAACTCTCGCCAAACAGCGCAAGGAATCGATCGACCAATTCGCGAAAGGCGGCCGCCAAGATCTGGTCGACAAGGAGACCAGCGAACTCAACATTTTGGAGTCCTATCTTCCCGCCGGCGCGTCCCAAGCCGAAATGGATGCCGCCATCTCTAAAGCCATCACAGACCTCGGTGCCACTTCGATGAAACAGATAGGCGCGGTCGTAAAAGCTGCCAGAGAAGCGCTGACCGGAAAAGCCGTCGACGGCAAGCTTCTGAGCGACCAAGTGCGCGAGCGGCTGAGCAAACTCTCCTGACAAGCCGCAATGGCTGGTTTGTCGGACTACGTATTTCTCCTTACGGACCTTTTCTTCTGGCGCTAACTTGCGCTATTCGCCAAACTAAAGACACCAGTCTTTTCGAGACGCCCACATGTCTTTGCCACAACAAATTCCAGTTCGCTACTCCGAAGAAGAGGCCGGCTACGTCAGCATGCGGCCCGTCGTGAACCAAACGTTTCGCCTGCACGAATTGACCGACATGGTCGTCAGCGTGGTGGGCAAAGACCCGGAACGCGTGCAGCAGATTTTCCGCACCGGTGCGGTCCTCTATAACGGCTATCACTACTGGTGGGATCCCGTCTCCGCGGATCTCGTTGAGGTGCAAACTCTGATCCAGCCATTCCCCGACGACGATCCTTCGCGCCGCTTCGATCCCTCGAACATCACGACGATTCTTTGGGAGAGTGGCGGCGGAACACAACGCCACACAGCGGAGATTATCCGCGAGGAGACCTCCGGGAAAAAACTATTCGGCAAAACCTCTCCGTGGCGGATTCTCGCCGAATTTGCCATAGCCACCCCGCCGCGCTATGAGAAATATTCTTACTCTCGCCGTGCAGACCTGTTTCGTCTGGCCCTTCCTTTAGATCAGGCCCATGCTCTGCTCCACGCCATGCTTGAAGCCGCTCCCGGCGCTCTACGCCATCGCTGGAGCACCCTGCGCCCGGCCGCAGCGCTCACCTTCGTTTGCCCTCGTGAAGCACCTGCACCCAAGAACAGGTAATTCTCTGAGCCAGTACTGACCCACGCCCGCGGCTGTAATCCAGGCAGTCTTTTGTACGATAACGCATACAGGCTCGTTCAATACTCAAACTGGAGGAACATTCATGAAGAAAACTCTTGCCGTGTGTGCAGTCGCGCTGTCCTTTGTCGCCGGCGTGGTTTGCGCGCAGCGGGTCCGCGATTGGCACGACCTGGACGACGTCCATAAGCACGTCGACGAATCGATTCACGAGATGGAGCACGCTCGGGCCGCCAATCACTACGACATGGATGGCCACGGCGCCAAGGCTGAGGAACATCTCCGCCAGGCCCAGCACGAATTGGAAATGTCCATCGAGTGGATGAAGGCTCACTAGTTCATTTGCAAATGGGGCGCGGGCACTGCTCACCGCGCCCTTTTTGTTTTTCTGAATCGCCCGCCTGATGTTCAACTAGGGTCTGTGCGTTTGCCTCAAATCTAGCAGCCGCGTCCGCTGCCCTTTTCTGCGTAGGGGCGCAGGATTCCTGCGCCCCTACGCAAGATCCCATGTTTTTTGTCAGGCCGGGTGCCGCACCCTTCGTTTTTAAAGGGTGCGGGTTTAGAGTCCACTGCAAGCACAATGCGACGTGATCACCCACCTGCCGGGTCCGCGAAGGCAGCTGGGCCGTCAGTCTTCCCGTGCCTCTCGTAGCAGCGGCTTTACGCCGCTGGCCTTTCCCCGTAGGGGCGCGGGATTCCTGCGCTCCATTCCGCAAGATCCCATGTCTCTCGTCAGGGCACGGCTTCAGCCGTGCCATAACCACAGTCGAATCAGTGCGGCTTTAGCCGCTGAGGGCGTGCTTGTGACTTCTCACACAGACTCTTCAGCCCCGGCCAAGCGCTTTGTTGAGGTTATTTACGGGGCAGCCCACTAGTATCCCGCCGGCTTGAGCACCGCCGTCCCTCGCTCGTCACTGGCAATCATTCGATAAAACTTCTTCAAGTTATCCATCTGATCCAGCGGGACATTCAGCTCTTTAATTTCCAGCGATCGTGTGTACCGCAGCACGTTCCCCTCCACGGTGGTTTTGCTGTGATAGCTCCCGAATGCATACTCCACGTCCGTCGGCGGAGGCAATTCGTCCACCTGATATCCGGCCGGCAGGGTGATCTCGAAAGTATCGTTGTCGCGCCGCGGGCCGGGAAACTCAACCGGATACTTTCGTGGCTCTTTTGTCTCCAGCAATCCACTGGTTTCCACCCCGAGCACCCGCGGGCGCACCAAGAGCAAATTGCCAGCTTGCTTGGCATAATCCGCTACAAACGACCATCGGTACTCAAACGGCACATCGGAATCGTGCAGATTGCTCATTGTGGCGTGCGTGATTTGGAAGCTGCCGATCGAATGGGACATCACCCGTTCCACAGGCTTGATCCGATCGCTGTCTTTTTCCACCGCACGCAGTTCCCCGCGCAACCACCACGCCGCGTCCCCTCGACTGTCGGATTGCACCTCGCCCTGCAGCACTCCCTGGGAATCTAGCCGCAGTTTCGCCGTGCGCGTCGTTCCGCTGGTCGTTGGTGCCAGTTGCGGCATCTGCACCAGCTCGCCTCCTTCAGGCGTTACCAAAAGCGCGTAGTTGGCCTGCAGTTCTCCATTCAGAGAACCAAAGGGAGTCAGTTCATCGGTGGGATCGAAGATCAGCAGCCTTCCTAGCTTCGGATCTTCTATCGTGGCCGCCAGTCGCGCCTCCGAAACTCCCTCGGGCAGCCGGATCGCCAGAATCACGTGATCGAACAGCCCCATGTGCGGTGGAACCGCCGGCGTGACGCCGCCTCGCTCCGTGTTGATGACCACGTAGTAGGATTGGATGCCCACTTCCCGCAACATCACCGACAGCAGCATCGCTTTGTCCTTGCAGTCCCCGTACCGGTGCGCGAACACTTCCGGCGCGGCGTGCGGTTGCCATCCCCCGATGCCCAGCCAGATTCCCACGTAACGAATATCTTTCTGCATGAAGTCGGCAAGCGCCAGCATCTTGGCTAACGGCGTCTGCGCATTTGCCGTCAGCTGCGCCACCTTCTGCTTGATTTCCGGCGAAGCCTCTGCCCTCCCCTGCAACAAACCGTTTTGCCATGCGCCCATTTCAGACCAGCTCAGAAACCCGTGCTGCGCCCCTCCCGGCGGAATCAAGGACACACTCATCAACCCCGCCACTGCCCGCCACGGCGGCATATTCTCTTCTTCGGTGATCGCTGGCACGTCATTCACTTCCCAGGTCCATTGATTGCTCCCGCTGGAACTCGGCGGTTTCTCCGCATAATTCACCCAAATGGATTTGTATTCCCAGCCCGCGGGCAGTTGCAGCGTGTAGCGTGCCAGCGCAACCGGGAGCGTCCCCTGAAATCCCCATTCGTCCTCCAGAACGTACGGGCGGTCCTCATGCTCCACTTCCCAACCGATCAGGCTGCCCGGGTCCGCCGCAGGAATCTCCATTACCTTCACGCGATGATCCGAGAACAGTTCGCCATTCTGCATCCCCAGAAGGCCATCCTCGGTCACATCCTTCTCCTTCACCTCGTAGTCCTTGCCTTGCGCCGGAATACACCAGCCATGAATGCGGGTGATACGCGTTTCTCCATCGAAATAAAATTGCACTTTGCTGAGATGCCGGCCGCTCGGCCGCAATATCTTGTAAACCTTCCGGTCCACTTCTCTCATTTTCCCGTTTGGTTGTACGGTCAGAATCTCTTCCGAATACAAAACGACTGCTTCGGTCTTTTCGTCATGCTTGGGCAGCGCGGCGCTGGTCAGCGCGTGCATCCATCCGGGCGCATCGGCAGCCTGCGTCCGCGGGAACGCCGACAAGCTCACGACAATCCCGGCTAGCCAGAAAACCCCTTTTGCTATCGGTCCTGTTCCTTTAGTGCGCCGCGGCCACGGCACCCGGCTGCAGCACGATCTGTTGGTCATCGCCGCTCCTCACGGATTGATAAAAAGTCCTGAGTGCCGGGTACATCTCTTTAGGCACCAGGAAAAGATCGCTCCGCACCATGCGCGCGATATGCACTTCGTTTTTCTTGTCGTCGACCTTCAGCGAATATTCCGCCGCTTTGGCATCGGTATCCACGGGCTTGGGCACGCTAGACACCGACCAACCCGCCGGCAGCGCGACGGTCACGTCGTCTCTCTTTTGAAACGGGAATCGGAAGTACACCGGGTAGGTTCGCTCCGTCAAAGAAAAAATCTGTTTTTCCGGTGCGGCGAAAATGCCTACCGGCAACATGGCGTGGCGTCCTGCTGCAGACACCCATCCCTCAATCTTCACGTGGAATTCCGCCACCAGCGGCGGCTCCGTGTTTTTCCAATCCGGCTGGTTGCTCAGCTCCACATCCATGCCCACGGGCACATAGCTTTTTAATTCATCTTCCAGGTACTTCTTGCGCGCTTCGTCGTCTTCGTTGCGCTCCGATACCCGCCGGATCCACCCTTCCAACCCCGTGTATGTCAGCTTCACGCTGCCTTCCAAAGCGCCCTGGTCACTCAGCTTCAAATCCGCCGTTCGCTGGATTTGCGAAGCCGCGCTCTCGGGTAGTGACGTCTGAATCCACGTGCCACCTTCTTTGTCGAGCTTCATTCCCTTCGCATCGGTTTCTTCCCAAGGCAGAAGGCCGTAGGGCACAAACATCGCCCCAGGGTCGAAATACAACGACTTTCCGTCGACCTTCACCAGCACCGCGTTGGAATCCAGTTCTTGCCGGTTCATGCGCCGGTCGTTGAAAAAATATTGGTTCCGGCGCGACAGCATCAGCCCATAGCTCTCCAGCCCCGCGGCCCGCGTCAACCCCAGAAACGTCCAGGTAATGTCGTAGCCCGTCCCGTACCCGTTTTTCAGCACGTCGGCAGCGTTCTCGCTCTTCTTGAGTTTGTCTCGTTTCTGTTCCTGTTCGCTTCGCGGGCGCTCGAACGACAAATTGCGAATTTGTATCGTTCGCGCGTAAATCTTCTGTAGCTTCGCCTCCGGGCTGTCTCCCGCGCCCACCATCTGCGACACCGCCGCTTCCAGTTCTTTCTTCTTCCCGATGAAGCTCTCCATTTGCTCGTACTGTTGCTTCCCGTATTTGTGCCAGAACCGCGCCGGATCGGATTCCACGCTGTCTTCGCTGTAAATGAAAATCACCCGAAACTTCACTTCGTTCTCCGGCGGCATGAAATCTTCTTCGCGAAACGCCGGCACGTCCGTCGTCGTCATTCGAATCACTTTGTCGGGACCCATTTTTGGCGGCTCGGTCCCGGCGGGCAGCCCCGCGGGCCAGTCCCACCGCACGCTAAATTCTCGATACGGCACCAGCGAGAACACTGCCTTCCGCGTGAAAAGGTCATCGCTAACCGCCCAATACGAGTTGAAAACGTAGCCGTCCGCAAAATCGTAGTTGAAATGGTATTCCACGATGCTGCCCACCTGCACGTCGGGCACGGTAAATACTTTCGCTTTGAACTTCTGGCCTTTGATCTTCTCCACCATTTTGTCGTATACCTTGCCATCAAAGTTCACCACCGTGCCATCCGCATGGATGGTTCGCGCTCGAATGTTGCTGATCCCGCTGTTGTCGCTGAGGTATGGAATCGCGATGTTGGCGCTTTCCCGCCCTTCCTCTTTTAATATCTTGATGCGCACGTAGTTGTATTCCGTGTTCGCCCGGCCCAAGTCTTTGCGGTCCACCTGCCGGTACAAATAAATCGCCGGCGCGCCGGGAGCTTTCGGCTCGCTGGTCATCTTTAATTCCGCCGGATCGATGGGCAGCCACTCATCGCCGGCATACATTCTTCGCGACGGGAAATACAATAAACATACAAGGATCGGGACGAAGAACGGCAGGACTCGTCGAAAGGACACGTTGGCTCTCCCTCATTACGGACTGCGTTCCGGTCGAAGCCACACACCTACGGGCACAACTCTCCGACTGGGCGGCGCGGTAAGCATGGCTATTGGCAAGCTGAGTACTTTTATGGATTTGAACTTACGAGCGTTTCGGGCACTTGTCAAGGGTACCCGCCCGATCCGTTCCGGTATCCCAGCCTGCCCGATAGTACCGGCCTACAGCAATCCCTGCAGATTTGCCGTGTCCGCCACCTCGAATATATATCGTAATACGATATAGTCTTAGGCAACGTTCCACCCTATATATCGCATCACGATACATTGAGAACCGGCGTGCGCCTCCCCGCTGGGATGCTCGCCCGAAAACCCTGGGAGGCAGGCTGAAACGCAGCGAAGCTCCTCCGCCCTGGCGACGCTGCTTCTCGTCCCCGCAAAACGTTCCCGCGGTCCATCAGCTTTTTGCCAGAAAGGAGAATCCCCAAGATGCGATCTCGGCGGTTGGCAATGCTTATCTCCGTGTGTTTGGCCGGAGCCTGTTGCTGCGTGTCGCAGGCTCTCGCGCAATCTTCGAATGAAACCGGAAAGCTCAAAATCCACGTTGTTCCCAAACAGTCCTATGTCTGGATTGACGGCAAGGCCATTCGCGATGGCAGCCAGACGCTCACCCTACCCGCCGGTAGCCACCAGGTGGGTGCCTATAACTATGGCTACCTTCCGAAGACCCAGGATGTGCAAGTAATCGCCGGCCAGACCAAGGCCCTGAACATCGACCTGCAGGCCAGCGGCGATCCAGTGCCGGGCCCCTTTGGCGACATTGAACTCAAGGGGCATCCGCGCGCCGCGGTGCTCTTGAACGGCAAGACTCCCGCATATTTCGTTGGCCACGTCGATGAATTCGACTGGAACTGGATCTGGCACCAGCGCTTGTTAGTTCGCCCGGGCACTTATCAGCTCACCGTGTCGCGCAAGGGCGATACCATCTGGTCCGGACCGGTCAACGTCAAGGCGGGCCAGCAGGTCACCGTGTATCTGGATCATAACGGTAAGACAAAAACCAAGAATTGGGCCGAAGGGCGGAACATGCCCGCACAGCGCCGCTTCCGCGCCGGCATCGCCAGCGCCACTGTGGCCGTCGCTCCGGTCACTGCGCAACTCTCCGCGCAATCCAACAACGTCGCCTGTGGTCAGGCAACCCAACTGAACTGGACGTCCAGTAACGCTGCCGATACCTCCATTTCCGGGATCGGGGAAGTTCCCGCGCAGGGCAATCGCACCACTTCGCCGACGCAAGACACCACGTACGTCTTAACCGCGAAAGGGCCAGGAGGCGAAGTTACGAAGAGCATCGCCGTGAACGTAAACGGTGCTCCTACGGTCGCCGTTTCCCTGGCGCAACCTGAAATCCATTATTACAAGGTCGGTGACCGCGTGATCGATCAAGGTTCTACCATGTTGCAGTGGTCCACAACCAACGCAAATTCCGTCAAGGTTGAGCCGGGAAACAGCAGTGCTCTAAGCGGTCGCGAAAAGGTAAGCGCTAATCCGACGCAAACAACTGCCGGACCGATCAACCAAACCGTGACCTACACCGTCACTGCCACGAATGCCTGCGGCGGTACCACCACCAAAACCGCGCAACTGCACATTCTCGGCTCCATCGATCCGGCGCCTTCCGCTACCCTCGCCAGCATCTACTTTCCCACCGCTTATCCAACCAAACAAAATCCTCAGGCCGGCTTGGTGCTCAGCGAGAAAATGGCCCTCGACAACCTGGCAACCCAGTTCAAGACCTTCGGCCTCTACGAACACAACGCCAGTCTGCTGGTGATCGGCTACGCCGACGTTCGCGGTTCCAATGAATACAACCAGGCACTGAGCCAGCGCCGCGCTGCCCTCATCAGGAATTACCTGGTTTCTAAGGGCGTTCCAGCGGACGACATCAAGATTCGCGCAGAAGGAAAAACCAAGCAACTCGACCAGAAAACCGTAGACATCCTCGACTCCAAGAATAGTCAGCAACCCGAAAAATGGATGACCAAAAACGCCAAAACCACCTGGCTCGCTTATAACCGGCGCGCCGACTTGGTCTTGGAACCCACTGGCCAGCAATCCACCATGTACTACCCCGTGGACACCCCATATACCAAGCTGGTTTGGCAGCGGCCAGAACCTTCCCTGAAGAAAATTGAATCGGCTGGCATTAATTCCGAAATGACTGTGCAGCAATCTCGCCTGCTCAGTCCTACGGATTAACCCAAAGTGCGGGACCCAAGTGCTCCCGTTGCAGGTATAGCCAGCCAAATGGGCTCGGGAGCACTCGGATTTATTCAATGCTTTTGTCTATCCCCAGTTTTGCAGGAGGAAAACTTATGCGACTCTCTCTGAAAGCCGATGCCATTGCCGCAGCCATTCTGTGGGGCGGCGCCATCTTGATCGTAGGATTGATCAACCTGGCCGATCCGCGTTACGGCGTGAACTTTATTCAGCTCACCAGTTCAGTCTACCCCTGGTTCCACGATTCACGGACCATCGCGAATGTCATTATAGGGACGATCGACGGGTTAGTGGATGGAGCTATCGTCGGACTGCTTTTTGCCCTGCTTTACAACGCCGTCAACATCCTTCCCGCTCGGATCGGGCACCATTCGCATCAGCAGGCTTGATGTCCACTTGATAAGTCCCGGCGAGCCGGCGGAAAGACCGTCGTCTTACATGATCGCCGTTGGCGGAGCCGGCTCGTCGGGACTGCCGGCGTTGGCCAGCGGTACGCGGATCATCACCAACGCCAGTATGACAAACGCCGCAACCGCCGCCCAGATCGACGGCGTCCAATGGAACAGCGTCACGTCCTTCCCTGCCCCGACCAATCCCGCGACCACTAAGCCGCAAAGCGCCTCTCCCGCGATCAGGCCCGAGGCCACCAACACGCCGGTGTTGTCCACCCGGGCTTTCTGTGCATCGTTTAGGTTGCGCTTGTCGCGCATGCGATCCGTCAACCAGCGAATGATGCCCCCGACGAACATCGCGGAGGTTGTTCCCAGCGGCAGATACATGCCAATCGAAAACAGCATCACGCTCTTCACTTGGATCAAAATCCCCACGATCCCAAGCAGCATCCCCACAATGATCAGCGGCCACGCCATGTCCCCGCCCACAATACCTTTCGACAGCATGGCCATCAGTCCCGCTTGCGGCGCCGAAAGCTGCGGGCTCCCGAAGTGATATGCCTTATCCAGTATGGCCAGCGGAAAGAACAGCACCAACGAAGCCATCACGATACCCAGCAAATCGCCTATCTGCATCTTGGAAGGCGTACCACCTAAAATGTGTCCCACCTTCAGATCTTGCAGCATTTCGCCAGCAACCGCGGAAGAAACGCAAATCACCGCCGCCACCCCAAGCACCGCTGCCACCCCTCCCGTGCCGGACACCCCCAGAGCCACCATTAATAACGCCGCTATCACCAACGTGCACAACGTCAAACCAGACACCGGATTGTTCGAAGACCCGATCAGCCCCGTCAGGTTTCCCGATACCGCCGCAAAGAAGAACCCGATCACCACCATCACCACCGCCGCCACCACCGCTCCTGCCAGTATTTTCGACGCCGAGAATGTCCCAGCGCTGCTGATAAAATAGTGATACAGCAGAACCATGGCCACGAACACCACCGCGATTCCGCCGAATACTGCCTTCGACGGCAGGTCCCGATCCGTGCGATCTGTCGCCGCATGCGCCGCTGCTGACTTTTTCAAGTCCGAGATGGCACGTGCCATGCCAACCGCCAGTTGCTTGCGCATTTTGAACAGCGTGTAAGTCGCGCCAACCAGCATTCCACCCACCGCGATCGGCCGCACAATCGAGTAGTAAATCGCGCCCGCCAGCAGGGTCCAGGAAAGCTGTTGTCCCGCCGGTTGCGCCGCTTGTATGTACGGGCCCACTGTGAATGTCAACAGGGGCACCAGCAAGCCCCACGCTAGTACGCCACCCGCGAAGTTTAGCGAGGCCAGCCGCGGGCCGATGATGTAGCCAACACCCAAATAAGCCGGGCTGATATCCGGCGCCGAGAAAAATGTCGCGCCTCCCGTCACCGTTGTCGTGACGTTCGGATTCGTACTGGTGCGCAGCAGCAACTTTTTCCCCAATGCGCTGATATTCATCCGGAAGGTATTGCTGGGAGAAAATACATTGATGGCGCCCAGTAGAAACATGAACCCGCCAAATCCCATATTGGCGAACAGAATCTTTGCGGCCTTGGCTCCCTGCTGTCCGGCTTTGTGAATCTGCGAAGCCGCCACCGATTCCGGATAAGGCAGTTCCTCGTCCTCGACCATCACCCGGCGCAACAGGGTGACGAACAAAATACCCAGCGTGCCCCCAATCATCATGAGAGCAACCGCTTTCCAATATTCCTCACCCGTCAGTCCCGGCCACAGCCCGGCCATCACGAACGCGGGAATGGTAAACACCGCTCCGGCTGCGACCGATTCCCCGATGGAACCCACGGTTCGCGCAATGTTTTCTTCCAGCAGCGAGCCCTTCATCAGCCGCAGCAACGCCATGCCAATCACCGCCGCCGGGTAGGTAGCCGCGATGGTCATCCCAGCTTTCAACCCCAGGTAAGCGTTCGCCGAGCCCAAAACCGCGGTCATCACCAGCCCGATCAGCAACGCCCGTAGGGTGAACTCCTTCATCTGCCGGTCCACCGGCACATATGGCTGGTGCTTCTTCTTGACGGGTGGCTCCATTGGCTGCGTACTCATCCCTACTCCTCGTAATACTGCGGGCCTCTTATTGTTAAAGGACAGTGAACCTTAGCACGCCCTTTGCAATGTTTACAAGGACGCCAGCCCCTGCCTCTGCCATAAGTCTAGAATCGCCTTCACACCGTGCAGAAAAACTCACCCTCGCCACGGAGTGCGGGAGCCCTGCTCCCGCCGGTGACGCATGGTAATCTGGCCACAAACCGATCAGCGGCAGCCCTGCTGCCGCCATCTCAGCTTTCTCGCGCCACGCACAGCACTAACTCCTTCTTCGAACCCGCACCAAACCCTCGTTGACTTCTTCCGTGAACCGGCGGAAGCCGCACCCTTCGCCTTTCAACGGTGCGGGTTTAGAGTCCACTGCAAGCACTCCCAACAGCCATTCAGAACACGGTTTCTGTGACCACCCTCACCGCGACGTCGGAAACACCAGCGCGCTGTCTCCCAACCACTGCACTTCCAACGGCTCACCGGCATCCTGGATGGTTTCGTCACTCACGTCTTTCCCCGTGCCGTAATTGATCTGTCGCTCTGGCTCTTTAATGATGCGGATCACCGCCACAACCCGGCTACCCCGCTGCAGTTGCCGGCTCATCAGCCGAATGCTGCTGAAATCGAATTGCGCGCGTTTCCCCGGCTCCAGCAACATGCGCTGGGTGTGATCATGAATATAGCTGGCACGGGTCCAATATTCGCTCAGCTGCACATACTTTCCCTGCGGCGTCAGCTCGTACACATCGATCTCGAAATCGAAGTCCTTTTTATTAGCAATAAAATCCAGGTGTCCGGAGAACAACCCGCTCATTGCCTCCGCTTGCGGCAACGGTTCGCTCACAAATCGAATCGCGTTGTGCATATCCACCGCATCGTCGATCACTCCGCCGCCTACGCTTTGCCGATCAACGTCGCTGCGGTCCGCCAAATTCACTTTTAGCGCGGCCGCCACGCCTCCCGAAGAATTCGCCGCCAACTTGTGCGCGTCACCCTCTTCCACCCCGCTCAGATAGAATCGCGTCGAGCCCTCGCTCATCCCCGCGAACGACTCCGCGTGCTTCCAGACGTTAGCGCCCGTCACTTCATAATTGACCTTCCCGCCAAGCAGCGCGGGTTTCCGGCCGCCCTTGAAAACGTAATTGAACCACTGGTAGCGCAGCTCCGTAATGTCAATCTCCGCCACCGGGTCGAGTTGCATCCCCGCCAGCGTTTCAAACAAGTTCCCCTGAATGCCGATGACCCCGTATTGCGCCCCGATATGATGATAGCGGCCGATCAGCAAGTAGTGCTCACCCTGTGGCGCGTATTGGTCGACCTGGCTGAAGTAATAAACCGCCGCGCCGGGACCGCCGTAAAAATAGCCCGCCGTCAGCAGAATCGGGATGTTCACCCGCGCAAACTCATCCTGATACGGGATCAGGCCTTGCCAATAGGCGTCGTAACTCGCATGCGCGATCCACTGATCGAAGGTCGGATTCGGCGTGCCGTCGATTTTGTCCATGTCGCGATACGCCCGCCCGCTCACGTACCAATCGTGATTCAGTTTTTGCCAGCGCTTGCTATCCCCGTAAGTGGCGTCGTTGTCTCGTTTCTTGTCCAGCGTGTAGAACGGCCAGGGATAGACGAAATTCCAGAAAACATTGCCCTCCATTGGCACGTCCACACCAGGCGCAGCCGCCGCGGTCGGCATCATTGCTTTTAACGCTTTCGGCATCTTTTTTGCCGTGGCCCATTGCGTGAAGCCCTCGTAGCTTCCGCCGTACATGCCAACCCTTCCATCGCTCCAGCCCTGCGCCGCGATCCAGTCGATCAACGCTGCCCCATCCACACTGTCATGGAGATACGCCGCGGGCTGATCCGGACTGCACAGTTTGCCGCGCGAGAAACCGGCCACTCCGGCATAACCATTCGAAGCCGACAATCGCGTCTCGGCTTCGATGGCCTCGTCCGTCCCCACATAAATCGTGAAATTCAGCAGCGCCGGCACACGCTTCGTCGCAGACGTGCGCGGGCGTTTCACGAACACGCACACGCTGGCGCCGTCCGCCGTTTTCACCTGTACATTCGTTTGTGTGATGTAGTGCTCTTCGTCGTATTCCTTTATCAGCGCGGGATTCACCGGCACAGAATCATGGAACACCTTGTTGGCTAGATAATCGCTTACTAGCGCCAGCGCGTCGGCCAACGCAATGCTCTCTTTGTCTTTCTGCTTGTCCAGGTCGCCCTGCAACTGCCGTCGCGTATCGCCAACATCCGTGTACGCGTACGTGCGCAACACCTGTGCCGCCGGCCATTCCTCAAGTTGTGCGAATCGTTTCCGAAATTCTTGTGCGTACGCGTCGGCAAAGGATCGCTGTTTCTCCGCTTGATCGATTCGCGCTCGCGCGTAAATCTCGTATTCGACGTTCACCCACGCCGCCCGCGAAGGAATAATCGCCTGCCCCTCGATCGCCTCGCGCAGACTCGCGATTGTCGCAAGTGCCTCTTGATTCTTTCCGGCCACGAGTTGTAGGCGGAACAAGCTGTCCAGGTATTTCAGCCGGTCGCTATCCTTATAATTCGCGAGCACCTGCGTCGCCAACCTCGGCATCGCCTGCTCCAACTTCGCCGCATCGCTCGCTGCTGCCAGCGGAAATTCAAAATTTTGCCCAGCCGCGACTCCCGCAGCAAAACACCCCACCAAAACACAAATCCACATCCGCATGCCCACACCCCACAAAATCCGCCACTCGGGCCCAGCGATTATACGCGCGCGCCTTCCTCGCCAACATCTACTAGGTCCGCTCAGTCGCGAGCTATGAGATTT
This sequence comes from Candidatus Sulfotelmatobacter sp., assembly GCA_035524015.1. Lineage (GTDB taxonomy): Bacteria > Acidobacteriota > Terriglobia > Acidiferrales > UBA7541 > Acidiferrum. The sequence goes on from DATKPS010000154.1 coordinate 18,754, forward strand.
TCCCCACGCACCAAAAAAAACAAAATTGGCATCCTGAGGAGCGACTATCCGCCATACCGCGCAGCGCGTAGGCGGATGCGACGAAGGACCTCAACCCTATGTCTTTAGCCTTCCTCGCTAACATCTATTCAGGCTGCCAAGCCGCGAGCTCTGAGCCCCCGTCCGCCATAGCGCACAGCGCGTAGGCGGATGCCGATTCTCCCCAATGCAGGTACAATGGAGTTGTTTTCCTCAGCAAAATCCCTGCGTTGTACTACGGAGCCTCCCATGATGCCTGCACTCACGAATTTGGAACCTCAACCGTTGTGGAAGCATTTTGATCAACTCGCCGCCATTCCTCGTGCTTCCACCAAGGAAGACGCCGCGCGCAATTATGTCCGCGGCGTAGCCACCCGCCTCGGTCTCGAAGCCAAACAAGATTCCGCCGGCAACTTGATTGTCCGCAAACCCGCGAAGCCGGGACGCGAAACCGCGCCCATGGCTCTGCTGCAAGGCCACCTCGATATGGTCTGCGAGAAGAATGAAAACACCCCTCACAATTTCGATAAGGACCCCATCAAAGTAGTTCGCGACGGCGATTGGCTGAAGGCCGATGGCACCACCCTCGGCGCCGATAACGGCGTTGGCGTCGCCGCCGCCCTGGCCGTGATGGAGAGCCAGGACATTCCCCACGGACCACTCGAGTTCGCCTTTACCATCGACGAAGAAACCGGACTCACCGGCGCTTCGCTGTTCGAACCCGGCATCCTTAAATCCAAATATTTCCTCAATCTCGACACCGAAGAAGAAGGCCAGCTCTGTATCGGTTGCGCGGGCGGCGTCAACACCACCATGCGTCGCAAAGTGAAGCAGCTCCCCTCCGGCTCCGGCGCAGCCTACCGCATCAAAGTTACCGGCCTGCACGGCGGACACTCTGGCGTCGACATTCACCAAGGCCGCGGCAACGCCTTGCGCGTGATGGGCAGCGTGCTGCAGCATTTGCTGGATCATTTGCCGCTGCAATTGGCACAGGTGAATGGCGGCAGCGCGCATAACGCCATTCCCCGCGAAGCCGTGGCCGTCGTCGTCCTGGATGCCGCGCGCGAAAAAGAAATGAAGTCACTCGTTGCGTCCGTGGAAGCTACCTACAAAAGCGAATTGGGTGCCTTCGATCCCGGTTTGCAGATCCTGGTGGAACCCACGGAACGCCCTGCCCTGATCATGGATGTGGCCGATGCGAAGAGTGTCGCCGCGCTACTGGTCGGCGTTCCCCACGGCATTTTAGCCATGAGCCCTGACGTTCCCGGCTTAGTGCAAACTTCCACCAATCTCGCCACCGTGAATACCAAAGGCGATGTCGTGGAAGTGATCACCAGCCAACGCAGCGCCATCGCCAGCAGCAAAGACAGCGCTGCGCGCATGGTCGCCACCATAGCGCGCCTGGCCGGATTCGCGCCCGAACACACCGGCAGTTATCCCGGGTGGAAGCCCGAACCCAACAACGATCTGGTGCGCAAGATGCAAGAAGTGCACAAAAACGTCTTTGGGCAACCCGCCAAGCTCATCGCCATGCATGCCGGCCTGGAATGCGGCGTGATCGGCGAAAAATACCCCGGCATGCAGCTGATTTCCTTTGGCCCCACCATCCAGAATCCGCACAGCCCCAACGAACGCGTGCAAATTTCCAGCGTCCAGCATTTCTGGAACTACCTGAAACAAGTCCTCGCATCCGTTTAGCGCTTTTACGTCAACGCACGGCTTTTCAGTTTTCCGAAAAATGTGTCTGGCACCGGGGGTCGGAGCTTCAGCTCCGACATAAATACCTGACAATCAATCGGGCTTCAGCCCCTGAGGAACTGTTTTTGGGGGGTTGCAACTTGTTCAGCCCCCAGGGCCATGCCGCTATTTCATCGCGAATTCTTCTTCGCGAACTTCGTGCTCCGATTCGCGTTCGCCAGCGTTCTTGCTCGTTCCGCTCAGCCCGCCATCGTCCAGCTTGAATCGACCCACCAGGCTACGCAAATGCGTGGACATTTCCGCCAGGCTCTTTGCCGCTTTCTGCGAATCGGTCGCGCCATGTGACGTGCTTTGCGCCGCTTCCGCTACCCCTTGAATGTTCTGCGCCACTTCGCCCGCGCCTCGCGCCGCCTCCGAAACGCTGCGCGACATCTCCGTGGTCGTCGCCGATTGCTCTTCTACCGCGGTGGCAATCGTCCCCGAAATACTATTCACCTGGCCAATCACTCCGCTGATCGACCCGATCGCTTCCACCGCCCCTTTCGCGTCCGCCTGGATCGCTTCGATCTTCCGGCTGATGTCTTCGGTGGCCGCTGCCGTTTGCTTCGCCAGTTCCTTCACCTCGTTGGCCACCACCGCGAAGCCTGCGCCCACTTCGCCCGCTCGTGCTGCTTCTACCGTGGCGTTCAAGGCCAGCAAGTCGGTTTTTTGGGCAATCGAGGTGATCACCTTGATCACCTGCCCGATTTCCGCGCTCGATTCGCCCAACTTGGCGACCACCGCGTTCGTTTCCAGCGCTGTCTTCATCGCGTTGTCCGCCACTTTGGCCGCTTCTGTGGCGTTCTTCGCTATTTCGTGGATGCTCGCCGTCATCTGCTCGGTCGCGCCCGCTACTGTCTGCAGCCCTCGATTCACCTGTGCCGTCGCCGACGACACCACGTTGGCCTGCGCCGAAGTTTCCTCGGAATTCGCGCTGATTTGCTGGCTCACCGCGGAAAATTCTTCGCTGGCATTGGCCACATTTACGGATTCTTCCCCGATCTGTCGCACCACGTCCCCGATTTTTTCCACCGTCAGGTTCAGCGCTCCGGCCATCTGCCCAACTTCATCTTCCGCCTCAATTTCTAGCCGGCCGGTCAGATCACCCTCCGACAAACTCTGCAGCAGGTCTTTCACCCGCGACAACGGCTTGATTACCGTGCGCCGAATCACCAGCGCCACCGCCACGCACGCGGCTAGCAATGTCAACAAGCTGGTCAGGAACAACATCCGCGAGTTGGCCCGCGCGTTCGCTACCAGTTCGTCTACCGGAGCTTTTACCGTGAACGCGGCGCGCAGGTCGCCCGCCTTCATGCCCTCTTTGGTGTACCCGAACGGATCCTTGGACCCCGCGGGATCTCCGTGACAAAACAGGCAATCTTCCGAGACCCGCACCGGCTGCGCATAACGCATCCATTCTCGGCCATTCTCCTCCACGCGCTCCGAATATTCCTTCAGTTCCGCGTTCTGCTGAAATTGCGTCAGCGCCCGGCGTTCGAAATCGTCCGGCGTGTTGCGCGAATCGCGTGCGTTCGGCGACGGCGTCTTGAACTCCATCCCGGCGCTTTGCGCATATTGCTGCGCCACCTTCCATGCCACCACCACGGGCACCTGCTCCAGGTGCTTGAACTCGTGATTGGGCACGAGTTTGTCCAGGTTCGCTGAATACCATTCGCGGGTGGAACTGGCCATGCCGGTGATCTGCCGCACCTTGTCGCGGAAAGCATCTTCCGCCTGGCGGTTGACCCGCTCGAGCGTGATCCAGAAGCTGAGCAGCGACGTGACGATTAAAACCGCCGAAACCGATAGCGTCACTTTCTGCGTGAGATTCCATTTTTTTAACACGTGCGTTTCTCCATTCACGCGCTGCGCCGAGGTCTGGCCGCCGGATGTGGTATGGCGGGAAACCCCGGCCAGCCGCTCGCTACTTCATCGCGAATTCTTCTTCCCTGACTTCGCGAACCGCCTCGCGCTCCACTGTCTTGCCGCTCGTTCTGCTCCGCCCCGCGCGGCGCCCGTCGTCTAGCTTGAAGCGGCCCACCAGCTCCCGCAGGTGCGTGGACATTTCCGCCAGATTCTTCGACGCCTTCTGCGAATCGGTTGCGCCGTGCGAAGTACTCTGCGCTGCCTGGGCCACCCCTTGAATGTTCTGCGCCACTTCGCCTGCCCCCTTCGCTGCTTCCGAAACGTTTCGCGACATTTCGCTGGTTGTCGCGGACTGCTCTTCTACCGCCGTGGCGATCGTCGCCGAAATGCTGTTCACCTGGCCGATCACTCCGCTGATTGAGGCAATGGCTTCCACCGCGCCTTTCGCGTCCGCCTGGATCGTCTCAATCTTCCGGCTGATATCTTCCGTGGCGGCTGCTGTTTGCTTCGCCAGTTCCTTCACCTCGTTGGCCACCACAGCGAAGCCTGCGCCCACTTCGCCTGCGCGGGCTGCTTCTACCGTGGCGTTCAGTGCCAGCAGATCCGTCTTTTGTGCAATCGAAGTGATCACCTTGATCACCTGCCCGATTTCCGCGCTCGATTCGCCCAGCTTCGCCACGATGGCGTTTGTCTCTGTAGCGGTTTTCATCGCCGAATCCGCCACCTTCGCTGCTTCCGTGGTGTTCTTCGCGATTTCCCGGATGCTCGCACTCATTTCCTCGGTGGCGCTCGCTACCGTCTGCAATCCCCGGTTGACCTGTTCCGTGGCGGAAGAAACCGCGTTGGCCTGCGCGGAAGTTTCTTCGGAGTTCGCGCTGATCTGCTGGCTCACGGCCGAAAACTCTTCGCTGGCGTTCGCCACGTTCTGCGCATTCTCGGCAATCGATTCGATTACCTCCCGCAAGCTCCCCTGCATTTTGTTGATCGCGCGCGTCAACTCGCCCAGCTCGTCTTCGCTGGTCACCTTGGCCTGCTCTATCGACAGGTCTCCCGCGGCGATAGACTCCGCTTGGCGCAGCACCGATGCGGTGGCGCTCGAGATACCCCGGCTGAGCATCAGTGCCACCACGATGCCGATCACCGCTGCCAATAAGGTGGATACCAGCAACGTCAGCTTGGTCATCCGGTTTGCCGCGTCGAGCGCCGCATTGTCTTTCGCGAGGAACTCTTCGTGGCTGTCGCACAGTTCTCCCAACGTCTTCACCGCTTGGTCGTTCAGAGGCGTAGCGTTGTCGGCGTAATCGTTACCTCCGCGAATAATCGCGTCGTGGGCGCCACTGGCAGCCAGGTCCATGGCGCGCTGCTGTAGCACCCGCAGTTTTGTCATGTCCTCCTTTACTTGGGCTAGACGGTCGCGGTTCAACTGCAGCGACCAATGCGGGGCGAGTTCCTCGAGCTGGGCCAGGTCATGGTCCGCCTTCACCCAACCCGCCTCAAAGGACTCCTGGGCTTTGGCCCGCCGGGCTGGGTCCGTTCCTGCAAGGATGGTCTGCCGGCTTTTTGAGGCGTCATACTGCAAGGCCGTCTGCAGTTGCCGGTCTCTGTCCAGCGTGGGGACGCGCATTTTCGTGATGCTTTCGGCCTTCTCTGCGATGGTCGACAACTGGATGTAACTGAGCACCCCGCACACCACCATCAGCGCGAGGATCACTCCAAAAGCTAGGGTTAGTTTGCTGCCAATCTTCAGCTTCATCTTCCGCTCCTTCTTCCTGAAACTTCTCCCAAACTCGGTGGATCCCTCGGTAAACCTTTAATGCACCGGCGCTTTGTCTCCTTCGCCTGGCTCGCCCATCGCGCGCCGGTCGGCCTGCAATTGAATGACTTTCTCCGTGTCCAGAACCAGCAGCAGCCGTCCTTCCAGCTTGCATACGTGCGTGGTTACCGCGCGTACTCCCGTCTTCAACGTTTCGGTGGGTTTTTCGAAGAGCGCGGGATCGACATCCACCACGCTGCCGATCTTGTCCACGATCAGGTTCATGGGACCTTCGCCGGTGCGCAACACGATCATCATCGGCTGTCCTTGCGCTTCGCTTTCCGTTAGTTCCAGCCGAGTCTTCAGGTCGATCGTCGTTATGATCTGCCCGCGCAGGTTGATGATCCCCGGCAGTACTGCGGGCGATAGCGGTATCGGCGTGATTTCCTGGAATTCCAGCACTTCCTGGACCCGCTCGATCGGCACGCCGAAGCAAATGCCGTTCAGATAAAATGTCGAGTACTTTTGACTAGTCGCCATGGATCGCTTCCGTTCCGGCCGCGGAGAGTACTTCCTCGGCGAGCATGCCGTGCGGCATGCGCGTCAGCAGCTCTTTCATTTCCAGCAGCTCGGTTACCCGCTCCTGGACCACCAACGTTCCCCGCACCCCTGCGCGGCTTGGCGGATTCAACTTTTCGATTTCTACTTTGACGATTCCCAGAATGCGGTGCACTTCCAGGATCACTTCCTTGCTTTCCTGGCCCCGCACCACCACCGCGGAGATTTTCCCGGTGGCTTCCGCTGGATGCAGCCCTTCTTCGGTGCGCCTCTTGCTCCTCCGTTCGTCCAGCAGATCGACCAGTTCGACCACCGGCAGGATTTCGCCGCGATACTGCATGACGAACTGCCCGGCCAACGGTTCCCTCGCGGACACGTCGAATTCTTCCAGCCGCTGCACCCAATCGAGCGGCATGGCCATACGTTCTCCGTCCGGGCCGCCCAAAAGCAGCAGCGTCAGCTTCTCTTTCTTCTGCCCGCTTTCCGCCTGCTCGCTGCGCACTTGCTGGCTGGCCACCATTCCGGCTCGCCGCGCAAAAGCGGCGATGTCCAGAATGAGCGCCACGCGACCGTCGCCCAGGACCGCCGCGCCGGAATACAACGCGATGGACTTGAATCGTTTGTCCAGCGGCTTGATCACGATTTCCTCGGTGCTGCGCACCGCATCCACCTGCAGCGCGATCTGCCGCCCTTCCGTGCGTACCACCACCAGATCGATGGTGGCGCAGTCCGCGGGCGGGGCTTCTTTCAACTTCAGTTCCTGGCGCAAACTCAACAGCGGCAAAACCATCCCGCGGAAGCGGAAGACCGATGTGCCGTCGATGCACTCGATGTGCTTGTCCGCGCTGTCGGCGTCGAGCCCGATCATCTCCACCAGCGCTGCTTGCGGGATGGCAAACACCGACTTCCCGCTGACCACCGTCAATGCCGGTATCGTCGCCAGCGTCAACGGAATCTCCAGCCGCACCGACGTGCCCCGGCCCTTCTCCGTGTCGATTTTGGCCCGTCCGCCGATGCGGTCGATGTTGGTCTTCACTACGTCCATCCCGACGCCGCGCCCCGATACATTGGTGACCTTTTCGGCCGTGGACAGCCCTGGCAGAAAAATCAGATTGACTTGTTCGTTTTCCGTCAGCTTTTCCGCTTGCCCGGCGGTGATCAGCCCCTTCGAGACCGCTTTCTCGCGCACCCGCGCGGGATCGATGCCCGCGCCATCATCGGAAATCTCCAGGTGGAAGTTGCCGCCTTCGTGAAAGGCTCGTACGCTTACCAGCCCTTCTTTCGGCTTGCCGCGTTCCGCGCGCTTTTCGGGAGTTTCAATGCCATGGTCGATGGAGTTGCGCAAAATGTGTGTGACCGGGTCCTTGATGGCCTCCAGCAGCGTTTTGTCCAATTCCGTGCCGCCACCTTGTGTCTCCAGCCGGATCTTCTTGCCCATTTCCTTGGAGACGTCCCGGACGATGCGCGGCAGCTTGTCGAACAGCTGGCTGACCGGCTGCATGCGCGTCTTCATCACGTTCTTGCGCAGCTCCGAAGTCACGTAATTCAATCCGTGCACCGTGGAATTCAGATTGCGTTCGTTGGCCTCGGTGGCAATCTGCAGCAGGCGGTTGCGTAGCAGCACCAATTCGCTGACCAGGTTCATCTGCTTTTCCAGCAGGTTCACGTCCACGCGGATGGCCGCTTCTTTCGGTTCTTCCTGTTTGGTCTGCCGCACCAGTTCTTCGACTTGCTGCTCGGTCACCAGGCCGAGTTCCACCAGAATTTCCCCCAGGCGGCGCGAGTCTCCGGCTTGTTGCATTTCGAGCGCTCGCAGCACATCGTCCGGGTGCACGTTAGCCTTCTGCACCAGCGCCCCACCCAGACGTTTGGCCAACAATTCCTGCTTGGTCTTTTTGGGCTTGCTATTCCCGGAGCCTTGCGCCGTGGTTTCTTTCGGCGGCGCGGTAGGCTCCATCTGCGCTGCGGGCGGCGCGCTTGGCTGCGCGGACGTATTCGTCGCGGCAACTTCGCTCGCCGCCGGAGTATTTTCGCGCCGCTGTAATTCCTTGAGCCGCGCGATCAGCGGCGTGGTGTCCGCGTCCCCTTCCTGCTCGGTCGACTCGATCTCTCGCAGGTACTGCCGCACCGCGTCGACCATTTCCAGCAACGCATCCGTGCGCGCTTCGTTCAACCGCAACTCGCCGTCGCGCAACAATGACAGCAGGCTTTCTCCTGCGTGCGTCAGGGCCTCCAGTTTCGTGAACCCCAGAAAACCGCAAGTGCCCTTGATGGTGTGGATCGTCCGGAAAATGCTCTTCAGCAGTTCCGGATTCTCCGGTTCGTTCTCCAGCTTTACGAAGTCCTGGTCCAGCCGGTCCAGGTTCTCCGTGCTTTCCTGCAGAAAGTCTTTGATGAGTTCGTCCACGCTGACTCCTCTTCTGCGGTGTTAAAACTTGAACTTGCCCGTGAGTTCCTTGAGTTCGTTGGCCATCTTGGCCAGTTCGTGCGCGGCCTTTTGTGAATCGCCCGCACCGTGCGACGTGCTTTGCGCCGCCTCGGCTACCCCCGCGATGTTCTTGGTAATCTCTCCGGAACCGCGCGCCGCGTCGCTGACGTTGCGGGTCATCTCGATGGTGGTGGCGTTCTGTTCCTCGACCGCCGAAGCGATGGTCGCGGAAATATCGTTGATCTGGTTGATGATCCCGCTGATGGTTCCGATGGCGTCCACCGATTCCTTGGTGTCTGTCTGAATCGTTTCAATCTTGCGGCTGATATCCTCGGTGGCTTTCGCGGTTTCCTTTGCCAGTTCCTTCACTTCGTTGGCCACCACCGCGAAGCCCTTGCCCGCTTCTCCTGCGCGGGCCGCTTCGATGGTGGCGTTGAGCGCCAGCAGGTTGGTCTGCTGCGCGATGGAGGTAATCACCTTGATGACTTCGCCGATTTCCGCGCTGGATTGCCCCAGCTTCGTCACCGTTTGATTCGTTTTGTTGGCTACCCCTACCGCGGAATTCGAAACCTTGGCGGCTTCTGAAGCGTTCTTGGCGATGTCCTTGATGCTAGCGCTCATCTCTTCCGTCGCGGTGGCTACCGTCTGCAGGTTTTTGTTCACTTCATCCGACGCTGCGGTGACCACGTTGGCCTGGCTGGACGTTTCTTCGGCGTTCGCGCTCATTTGCTGGCTGGTCGCCGTTAACTCTTCCGCCGCGGACACCAGGGAGTTGGTGGTATTGGCGATCTGCAGAATCGCGGAATGCACTTGGGTGCTCAACTGGTTCACCGCCTTGCCTAACTCTTCGAAATCTCCCGCGTGACGGCGGGTGATTTTTGCGGTAAGGTCCCCGGCGGCCAGTGTGCCGATGGCGTCGGCCACTTCGCGCATGGGCCCGATCACTGCGTCCAGCGTGGCATTCACGCCTTCTACGATTTTGCGGAAGTCGCCGCCGTGCTTCTGGGCGTCCGCCCTTGTCGAGAGCTTCCCTTCCACCGCGGCCTTCGACAGCATGTTGGCATCGCCCACCAACGCATTCACCGCGTCGATGCAGGTGTTCAAGTTGTTCTTGATGGTGTTGAAGTCGCCGTTGTAGTTGTCGCTGATCTTCGAAGGAATATTCCCCTTGCTGATCTTGTCCACATAATCGGCGGCCACGTTCAGCGGTCCGATCACCGCGTCCAGTGTGGCATTCACGCCTTCTACGATCTTGCGGAAGTCGCCGCCATGCTTCTGGGCGTCCGCGCGTGTCGAGAGCTTTCCTTCCACGGCGGCCTTCGACAGCACGTTGGCGTCGCCGACCAATGCATTCACCGCGTCGATGCACGTGTTCAGGTTGTTTTTTATGGTGTTGAAATCGCCGTTGTAGTTGTCGCTGATCTTCGAAGGAATATTCCCTTTGCTGATCTTGTCCACGTAGTCGGCGGCAACGTTCAGCGGTCCGATCACTGCGTCCAGTGTGGCATTCACGCCTTCCACTACCTTGCGGTAATCGCCGTGATGCTTCGATGCGTCCGCGCGTGTCCCCAGTTTTCCTTCGACTGCGGCTTTCGACAGCATCGCGGCGTCCGCCATCATGGCGTTCAGCGCGAATTTCTGTTCACTGATGTCCGTGGCGTACTTGACCACTTTGAACGGCTTGCCGTTGATGTCCAGAATCGGGTTGTATGCCCCCTGGATCCACACTTCCTTCCCATTCTTCCCGATGCGCTTCATCTCCTCGGCGATGAACTCGCCGCGGTTCAATTTGGCCCAAAATTCCTTGTACTCCGCGCTCCGGCGGTACCCTTCCTCCACGAACGTGCTGTGGTGCTTGCCTTTGATTTCCTCCAGGGTGTATCCCAAGGCCTGCAAGAAGTTCTCGTTCGCGTCCAGCACCGTGCCGTCCATGCTGAATTCGATCACCGCCATGGCCTTGCGAATCGCGGCGATTTGCCCCTGTGCGTCGATGCTGGCCTGCTTCTCCCGGGTGATGTCGCTGGCAAAACCCACTACCTTGTACGGCTTCCCGTGGCGGTCCAGGATGGGATTGTAGATCGCGGCCACCCAGATGACCTTGCCCCCCTTGCCGATACGCTTGTATTCGCCGGACTGATACTCGCCGTGCGTCAACCGCGTCCAGAACTCCTCGAACTCCACCCCCTGGGCGCGGTTCTCTTCGGAGAACATGCGGCGGTCTTTGCCCTGGATCTCCTCCAGCGTGTATCCAAATAGCTTCAGAAACTTCTCGTTCGCGGTCACTATGGTGCCGTCCATTTCGTATTCGATCACCGCGCGCGACTTATGAATGGCCGCCAGTTGCCGCAGGGCGTCCTCCTGTGCGTCGCGTTCGTGCCCATTTCTCGATTGCGCGTGGGATTCTTCCTCGTCCAGAACGGCTACCGATGACTTGTGATGATTGCGTGGCATTGCTTCATTCCTTTTGCGGCCCAGCCGCTGGGTAAATTTCGGTCCTGGTCTTCCCTGTCTGGAGAGTTGAGCCCACCAGACACACCTCGCCAGTCCAATTCCTTTAATTTCGCTGCCACCCGCCGCCCGCGGCATTCACGGTGCGTTCGGCATCGAGCACCAGCAGCAACTGCTCTTTCAGCTTGTATACTCCACGCACCAGCTCGCGCATTTCCGCTGGCAAGGTTTCCGGAGGTTGTTCCGCGCAGTCTTCTTCCACTTCGATCACATCGCCGATTTCGTCCACTAGAAAGCTGACCGTCTCTTCCTCCGCGCGCACCACCACATTCATGGGTTTCTGCTCTTCCGGACGGTCCGCATAGCCCAGGCGCCGCCGCAGATCGAAAGCCACCACAATTTGCCCGCGCAGGTTGATCAATCCCCGAATCACCGGTGGCATCAGCGGCACCCGCGTCATTTCCTGGTAGCGAATCACTTCCTGCACCTGCTGCACCGGCACGGCAAAGAATTGCTTATCGATATAGAACGTGCAAAATTGCTGTGGGTTGGCCAAGGTCATCGCTCCTGGTGCATCGGCGCGTCGTCGAAAAAATTCGGAATGGCCGTGCGGATCAGGCTGTGCACGTCGAGCAGGTCGGTCACTTTCTGCTGGATCACCGCCGATCCGAACAGCCCTTCGTGTTTTGCCGGCTGTTGCCGCACGAAAGACTCCTCGACAATGTCCAGAATGCGCTCCACCACCAGCCCCACGCTGCGCCCTTCTTCGGAATACACCACTACCTGGGTCATCTCCGGCTTCCCTTCGCCGCCCTGTTTTTGCGCCAGCCGTAGCACTTCGGCCACGTCCACCAGCGGCATAATCTTTCCGCGGTATTGCACCACCTCGCGGTCTCCCGCTTTTTCAATAGCCTCGCGCTTGAACTCCTCCAGCCGCGCCACCAGCGACAGTTCCATGGCCACACGGCCGTCCCTGCCCACCTCCAACACCAGCATGGTCTGCTTCTCTCCACTTTGTGCGGCGGCGCTCGCTTCCGTTCCGCTGATCGCGTGTTCCCGGCTTTCTCCCACCACATTGGCCGACTGCGCCAGCCCCAACACATCCAGAATCAACGCCACCCGCCCGTCGCCCATGATCGTCGACCCGGCGAACGTCTTGATTCCTTTCAACTGTTTCCCCAGCGGCTTCACCACTATTTCTTCGGTGTCGTTGATGCTGTCGACCACCAGCCCAAATTGCCGCTCGTCCGCCTGCAACACCACAATATTCGCCGCCGTTCCTTTGCTGGCTTCCTCCGCCCGGCCCTCCGGGCGCAACTCTCGATCCAGATAAACCAATGGCAGCAGCCGCCCGCGCAATCGATAGACCGGCGCACCCTGTACCGACTCGATGCGCTTCTGGGCCTCTTCGCCTTCCAGCCGCACCAGTTCCAACAAGCTGATCTGCGGAATCGCGTAGCGGTCGCCCCGGTTGGTGACGATCAGCGCGGGAATAATCGCCAAGGTCAGCGGAATCTTCATGCGCACTGTCGTGCCTGCTCCCGGTTTCGACTGCACGTCTACGGTGCCGCCGATTTTGTCGATGTTGGTGCGCACCACGTCCATGCCCACACCCCGGCCCGATACGTTCGTCACCTTCTCCGCGGTGGACAGGCCCGGAAGAAAAACCAGATTCGCGGCCTCCCGCTCGCTCATGCGCCCGGCATGCTCCGCGGTGATTAATCCTTTCTCCACCGCCTTGCGTTTGATCTTTTCCAGGTCCAGCCCCGCGCCGTCGTCCGAAATCTCGATGTTCACTTGCCCGCCTTCGTGAAAGGCGCGCAGCAGCAAACATCCTTCCGCCGGTTTTCCCGCGGCTATGCGCTTCTCGGGTGTCTCGATGCCGTGATCCACGGAGTTGCGCACGATATGCGTCAACGGGTCCTTGATGGCTTCGATAATGGTTTTGTCCAGTTCTGTCTCTTTCCCTTCCATCTCAATCCGGACTTTTTTCCCGCAGGACAGCGCTACGTCGCGCACCGTGCGCGGAAATTTGCTCCAGACGTTCCCGATCGGCTGCATGCGCGTCTTCATCACCCCTTCCTGCAGCTCTGTGGTGATCAGGTTCAGCCGCTGGCTGGTGGCCAGCAACCCGCTGTCTTCCGTGGTGTTGCTGTACTGCAGAATCTGGTTGCGCAGCAGCACCAGCTCACCGACGCGATTCATCAATCGGTCTAGTTGACTCACTTCCACGCGGATGGTGCTGTCGCTCACCCCCGTGCCGCGCGCCTGCTGCTGCAGGCTCAGCGCTTCCAGCACTTCTTGCGGTTTGACCACGCCCTTTTCCACCAGGATTTCCCCGACCCGCCGGGGATCGCCCTCGTGCTGTTGTTGCACCGCGTCGTATACGTCGATTACTTTGGCGGCTTTCCGCTGGATCAGGATTTCCCCAAGGTTCACGTCCGGAGGAAATTCCGGTTCTTTTTCTTTCTCCAGCTTTTCTTGCGGCTCCGGATTTGCCTCTTCTTTTTCCTCCAGAGCAACCGGCTCCAGCAGCCGCGTCAACGTCGCGATCAATGCCTCATCATTGCGCTCGCCTTCATTTCCCGTGGTGTCGATGCTCGCCAACATCTGCCGGACTGCATCCACCATGGCCAGCAACGCTGTCGTTATTTCTGCGTTCAGCGTCAACTGTCCGTCGCGCAGCAAGGACAGCAGGTTTTCGCCTCTGTGCGCCAACGTCTCCAGCTTCGTAAATCCCAAAAACCCGCAAGTCCCTTTTATCGTGTGGATGGTACGGAAAATACTCTTCAGCAACTCCAGGTTGCCCGGCTCGCCTTCCAACTTCACGAATTCCTGGTCCAGTCGGTCCAGGTTCTCGTAGCTTTCCAACAAAAATTCTCGAGTAAGGTCATCCATACGCAATCAGGGCTCTGTTGCCACTTCGCCGAGCTACGCTGATGCAATCCCCGCACCAGACCCCCGCCGAGACGTATTGGAAATTCCTTATCCTTGCCCGCGCATCAATTGCTGCGTTCCCTTAGCCATCTTGCTCGCTTAACTTCTTTCTTCTCTTAAGTTCGCTGGAAGCGTATCCCTGCGGAAATCCTGCAAGGGCGCATGCACGGCAGTCACAAAAATGCCTTCGTTACCCCGTCTTCGACCCTTCCTTTGGTGTGGCCGCACGCCGAAAGTTTCAATGCCGAATCGTGCGTGCCGCTTCGGTTCACCGCAGTGATTCGCCGTTGTCATTCGCACCCCCCAGAACAATTACTCTTTTGACGTCACGCCTTTCCACACCTTACACTCTCTCTATGGGCACTCGGTTCGGCGCGCCTCGCATGCGTTTCGACTGGCGTGGTTTCATCACTCCAGCGGTAAAAATTCTGGTTCTCAGCTGCGCCGGCGTTTTCCTTGTTCAGACTCTGATCGCCCTGCTCCTGCCACTCAGTGCCACTTCCTGGTTCAATCATTGGTTCGGACTGGTTCCCCGCGGCGTGTTTCCCGGTTTCCGCCTTTGGCAACCGGCCACCTACCTCTTTCTCCATGGGGGCCTCTGGCACCTGCTCATCAACATGCTCATGCTTTGGATGTTCGGCCGCGAGCTCGAACTGGTCTGGGGCAAGAAGAAGTTCCTTAACTACTTTTTCCTGTGCGGCATCGGCGCGGGTTTTATTACCGTTGCGGTCAAGCTGGTTCCCATGTTCTGGGGCTACCGGCCCTCCGACATCCCCACCATCGGCGCTTCCGGAGCGATCTTCGGCATCTTGATCGCCAACGCCATCCTTTTCCCCGACCGCCAGATCTGGCTCTTCCCTCTTCCTATCATGATTCCCATGCGGCCTTTCGTCGCCGTCATGGCCGCCATTGAGTTCTTCGGTACGCTAGGCAGTTCCGGCGACGGCGTCAGCCATTTCTGTCATCTCGGCGGCATGCTCATCGGCTGGCTGTATCTCCGGCGCGGCTCTTTTCTGTTTCGCGTGCGCAATGAAATGGCGGATTGGAAGTACCAGCGCAATCGCAAGCGCTTCGAAGTCTACATGAAGAAAACCAAGAACCCGCCGCCCTCCAATCCCGACAACTGGGTCAACTAATCATGTATTAGCAGCTTTACGTCGCTGGCCTTCAGGGGCGCAGGACTGTTTACTCTGAGCTTCGAAGACCTGCGCTCAGGCTTCGGAGCCCCTGTGACACCCGTTTTTCGACAGCGCACGTGGCACAGGCACTCCTGCCTGTGCTCTTGGATTGACCTGTGGCCGGGCTCAGCCTGCTACCGCGGGCCTTCAGGTGCGACACACCGCACCACGCTCCTCGAATCAATCACAAAACTGTCCACCTCTTTCGTCACCGATTCCGTCCATCTGTCATTTCGACGGAGGGACGGCGCCTTTCGCCGGCCCCGTAAAAATCCATTCAACATTACTATACAATTATCTTGACAATCTATATCATTATGGTATACTTAGCTCACGTGGAATTGCGGCTGATTTTCCTCCACCCCACAAATTAGCCATGTACCCTTTTGGGGCCGGAAAACAAGGGGGGAGGGGAGGTACCCCCTTCGCGGGTGCAGATCGATCAGGCGGGCTTAACGAGAATGCCTAACTGCCTTGGAATACGCACTTACAAGAAACTTCTCCTGCAAGTCCTGCACCATCAACACTTGCACATCATTATCAAACGACGGGGTTTATAAACCCTCCAGAATCCGCACTTACGAGCCGTCACCGAAGAAAAAACGAGCTAAGTTCTGTGTTCTTCGCAGTTACGTAAAAATCGCGTTTTTTCTTTTACGGGCCCCCGACCACATGAAACTTCATGATATTCGTCGTGCCCCGCACTCCCATGGGCGTCCCCGCAACCAGTCCGATCACGTCGCCTTTCCGCACCAGCCGTTCTTCCAGCAGGCGCTTCTCCGCCAACTTCGGTAGCGCGTCAATCTTCTTGATGTCGACGATACTGCGCGGTGTCACGCCCCACAGCAAAGCCATCCTGCGCCGCGTCGCCGCCTCCGGCGAAAACGCCACGATCGGCACCAGTGGCCGGTACCGCGAAATCAGCCGCGCTGTGAATCCGCTGTGCGTGAACACCGCAATCAGCTTCATGTGCAGTTCGCGCGAGGCGTGGCACACCAGCTCCGCCACGGTTTCCGCCACCTTTAACCTTTCCGTACCGCCCGGGCGCGGAAATTCGTGAATGCTCGCTTCGGCTTCTTCGATGATGCTCGCCATCATCCCCACGGCCTCCACGGGATATTTGCCCGTGGCCGTTTCGGCGCTCAACATCACTGCGTCCGAGCCATCGAATATCGCATTGGCCACGTCGGAAGCTTCCGCGCGCGTCGGCCGAGGATTCTCAGTCATCGATTCCAGCATTTGCGTCGCGGTGATGACCGGACGCCGGTGTTCCCGGGCCCGCGCGATAATATTTTTTTGCACCACCGGCACGCGCTCCGGACTCATCTCCACGCCTAAATCGCCGCGCGCCACCATGACCCCATCCGATACTCGCAGGATTTCCTCCAGATTCTCGATGGCTTCCGGCTTCTCCAGCTTGGCAATCACTGGTGTTTCTTTTCCGGCCCGCTTCACCAACGATTTCGCCAGAACCACATCGTCGGGATGGCGCACAAAGCTCACCGCGATATAGTCGGCGCCCTTCGCCAGCGCAAACCGCAGGTCGGCGCGGTCTTTGTTGGTCAGTGCCGGAACATGCAGCGTCACTCCCGGCAGGTTGATGCCTTTGTGTTCGCCCAGAATGCCGCCATTCGCAACCTGGCAGATCACCTCAGTCCGGCTGGTCGCTTCGACACGCAGTTCAATCAAACCGTCGCTCAGCAGGATGCGGTCCCCCTTTTTCACTTCGCGGGGCATGGGCGTGAACGTAGTGTTAACCCGTGTGGAATCGCCCAGGATTTTCGCGGTCGTGATCGCGAAACGTTGCCCGGCCCGCAGCAGTACCGTGCCTCCTCCGGCCAACGCTCCGGTGCGGATTTTTGGGCCCTGCAGGTCGGCCAGAATCGCGATCGGCTTCTTCATCTCCATGGCCGCATCACGCAACATCGCGATGCTCTGGGCATGCTCCTCGTGCGTGCCGTGAGAAAAGTTCAGCCTCGCCACATCCATGCCCGCTTGCAAAAGCCTGCGGATCATCCGCGGCGAGCGCGTGGCCGGACCGATGGTGCAGACGATTTTTGAGTGCCGCGCAATCATCGCTTCGACTGTCCCTCTGCTTCCCTGTATTTTCGGACTTGCTGGAATTCTTGCCAACTGTTTCGCTTAGATGCGCGCGCCGCGATGAACGCAGCCTTTTAATGGGCGACCGAAAACTCCGTAACGATGCGCGTCATCAGGTCCACACCCTTGGCAAACGACGCCAGCGGCAAGCGCTCATCGTCGCCATGAACCCGCGCCAGGTCTTCCTCGCTCAATGGAAACGGCCGCAAACCGTAGGCCTGCACATTGTGCAAGCGCAGTTGCGCCGAATCGGTGGCGCCCGGAGACAAAAACGGCAGCACCGGCGCCCCGTTGAATTCCTTCGCACAAACCTTGGTCAGCAAATTATAAAACTCATTCTCCATCGAAGAATTCGGCGCCGCCAAGCCTCCGTCCGGCATCACCTCCAGCTTCACCATCGGGTCGTTCACTAACTTATTCAACTCGTTTACCAGCACATCGATGGTGTCGCCCGGCAGCAGGCGCACGTTGAGCACGGCCTTGGCTTCGGAGGGAATCACGTTGGCGCGCACTCCAGCTTGCAGCACTGTCGGCGCAATCGTGTCGCGCATCATGGAATTCCACATTGGGCTCATGTCCGAAAGCACCCGCTGTGCGTGGTCGCCCCGATCCGGCGTGTCCAACACGCGCATCCATTTTGCGGTATCGTCCGGCTCGATCGCCGACAGGCCTTCAAAGTAGCGCCGGACAATCGAGGTTAAATGCACTGGCTCGCTGTAATTTCCGATTTTGTCGATCGCCGCCGCCAGGTGCACCACCGGATTGTCCTTGCTGGGCATCGACGAGTGCCCGCCCTTACCCTTGGCGGTCACCGCTACGTTCACGGACACTTTCTCCGCCACTTGCAGGCCGGTGTACTGCACTTTACCGTTCTTCAAGAAGACGTTGCCGCCTTCATTCAGCGCATAACCGGCCGCAATTTGATCCCAATATTTGGCTATCAGGATCTTCAGGCTCGCGTCGCCGAACTGTTCTTCATCGGCGGTGGCCAGGAAAATCACGTCGCGGGTCAAGTGTACGCCCCCGCGCTTCAGCGCAATGAACGCCGCTAGATTCGCGGCCAGCATGCTCTTGTCGTCGATCGATCCACGACCGTATAGGTAGCCGTCCTTGATCACTCCGCCAAACGGGTCCACCGACCACTTGCTTCGGTCCACACCCACCACATCCATATGCGCTACCAGTAGCAGCGCCCTCGACGGGTCCGGCACCGCGCTGCTGCGCAACCGCGCCACCACCACGCTGCGCCCTGGCTCCAGATCCAGAATTTCCGGCGTAATTCCTTCTTTGCTCAAAATCCCGCCGATGTACTTGGCTGCTTGCTGCTCGTTGCCCGGCGGGTTGGTGGTGTTGATCTTCACCAGTTCCACCAGCCATCCCTGCGCTTCAAGCGCCAGCGGTAAGGTATCGCCCACCAGCGACGGGCTCTCCGGGATGCCCATGGCCGGCGGTCCCTGGCGGATTTGTGCGCCCAGCGGCGCCCCCGCGAAAATCGTCAACAGCCACGCGATGAAGAAGCTCCAACGCTTCCAGCTCAACAAGTCACCCTCCAGGTTGAATCTGTTTTGCACCGGGTAAATTCCATACTAACATGCACGTTTACACCTCCCCGATTGGGGGGCCCGCACACGTGCTCAATTTGCACTTGTGCGAAAGGCCGGGGCGGACGACGCAGGGTCTGGTACCCGCATCTTATTTGGAACACGTCTCATCAGCAGATGCAGGGGGGGATGAAAATGGGATCTCGGGTTTCGATGTTGTTGAAAGGCGCTACTGTAGCTGCATTTGCATCTCTTCTCGCGCTGGGCCTATGGGCCCAGGCTCCCGAAGGACCGCAAACCGGCGGCGCCCCGCCACCTGCTGCAGCACCTCCGGCACCCGCTCCCAAACAGTATCCCGACCAGCAGAAGCCCCAGGAGTCCGGCGCGACCATTGCCGTGCAAGTTCCCGTAGTTACCGTGGACGTCATCGCCACCACGCAACATGGCGATTTGCTGACCGGCCTGAAAAAAGAGAATTTCCGCGTCCTGGAAGATGGCCAGCCACAACCCATCAGCAGCGTCGGACCATCCGACGCTCCCATCACCATGGTGGTCCTCATGGAATTCAGTTCGCGTGGCTTGTACCAGTGGTTTGCTTACGAGGCCAAATACTGGGCAGAGGCGCTGTTTCCGAACCTGAATGCCAAGGACTGGGTCGCGCTCGTCACCTTCGACATGAGAACGCACATCGATGTGGACTTCACGCAAAACAAAGACGAGGTGCGTCAGGCTGTCTATAACCTCTATTTCCCCGGCTTCAGTGAATCGAATGTCTTTGACGCTATTCTGGAGATGTCTGATCGCTTGAAGGACGTGAAGGGCAAGAAGTGCATCTTGGTTTTGGCCACTGGCGTGGACACTTTCTCGAAACATACCCTCGACCAAACCCTCAAACAACTTCGCGGCACTGATGTGCCCATCTTTGCCGTCGGTCTCGACAAACCCTACGTCAATTGGATGCAATTGAACGGCTTGATGGGCGTGGGCGGCATGCGCGAGCTCAATTACATTCAGGCGGAAAATCAGTTAAAGACTTTTTCCCAGATGACCGGGGGCTTCTCGTGGTTCCCACAATTTGACGGCGAGATTCCCGGGATCTTCCGCCAGGTTGCGGAATACCTGCGCCACCAATACACCATCACCTATACCCCGACGAACACCGCCGCCGACGGAAAATTCCGTAAGATCAAAGTAGAACTAACCGCGCCCGACGGCAGCCCGCTCACCGTAACCGACCAAAAGGGCAAAAAACAAAAATGGGTCGTCTACGCTAAAGAAGGCTACACCGCCCCCAAAGGCGGCGTAGGCGACTAACGCCACTTCACGATTTGAGAGTGGTCATCCTGAGGAGCGCCTTTTGCGACGAACGATCTCAGCCGATCCGTCGCACCACAATCGTCAATTCTCGCGCACGGGCAGCACCTACTTCCCGATGATGCGCAGATCCTTCCCGGTCATGTCCGCGGGCGCCGGCTCGCCCAGTATGCTGAGCATGGTCGGAGCGATGTCCCGTAGCGCACCGCCCGGTGCTAGTTTCAAATGATCATTCTCACTGACGCAAATAAACGGCACAGGGTTGGTGGTGTGATACGTGTGCGGACCGCCGGTCACCGGATCGATCATGGTTTCCGCGTTGCCGTGGTCAGCCGTGATGAGCCAGGCTCCGCCGCGAGGCTTCAGCGCCTGGTAGATGCGCCCTAGTCCAACATCCACCGCTTCCACCGCCTTAATGGCGGCCTCCAATTTTCCAGAGTGGCCGACCATATCGGCATTCGCGAAGTTCATGATAATGGCGTCGAACTCGCCCTTCTCGATCGCATTTACCACCGTGTCGGTAATGCCTCCCGCGGACATTTCCGGCTTCAAGTCATACGTAGCCACTTTCGGTGACGGTACAAGTATGCGTTCCTCGCCACCGAACGGTTTCTCTACGCCGCCGTTGAAGAAGTACGTGACGTGTGCGTATTTTTCGGTTTCCGCACAACGCAAATTCTTGTACTGCAGTTCCTGAAACACTTGCGCCAGGATGTGCTCCAGTTTCTCCGGCGTCAGCACGCACTGCAGCCACGGCCAATTCTTGTCGTACTTCGTCATACCCACGAAAAACAGATTCTTGGGCCGCCTGGGATCGGAGAATTTATCGAAGTCTGGTCCGACAAGGGCATAAGTTATCTGCCGCGCGCGGTCGGCGCGGAAATTGTAGAAAATCACGGCGTCGTCATCGCGAATCAATCCGACCGGTTGCGCCGAGGGTCCGTTGCCACGTGTAATCACTATCGGCTTGACGAATTCATCGGTCACGCCCTGTTCGTAACTGCCTTGCAGCGCCGCCACTGGATCGTCGCTCTTGTGTTCCGCTTCCCCGTGTACCAGTGCGTTATAAGCCAACTGCACGCGCTCCCAGCGATTGTCACGATCCATGGCGTAATAACGGCCAACCACCGTGGCGATTTCTCCGACGCCCAATTCGCGCGTTTTCTGCTGCAATTGCCGCACGTAATCGCGGCCACTATTTGGCGGCGTATCCCGGCCGTCCATGAAGCAGTGCACAAACACCTTTTGTACTTTTTCTTTCTTGGCCATTTCCAGCAACGCGAAAAGGTGATGGATGTGCGAGTGCACGCCACCATCACTGAGTAACCCGAGGAAGTGCAACTGCCGCTGGCGCCCTCGCTCCATCGCTTGCTGGAACAGCGGCACCTGTTCCAGCTGCTTGTTGGCAATCAGCAAGTCGATGCGCGTGATGTCCATGTGCACGATACGCCCAGCGCCGATATTCATGTGGCCGACTTCGCTGTTGCCCATTTGCCCTTCGGGCAAGCCTACAAATGGTCCAGAAGTCTGGATCAGCGTGTTGGGAAATTTGCGCAGCAACTCGTCATAGTTGGGCTTGCGCGCCAACGCAATCGCATTCCCCTGCGTTTCCGCGCGATAACCCCATCCATCCAGCACTGTCAACACGAGTGGTTTCGGTCGTTTTCCCATGGCTCTCTTTCCGTATTGCTCCTCGTCAGAATTTGCATCGCTTTAAAGAGCGAAGGAGCGTTCGCTGGTATATCGAAAACCTATTTCGTGGCGAATTCGCGCAGAGCGCTGAGCACGCGTTCCACTTCTTCCATGGTGTTGTAATGCACCAAGCCGATGCGCAGCATGCCGCCTTGCGACTGCACTCCTAGCCGTTCGCTCAGGTTTAGTGCGTAATAGTTGCCGTCCCACGTGAAGATTCCGCGCTCGCCTAAAAATGCGGCAATCGTTGCCGGATTGTGGTTGCCGATGCGCAGAGACAGCGTGGAGCAACGCTCTTCATAGCGCTGCGGGTCGGTAATTCCATAAACCCGCATCCCGGGCATGTCTTGCAGACCGTCTATGAGACGCGAAATCAGGCGCCGTTCGTGAGCCACCGTCGTTCGATACGCTACGGTTAGCGCTTCGCGGCGAGTACTCGCCCGCGGATCGCTATGCCGGCCAACTCCGGCAAGATACTCCACGGCCGCGCCAATTCCGGCAATCAGCTCATGGACCTGCGTGCCGCTTTCCCAGCGTTCGGGCACCTGCTCAGTACACGGTCGCACCTTATAGGGTCGGAATCCCTGTAGATGCTTACGCTTTCCGTACAATGCGCCGGTGTGCGGCCCAAAAAACTTGTAGGGCGAGCAGACCAGGAAATCGCAATCTAGTTGCCTCACGTCGATTAACCCGTGCGGCGCGTAGTGCACCGCATCCACGTACACGAGCGCGCCCGCCGCATGGGCTAGCCGGGTGATTTCTCCAACTGGATTAATGGATCCGACCGCATTCGAGGCGTAACCGATGGCCACCAGCTTGGTTTTCTCGTTCAGCTTGCTTTTCCAATCTTCCAGATTCAGCGTGCAATCTTCGTCCCGAATATCCGCCTGACGAATCACCACGCCTTTTTCTTCCAACGCTTTCCACGGAGAAAAATTGGCGTCGTGGTCGAGCGTGGTCAGCAGGATTTCGTCGCCGGCATTCAATTCGCGCCCAATCGACCGCGAAATCGCGTAGGTTATCGTGGTCATGTTTTGGCCAAAGACCACTTCGTCCGGATCGCAATGAAAGAAATCCGCCATGCCCTCGCGCGCGCCCTTCAGCACCTCGTCCGTACGCCGGCTGGTAAGAAATGCTCCACCGGTATTCGCGTTGGCCCCCATCAGATAATTCTGAATTACGTGCATCACCTGAGTGGGCACTTGCGTCCCCGCCGGTCCATCCAGAAAAGCGGCGGGCTGTCCGTTCACTTGGGTCTGTAGCGACGGAAATTGCGCGCGTACCCAGTTGATGTCGAGTGTAGTTGCGGAGCTTCGATCCAGGGTTGGTGTACTCATGATCCAGTACTCTCAGAAACAAATTTACTGCGGCAGTCCAGTTTCTCACAGAGACGGCGTGGCGTGTTAGCATGACTGGGTTGCTTCCCACTCATGCCGCGACGGCGCCGGCTATCAACTCTGCGCCGTGTTTCAACTTTGAGGGTTCCATGGCCGAACTGTTTCCCGTGACCGAGCGTACGCGGGTGCTGCGCGAAGCGCATCGTGCAGTGTATGACCGCGACGTGATTTATAAAATCCTGGACGAAGCCTTTGTTTGCCACGCCGGTTTTGCGGTGGACGGGCAACCCTTCGTGATTCCCACTTTGTTCGCTCGCATCGCCGATGACCTTTATCTCCACGGCTCCGCAGCCAGCCGCATGTTACGCGGCCTGAGCGCGGGTTGGCCGGTGTGCGTCACGGTGACCCTGATCGATGGCATGGTGCTGGCGCGTTCGGTGTTCAATCAATCGATGAACTACCGTTCTGTGGTAGCGCTTGGCCGTGCCACTCTGATCGAAAATGCCGACGAAAAGCTGCGCGCGCTGCAAGCGTTCACCAACAAATTAATTCCCGGGCGCTGGGACGACGCGCGTCAACCCAACGAAAAAGAGTTGAAGGCCACCAGCGTTCTGAAGTTGCCGCTTACGGAAGTATCCGCAAAGGTGCGCACCGGCGGCGTGGAAGACGATGTGGAGGATTACAGCTTCCCTGTTTGGGCCGGCATCATCCCACTGAAGATCGTCTCGGGCGAGCCGGTGCGGGACGATCGCTGCGACCCGGCCATTCCGGTACCCGCGTACGCCGCGAATTTCAGGGGTGAGCGATGAGGCAGTTTACGCCAGCACCGGTCAAACCGGTCGTGCCTTTCAGCACGCTTGAAGCGCTCGACATTCGCGTCGGCACCATCGAACGCGTCGAGGAGGTGCCCCGCTCGGAAAAACTGATGCGCCTGATTGTGAATTTCGGCGATCACACCCGCACCATCCTTGCCGGCATTCGTAAGGAGCGCGAAAACCCTCGGGAAATCGTCGGAAAACAAGCGCTGTTCGTGGTCAACCTGGAACCGCGCAAAATGGCTGGCGAACTCTCGGAAGGGATGCTCTTTGACCTCGGCTATGCAGACGGGATTGCGCCCGTCCTGGCCATGCCCGAACGGCCCGTACCCAATAGCACCCGCGCAGGGTAGCCGACTCTGGCATAAATAGCAGTTGGATTTTGCTCAAAAAGCGAGTATATATCACCAACCATTGGCACTTTGTCCCCAGAACAGTTTCGGCTCAGCAGTAAGACATGCCAGGAGAGCAGGTAAGTGTCTCTACTGACGTGTTATCGTCTGCACTTTATGTATTGCAGCGATAGATTTGATTTTGTGTGATTCAGAAATGACGGATAACCAATTCGTCAGCTCGCAAGCTCTGCGGGATTTTTATGGGGTCAATCTCTCGACTCTGGACCTGCGGCTAGACCTACACGGGTCTGCTCGAGCAGGTTTTTTTCACTATGGCCCCAATATTCTATGCTATGGCAAGTCCGCCAATGGCGTCGCTAGAGACTTTCGAAGGGCCGGGCGCTTCGACGCTTTGCATGCTGCCGCTTCCACAAACGCGCGCACCCGTTTGCCTGTCGATTTTTCAGAATTAATCGAGAATCTCCGCCGCGAACGCTACGTCGCGCCACTGTGGCGCGGACGCAAAGGACTAAGTCGAGCTGTACCTCTCCGGCGTGGTTATTACGCCATTCGAGAAGCGCTGCCGCAGAACATTCGACAGAGGGTTCAAAGAGCATACTTCAAGAACTGGAAGGAGATTCCCTTCCCCAATTGGCCAGTCGACTTCACCGCCGATGCTCTCCACCAGGAATTTCTCAAGGTGGTCCTGAAGTCCCAAGGACTTACGAAAGTCCCGTTCATCTGGTTTTGGCCCGAGGGAGCAACCGCTTGCGCTATTCTCACCCACGACGTCGAGACCGTGGAGGCTCGTGATTTTTCGTCCAAACTCATGGACCTCGACGAAGCCTATGGCTTTCGCGCGTCCTTCCAGGTTGTGCCCGAAGGCCGTTATTCAGTGCCTTTGTCTTATTGGAACGAAATCCAGAGTCGTCACTTTGAATTCAACATACATGGTTTGAGCCACAAGGGCTATCTGTTCCGAAACCGGCGCGAGTTTGAACGCCTGGCAAACTTCATCAACAGCTATGTGCGTACCTACGGAGCGCGCGGTTTTCGCGCAAGGGGCATGTATCGCAATCTCGATTGGTTCGATGCCTTTGAGTTTTCCTACGACATGTCCGTGCCCAACGTCGCTCATCTGGAACCTCAGCGTGGCGGTTGCTGCACGGTCATGCCTTTCTTTGTTGGCAATATTCTCGAGATTCCCTTAACCACCAGTCAGGACCACTCTGTGTTCTGTACTCTGCAGGACTATTCCATTGAACTTTGGAAGAAACAGGTCGCCATGATTCTGAAACGCAACGGGCTGATCAGTTTTCTGACCCACCCCGACTACCTGATCGATTTAAAGCCCCGCGGCGTCTATGACTCTCTCCTGACCCATCTTCGCAAGATCTGTGATGTGCATAATGTTTGGCATGCCTTGCCTGGCGAAGTGGATCGTTGGTGGCGTGCGCGCAGCCGGATGAAACTCACTCAGACCCAAGCGGGCTGGAAGATCGAGGGTGCCGAAGCACAGCGGGCCCGCATCGCTTATGCCAGTCTCGAGGACGATCACCTGACCTATACGATTCAAAGTGAACCTCCGTCCAACCCGGAAATTCCATCGCCCTATGACCTCAGCATGGGTAGTACATTTGCCCAGGAGGGTGGGCTGGGAGAGTTGCCGTTCCAAGCGCATTACCGGCGCAGCCGCCGCTTGCCCTGACTCTTCGTTTGCGATTTCCAATATTTAGGGAACCGTCACCGTAGCCTGATTCGAGTCTTCACTTTCAACACCGCGAGAGTCCACCGCACGCGCTACATAATAATAGGTCACGCCGCTCACGACTGTCGGATCTGTACAGGTGAGAGCCGTTATCAGTGAGGAATTGACCTTCGTCACAGGGCCACCTGGAATCGTTCTACGGTAAACGTTATAGCCCGCCACCGACGAACGACTGGCATGCCACTTCAAAGTAACCGTATGCCCCCGTTCCGCTAAAAGCAGGTGCCGTAATCCAGGCCGCCCGTTGGTGACCAGCGCCCATTGGGCGCCAAACAGCAGGGCGATACCCAGCCCGGCCGTCATCGCCACCTTGCGCCAGAGAGTCGCAGTTTTGTCCCGCAACAGAAATATCAGGCACACTGCCACCATTGCCAGCGCAAACAACCCTAGGGCAAGTATGAGGAACCACGCCCCTGTTTGCGGGGCTGGCACGAAGGACGGCATCCAATGCAATCTATGTCTTAGCCGAGAGTCCACCCAAACGTTCTCTGCGCTGAAGAGAATGACCACCGACGACAAAGCCGCGGCGAACCAGAATATTCCTCGTGTGCGACCTGATCCATTCGGCGAACGCAACGTCATCAGAAACACTCCAACCGCGTATCCTCAGCTTAGCCTATCGTCGGGTTGCTCACGCGAGTCCAGAGCCATTGGCCGGCACGGCAGCACTCGCGCAAGTTAATTTCATCCTTAGAGCGGGTCAATCCTTAAAGGTTTCGGCACGGCGGACGTAGTGTCGCTCGTAATACTTCAGATATTCGCCGGAGCGGGCGTGTTCCAGCCACGCATTGTTCTGGACATACCAATCGATCGTTCGCCGGATTCCTTCCTCGAACGAGACTTGCGGTTTCCAGCCGAGTTCCCGTTGAATCTTGGAACTGTCCAGGGCATAACGCCGATCGTGCCCCGGACGGTCTTGCACATATTTGATAAGAGATTCTGGCTTTCCCAGGTGCGCCAAAATCGTGCGGACGATTTTCAGATTAGGCTGAGGTGAACCGGCTGAAACGTTATAGACAGATCCGATTTTTCCCTGTTCCAGCACCACAGCAATCGCACGGCAATAATCTTCCACGAACAGCCAATCCCGTTCCTGCAGGCCGTCGCCATAAACGGGGAGAGATTTGTCTTCCCGGGCGTTGGCAATCATCAGCGGGATCAACTTTTCCGGAAATTGAAAAGGTCCGTAATTGTTCGTGCAGCGCAGCACGACAGCAGAGATACCAAAGGTATTCACAGACGCGGAGACCAGATGATCGGCTGACGCTTTGCTCGCCGCATAAGGGCTGCGGGGATCAAGCGGCGTCTCCTCCGTAAAGCTCGACCCGGCGGGCGCGCTTCCGTAAACCTCATCGGTGCTGATGTGGATGAAACGAGGCAAGCGATGGCGGCGGGCAGCTTCGAGCAAGCATTGCGTGCCGAGAATATTGGTGTGAAGAAATGGTGAGGCGTCCTCGATGCTGCGGTCGACATGAGTTTCCGCTGCGAAGTTCACCACCGCCGCGAGTCCCATCTGAAATACGTGGTCTACCGCTCGAGCATCGCATACATCGCCGCGGACGAAAGAATACCGGGGGTTTGAGGAAATGTCCGCCAGGCTCTCAGGATTGCCTGCGTAAGTGAGCTTATCAAAATTGGTGACCTCGACATCGTTGCGAGCCGACAGCAGATGCCGAATGAAATTGGAGCCGATAAAGCCCGCGCCGCCGGTAACCAAAACCTTCAAGACCGTGCTCCTTCCGAAACCATCGATTCCGTCGTCTTACTCCGTGTGCTTGCCCTGCCGGGGAGGCGCTCCGCGTCCGGGAATCTTGTTAGCGCCTGTCTTGGCCACCAGGTTCGTGGCATTCAGCAAAGATTCAAACGTGCCCGCGTCGGTCCACCAGCCCTCCAGGATTCCGTGCGTCAGCGTGCCTTCCTCAAGGTACATATTGTTGACATCGGTGATTTCCAGCTCGTTTCGCCAACTGGGCCGGGTTCGGCAGATTTTCTCAAAAACCGTCGCGTCATAAAAATAAATTCCGGTCACGGCGAATTGCGACTTGGGAGCCTTGGGCTTTTCTTCGATTCCCAGGATTTTGCCATCGGAAATTTCTGGGCAACCAAATCGCTCCGGGTCTGGCACTTCTTTCAGGATGATGTGCGCGCCTTTTTCCTGCCGGTCAAACGCGTTCTTGGAAGCAATGATGTTGTTTTCGATGATGTTGTCGCCAAGAACCACGCAGATCTTTTCGCCCTCAACGAACGGTTCTGCGAGGCGCAGCGCATCGGCGATGCCGCCCTCGCCTTCCTGATAGGTGTAGTGGATCCGGCGCAGGTCGAAGTCTTTGCCGTTGGAAAGCAGACGAAGAAATTCGCCGGAATTCTGCCCACCGGTAACCACAATAATGTCGCGAATCCCGGCGTCCACCAGGGTCTGGATGGGATAAAACACCATTGGCCGATCATAGACCGGTAGCAAATGTTTGTTCGTGACGCGTGTAAGCGGGTACAGTCGCGAACCCTTGCCTCCTGCCAGAACAACGCCTTTCATTTCAAACAGCCCCTTTCCCTTCCAGGCGACTTACATCGCCGCGCAAATCTAAGCTGGCGATTTCTCACGATACCAGTTCGTATCGCCGGGTAATTGCGGCCAGGTTAATGCCAGGTGCAAGACGGCGAAATTATTTCCTCTTGCTAACCGCGAAACCAAACCTAACGATAGCAAGACCACAGGCAAAACCGCGAGAAGCGGGCGCGCGTTTTTCTGCCGTTTTAAGTGCCCTATTATAAGATATTTAGGATTTCTGTGCGAAACGAGAGGCCTGGACACGCCAGAAATGAAAGCCCTTGGGGCATCTTTTTGGCAGGCGGATTGCTCATAACCACGTGAAATTGAAAGGCTTTGTTCGACTAACACCGTTTCGCAATGAGAGTTTTGGATAAGTTCAGCGAAGCACAAATCCTTAAGTTTTCTGTGCAAGCACTCTTGCTCGTGGGCGTCCTGTTGGCGCTGTATCTTCACGTGGTCGAAAGCTTGTTCGCGCAATGTTGGCGGGACCCCAATTTCTCGCACGGTTTTCTGGTGCCGTTTTTGTCGGCATGGATGCTCTGGAATAACCGCGAAAAATTCAAGCAACAAAGCCTTGTGCCGAACTGGTGGGGATTGCTGGTCGTGTTGGGGGCGATGGGCCTGTTGGTCGTGGGCGCGTTGGGCGCCGAGAATTTCCTCAGTCGCACTTCGTTGCTGTTCGCGCTCGCGGGCATCACGATCTTTTTCGGTGGATGGGCCATTTTCCGGCTGGCATTTTATCCATGGCTTGTTCTGTTCCTCATGATTCCGCTGCCGGTGATCATCTATAACCGCATCACATTGCCGCTACAGCTGATGGCCTCGCGGCTAGCGACGAGTTTGCTGGATCTGACCGGAGTGCCGGTTCTGCGCGAAGGCAACATTATCCATTTGCCCGCGATTTCGCTGGAAGTAGCGGAAGCCTGCAGCGGCCTTCGCTCGTTGATGGCGCTGATCACCATCGCGGTGATCTACGCCTATCAATTTGAACGAAAAGCGTGGCGTCGCGTGGCGCTGATTCTTAGCGCGATTCCCATTGCGGTGCTTGCGAATGGCTTGCGCATCATGGGCAGCGGCCTGTTGGGACAATACTGGAGCCCGGACAAAGCGCGGGGCTTTTTCCACGAATTTTCGGGGTTGCTGGTGTTTTGCGCATCCTGCCTATTGCTGTGGATGTTTCACCTAGTGCTTGACTACGTGGTGCCGAAACGCTTGCAGGAGTCGCCCGCATGAGGCAAGCGAACGGCTGGATCCGGTTTTTGTGTGTTTGGTTACTGTTGCTGGCTACCGCGCTCTTGCTGGCCAGCCGCAGTTCCATTGAGCGCGTTCCGAAGCACGAGTCCCTCGACAATTTCCCCTATCAGATTGGCGATCTGCAGGGCAGAAACATGCCCATTGATCAAAGCGCGTTAGAGGTCCTGGGGCCAGGCCAGTTTCTGGACCGGGATTTTCGCAACCTATCCTCCGAGCAGTCTTCCGTCGAGCTTTTCATCGCCTATTACCCTTCGCAGCGGATGGGAGATACCATCCACTCGCCGCAAAACTGTTTGCCAGGTTCGGGTTGGACGCCGCTTCATGCCGGGCTGGTACACATTCCGAGAGTAGACGGCAGGACGATCACGGCGAATAGTTACATCGTCGGTAAAGGAATGGACCGCCTGATGGTGGTGTATTGGTATCAAGCACACGGTCGAACGACACCGAGCGAATATTGGGCCAAGTTCTACCTGGTGGCGGACGCCATTAAAATGAATCGCACGGATGGCGCGTTAGTGCGCGTGGTAGTGCCGATCGCGGATAACATGGATGCTATGCAAGCACAAGCACGGGCGGTCCAATTCGCGAAGGCCATTCTGCCGCAACTCGACAAATTCATTCCGCTATGAAGAGCTTCGGGGTAGACACGTAGGAAGCAGTGTCCGTTTGACGGCATCCAGCAGACCAGAAGCGTTGGAAAAGCCGGCGTGCGGGTAAAGTAAGGGAAGACCAGACGGAGAGAAGGCAATGAGCGACGATCGGGAAATAGAAGGCACAATTAAGGCGATCATGGCGCGTGTTTTCGAGGTTGGACCGGAAACGATCACGGACAAGACGCGCCGCCGCGATTTTGAGCGCTGGGATTCGTTGGGCCATCTGGCGCTGATTGGCGCTCTGCAGGACGAATTTGAGATCGAAATTCCTCCCGACCAGGCTTTGGAGATGGAAACCATTGAAGAGGTCAAACGTGCGGTATTATCCGCACGTGGCACTTCTGCCCGAAACTAGAAGCGATTGTCTAACACTCAGAATCCCTAGCCGGAAGGCGCCACAGTTTTCGTGCGCGGCGTAGCACCGAGGTCGATGAATGAGCGAACTTCCCGTGGCCCCGTTTGCTGATTTGCGCTCTTTTCTTGCGCATCTCGAGCACACCGGACGGCTGCGCCGGGTGGCTAAACCCGTCGACAAAGATTGGGAAATTGCATGTCTGGCGCGCTGGGCGCTGGAGTCGACGCCGGAGCAAAACGCCTATGCCTTGCTGTTTGAAAACGTGAAGGACCATTCGGGCAGCGTGGCGGTCAATCTGTTTTCCACACCGGAAATGTACGGAGCGGCGCTGGGCGTCGGCGCCGGAGATTTGCTGGAGACGTGGGCTAAAGCGCTTGAGCAGCCCCGGAAGCCCATGGAGGTTGCGCAAGGCCCTGTTTTTGACGTGGTGCACACCGGCGCACAGGTGGATGCGCGTAAACTTCCCGCACCAGTTTGGACTCCCGGCCGGGACGGCGGTGCGTATCTGAGTGCGGCGAGCGTAATCACCAAAGATCCGGAAACGGGCATTCAGAACATCGGCATTTACCGGATGCAGATTCACGACGACAAATCCATCGGATTGTCTTTCGCCAGCAAGACGCAGCACGGGGCTATGCATTACGCGAAATATGCCAAACGGCAGCAGCCTATGCCGGTGGCCGCGGTGATCGGTGCGCCTCCGGTGGTAAGCTTTGCGGCTGCGGCGAAGACCGCGTACGGCGTAGACGAGATGGATATCGCCGGCGGGCTCGCGGGGTCCGGGATAGAAGTCCTGCATGCGAAAACCGTGGATTTATTGGTTCCGGCGCATGCGGAGTGCGTGATCGAGGGATTCGTCGCGCCCCACGCGGAGCGGATGGAAGGGCCGTTTGGCGAAGTTCTGGGCTATCTGGCCGAGGCCTTCCCGGCGCCGGTGCTGAATGTCAGCGCCATCTGCCATCGCACCGCGCCAATTCATCATGGCTACGTGCAACAGATGCCGCCATCCGATGGGCATTTCGTGATGGAGATGGGCTTCCTTGGACCACTGTGGTTTTATCTGACCCGGAAACTCAAAATGAAGGGATTGGCAGATTTGGCGATTGCGCGTGGCAGCGCGAGTATGGGAATCGTGGTGGCACAAATCAAAAAGGATTACGTCAAGGATAGCGCCGCGATTGGGCGCGCACTGACGAAGTTCAATTTAGGTCAAAAATTCATCTACCTGGTGGATGAAGACATCGAGATTCGCGACCAGGATTCGCTCAATTGGGCGTTGAGTTCCCGAGTCGACCCCGAACGCGACATCGAGTTCATCAAGGATTTTCCGTCGTTTCAATACGATCCTTCTACGCTGGCCCGCGCGGCAGCCGAAGGCAAAGAGCTGGGCGAACCGCCATACCCTTGCTCGATCGGGATCGTCAACGCCACCGTCAAATGCGCGGTGCCAGAAATTTCGGTGCCAGGACGCACTCCCATGTACGAAGCCTTGAAACACTGGGACCAGACTGGGCTTCCGCCTGTTATGCCGCGAAAGCGCCTGGAACGCTTACTCAAAACGCACGCGGATGTGTTGCCTGGGAAGGTTCCTTATTCCGACACGGAGGATTGATGCCTCCGGCGCATGAAACCGGTCCGACCACCGATGGAGTGTCGGATACATCACGATTTTTTTCAGATTTGCTTCGAGGCTTGAAAACCTCAAAATAACAGAATGTCCGGTTACGGAGTCTTTCGATGCCCACGGGCGAGCATTACGGTGCAGTGTTGTTGCAAGATGCGCTACGCAACGCTGCGGAGAAGTGCGGGAAGGAAGCGAAGTTCTTTAGCGGTGCGGAACGGCTGAGCTTTGCCGAAATCGATGCCGCTTCGGAGCGCTTGGCGCGGCGCCTAGTCGAGCAGCAGATTCGGCCCGGCGACCGCGTAATTTTGGGCCTGCCGAACTCGTCGGCGTTCATCACCGCTTGTTTTGCGATTTGGAAAGCGCGCGCAGTCGTCGTGGCGTTGGACCCTGCCATTCGCTCCGCAAATTTGCAAGGCATTCTGGAACGAACTGAGCCTGCCGCACTGATCTGCACGAACGCTTTTGCAGCGCGCGTGCGCGAAATGCCCACGGTTCTCGGGTTTTTCAAGACGATTTTTCTTGATGACGTTCCCGCGGGTTCGCCGGAAAGACCGGCCCTGGTTGAGTCGCTGGCGCAGGCCATTTCGACAGCGCAAGCGGCCACGGCGCTGCCAACCGGTGCACACGCCGACGATTTGGCAAGTATTACGTTTACGAGCGGGTCTACAGGTGTGCCCAAAGGCGTGATGCACACCCACGCGGGCATCTTGGCTTGTGCGTCGTATACTCTGAACTTTTTACAGCTTTCGCCGAGCGACGTGATGGTGGTGCCGCTTCCTTTACATCACATTCTGGCGTTTCGACGCTACTTGACCGCGTTCCTGGCACAATGTTCGGTCCTGATCGCCCCGGATATTTTCGTGGCGCTGGCCCACTTCCCAAAACTGCACCCCACGGGATTAGTGATGGTGCCGGCCGCGTGCAACATGCTGATCGACAACTTCGCCGCCTTCTTTCGACAGAATGGCGGATCGTTGCGCTATTTGGAAATCGGGTCGGAGCCCATGTCGCCGGAACGCTTGGCAGCGCTGCAAAATATTTTGCCCAATACCAAGATTCTGCTTACCTACGGACTCACCGAGGGACGGGTGGGCTACCTGAAGGCCGGCCCAAACGGCGTCTACAATCGCGTGCCCAGCTCAAATGACGGTCTGGACGTGCACGTGATCGACGGCGAAGGCAACCGCGTGGACGCGGGCCAGACCGGCGAAATCCTACTGAACGGCTCGGGTCTGCTGAAAGGCTATTGGGGCGACACGCAGGAGGCGCTGGACAAAATCAAGAACGAAGGATTCCGCACTGGGGACATGGGATTAATGGAATCAAACGGCGACGTCCAACTAATGGGCCGCATCGATGACATTCTGAAAGTGGGCGGCCACAAGATTAATCCGCGCGAAGTGGAGGCGGTGCTGCAGCGGCACCCGGCCATCGCCGAAGCGGTGCTGGTTGGCTTGGCCGATCCCAAGAGGATCATGGAAGCGAAGCTTCACGCTCTGATCGTGCTGCGCACAGAAACGACGCCGAGTAGCGAAGAACTGATCGAGCACTGCCGCAAGCATCTGGAGCCATACAAGGTTCCGACGACGTTCCACGTGCGGACCTCCTTTCCGAAAACTTCGGTGGGCAAAATTCAGCGGCACCTTGTGGCCGAAGATGCCAAGCGCATCTTGGCGCAGCAAGAATCTTCAGCGGGAAGCCGCAAGGACTGAAGTTAGATTGAGGGAAGCGACAGCGGACTACGTTTTGCGGTGAACTTCCGCTCCGGCGTGCGAATATTCTCCAGAGCCGTTGCGCGAATCCTTAAGGAATTTGTCCAGCAGGTTTTTGAAATGCACGCGCTCTGGCTCGGTCAGGTGCGGCATAGCGGCCAAGTGCTGATTGAGCAGGGCTTCCCGCCGCGATTCCGGAACCGCGCGCAGTTCTGCAAAAACCGAACAGGCGGCGACTCCAGCTTGCCAGCGCATGAAACCTTCGATTTGGTCGTCGATCAGCGCAATGGCACGAGGAATCTGCTCTTCACGGGCTTTTTTGTTCTGTTCGACAATCTCAGCCAGACCATCAATGTCGCTCAGATGAACGCACGGGATATCCTTCACATCCACGGCGATGTTTCGCGGCACGCCCAAATCCATAATCATTAACGGGCGATGGTCCCGTGCGGGCATTTTAGCTTCCACCATGGCGCGTGTGATGATGGGTTCCGGAGTTGTCACCGAGCTGACGATCAAGTCCGGCCAATCGAGCACTTCCGGCAGCTGCTCCCAGGGCACAACTTCGCCGCCGTAGCGCGCCACCAGAGCTTTGGCGTTATCGAAGGTCCGGTTGAGAATGCGGAACTGCGGAACACCGCGATCACAAAGGTGCTTTACGACCTGTTCGCTGGTGGCACCCGCGCCGACGATCATCACTCGCTGATTCTCGAGCCCGCGGAGAAGGGCTTCGGCCTGCTTTACGCCGGCAAACGCCACAGACATGGGCTTGGTGGCGATTTCGGTTTCGGTGCGAATGCGCTTGCCGACCTCGAGAGCTGACTGGAACAAACGGTTGAGCACACGACCAGTTGAACCATGGTCCATGGCGACGCGATAGGCTTCGCGGACTTGTCCCAGGATTTCGTTTTCGCCCAGGAGCAGAGAATCCAGTCCGGCAGCCACGCGGTAGAGGTGCCGCACCACTTCGCGGTCGGAACACCGGTAGACCGACGGCTGAAATTCCTCGAGGGCCACTCGATGGTAGGAGCCGATGAACATTTCGATGGCGCCCAAGTTGTCCACCGAGCGTTCCGGCGCGACGCCGTAAATTTCCGTGCGATTGCAGGTGGAGAGAATCACCGCTTCTTTCAAGATGCCCCGGGAGCGCAGCTCGTCTGCGGCTTCGCAAGCCTGCTCCACACGGAACGCCAGGCGTTCGCGCAGCTCAATGCTGGCGGTGCGATGGCTGATCCCTATGAGGGTGATTTCCATGTCTTCGCTATTGCCTGGCCTTTCCACTTTTCACGAATTCCGCGGCGAACGCGAAAATTTACGAATGCATATCCTTCGGAACGTGATTTTCCGATTCCATGGATTAGCAAGGCGCAAGCCGGGGGGACAACCGGACCTGTGCCTACTTCAATTCCTTCGCAACATCTTTGGCAAAGTACGTGATGATGATGTCGGCCCCGGCCCGCTTCATGGAGTTGAGCGCTTCCATCATGATCAACCTGCGGTCCAGCCGCCCGATGCGCGCGGCGGCATCGATCATGGCGTACTCTCCGCTGACGTTATAGGTGGCCAGCGGCATCTGGAATTCGGTCTTGGCGCGATAGACGATATCGAGGAAGTAGAGCGCCGGCTTAACCATGATGATGTCCGCGCCCTCTTCGATGTCGAGCGCGATTTCACGCATGGCTTCGTTGGAATTGCAGGGATCCATCTGGTGCGTTTTCTTGTCACCATGAGAAAGCGCGGATTGTGTGCCTTCTTTGAAAAACGGATCGTAGAGCTTCGAAGCGTATTTCGCGGCGTAAGCCATGATGGGGGTGTTAATGAAGCCGCTGCCATCCAGGATTTCGCGCAGCGCGCGGATCTGTCCGTCGAGCATGGCCGCCGGGGCCACCATGTCGCTGCCCGCTTCCACGTGCGACAACGCGGTCTTAGCCAGCACTTCTTTCGAAGCGTCGTTCAGCAGATAACCATTGTCATCCAGGATGCCGCAGTGGCTGTGCGGCGTGAACTCGCACAGGCAAACATCGGTGACCACCAGGATTTCCGGCACATGCTTTTTGAGCGCGCGCACCGCTTCCTGCACAATTCCGTGCGGCGCATAAGCGCCCGTGGCCTTGAGATCCTTCTCTTTGTTGTCCGGAACGCCAAACAGCAAAATGCCGGGGATGCCGAGGTCGCGAATTTCTTTCGCTTCTTCGATGAGCTTGTCAATCGAAAGGTGATAGTTTCCGGGAATAGAGTTGATTTCGTGCTTCACACCCGTGCCCGGCACGACGAATAACGGCAAGATCAGGTCGCTCGTCGCCAGCGAATTTTCACGTACTAACCTACGGAACTTCTCGTTCTGTCTTAACCTTCTAAGCCTCTGGACTGGGAATCCCATTCCTGCTTCCTTTCGTGTACTGCTAGATTTCAAATCAACTGCCGAATCCTGAGTTAGTTCTGTCGTCAGTGGCACTGGCTCACCTCATCCTCGAGCTATTTTCTGTTGTCCCGCTGGATTCGAACTTTCATTCGAAGCATTCTTGGGTTTCGCGATGAAAAACGGCAGAATCTTTCCGCTCACCGTGGCCATCGGAAACTCGCGAACGATCTGCAGCATGTTGGATTGCTTCCAGATTTCGATACCGGATTGCGACCATGAATCCGGGCTGTCTTCCGCGCGGCGCAGCAGGTTCAAAAAGCGCTCCCGCACCTCGTTTTCCTGCAGTTCGCCAATGCGCGGGCTGACCAGCAGTCTCAGATGTGTAAAGCCACGCTCATCTTCCTTCTCGACCAATTGGTAATCCGTACTCTTGCCGCCGAACTGTTCCGGCAGGTCGCGCTCAATGATGCGGATGAAGTCGGTGTCCACGAAGGTAACGCCCTCACCGGTGAGTTTTTCGTAGCTGCGAATGTTACTCAGGCAGCGATCGAAACCGAGCTGGCCAAAAACGCAATCGCAGGTCTCCGTGG
Organism: Candidatus Sulfotelmatobacter sp.; assembly: GCA_035524015.1. Taxonomy (GTDB): domain Bacteria; phylum Acidobacteriota; class Terriglobia; order Acidiferrales; family UBA7541; genus Acidiferrum. Next base: position 55,683 of record DATKPS010000154.1, read on the forward strand.
CAATTTCGCCGTAATCGCCCATGCCCACATTCAGGAGGATCTTCGGCGATTCGTGCACCAGCGAGGTAAAGAGGTAAGACTCCACGAATAGGTCGGAGTGTGGCACATTCTGGCGATGCGAAATGATCGAGGTCGTGTCCTTATATAAGTGGCAGTGATCGCTTTGCGGGTGAATCTGATC
>DATKPS010000155.1:0-6246 GCA_035524015.1 Candidatus Sulfotelmatobacter sp.
CCCTGGCCGCCTTCCGGCCCGAGATCGATGATCCAGTCGGCCTGTTTGATCACGTCGAGGTTGTGCTCGATGATCAGCACTGTATTTCCAAGATCGACCAGCCGCTGCAACACATCGACCAGCTTGCGTACATCGTCGAAGTGCAGCCCGGTCGTGGGCTCGTCGAGAATATAGATGGTGCGTCCCGTTTGTCGTTTCGAAAGTTCCCGCGCCAGCTTGATGCGCTGCGCTTCCCCGCCGGAAAGGGTTGTAGCGGACTGGCCCAATTGCACGTAGCCCAAGCCCACTTCCACCATGGTGGCCAGTTTTTGCTGCACGTGCGGGATATTCTCCAGCAATTTCAGGGCGTCGACGGCCTGCAAGTTCAAAACGTCGTTGATGCTGTGCCCTTTGTAGCGCACCGCCAGAGTCTCCGCATTGTAACGGCGCCCGCGGCACACCTCGCACGTGACATACACGTCCGGCAGGAAATTCATTTCGATGCGGCGTAATCCTTCGCCCTGGCACGCTTCGCAGCGCCCGCCTTTCACGTTGAAACTGAAGCGTCCCGGCTTGTAGCCGCGTTCCCGCGATTCCGGCAACATTGCAAACAACTCGCGAATCGGGGCAAACACGCCGGTGTATGTGGCGGGATTCGAGCGCGGCGTTCGCCCAATCGGAGCCTGATCGATTTCAATCACTTTGTCGATGTGCTCGATTCCCAGAATCATCTTGTGGGCGCCCGGTGGCTCCATCGAGCGATACAACTTTTGTGCCAAGGCGCGATACAGGATGTCGTTGACCAGCGTCGACTTCCCCGAGCCGGATACGCCGGTTACTACCGTCAACAAACCCAGCGGCAGAGTGATGTCGATGTCCTTCAAATTATTGGCACGCGCGCCCAGGATCTGGATGGCTTTGCCGTTCGGACTGCGGCGCTTCGCCGGAACCGAGATTTCCGCCGCGCCCGACAAATACCGCCCCGTCAACGAATCCGCGGCCGCCGCAATCTGGTCGGGTTTGCCGGTGGCCACCAGATACCCGCCCGCATTCCCCGCACCCGGCCCCAGGTCGACCACATAGTCGGCGCGGCGAATGGTGTCTTCATCGTGCTCTACCACCAAAACGGTGTTGCCGAGATTGCGCAGCCGTTCCAACGAATGCAGCAACCGATCGTTATCGCGCGCATGCAATCCGATGCTCGGCTCGTCCAGCACGTACAACACACCGCGAAGCCTCGATCCGATCTGCGTTGCCAGCCGGATGCGCTGCGCCTCGCCTCCCGAAAGGGTAGCCGCCGATCGATCCAGGCTCAAATAGCCCAGCCCTACCGCCAGCAGAAACTCCAGGCGTTCCGCAATCTCACTCAACGGCCGCGCTGCTACTTCCAGTTGCCGCGGCGAGAGTTGCGAAATAATCTTGTCCACCGCAGGACGCGCTTCGCTCAGCGCCAACGCCGTGAAATCCGCAATGGACCACCCGCCCAGCTTTACCGCCAGCGACTCCGCGCGCAACCGGCGCCCCAAGCAGGCACTGCAAATGGTCGCCGACATGTACTGGGTCATCCACTCGCGGTACGAATCGGAATTGGACTCCTCAAAATTGCGTTCCAAAAACTTCAGAATGCCCTGAAAGCGGAAGCCCTTCTCTTTGCTGCTCGATTTTTCGCCCGCTTCGCCAGGAGCTTTTCTTCCACCCAGTGGCGGGTAGCCGTAGAGCAACAGGTTCTGCACGCGCGCGGGATACTTCTCAAACGGCACGTCTAGATGAAAGCTGTGCGCGTAAGCGCCCAATTCTAGCGTCCTCTTGAGAATGGCCGAGGTGGAACCCGGCCCGAGCCCACCGTCGAAGAGCGGGCGCGTCCAATCCACAATCACTTTTGCGGGATCGAAATCGTACTTCGAACCGAGCCCGTGGCACTCCGGACAGGCTCCGTAGGGCGAATTGAAGCTAAAGGATCGCGGCTCCAGCTGCGGCACCGACAAGCCACAATCCGGACAAGCCAGCTTTTCCGAAAAAGTGTGTTCGCTGCCGCCGACCACCGCTACGGTCACCAGGCCTTGCGCTAGTTTGAGCGCGGTGGCGATGGACTGCTCCAGACGCGAAGCGATACCCTGCTTGACCAGCAAGCGGTCCACAACCACTTCAATCGTGTGGTTCTTGCGCTTGTCCAGCACGGGAATCTGGTCGAGTGGCAAAAGCTCGCCATTGATGCGCACGCGCACAAACCCGTCCTGCGCCAACTTCTCCAACTCCTTGCGATACGCGCCTTTCCGGCCGCGCACGATGGGCGCCAGGATCATGATGCGATCCTCGGGTTTGCATAGCTCGCCGTGCAGGATGGCCTGCACAATCTGTTCGCTGGATTGCCGGGTAATGGGCTTCCCGCAATGCGGGCAGTGCGGCACGCCGACCGAGGCGTACACCACACGCAGGTAATCGTAAATCTCCGTGATGGTTCCGACAGTGGACCGCGGCGAGCGCGTCGTGGTCTTTTGCTCGATGGCTATCGAAGGCGACAATCCCTCGATCACGTCGACTTCCGGCCGCTCCATCTGGTCCAGGAACTGCCGGGCGTAAGCCGACAGGGATTCTACGTAGCGGCGTTGTCCTTCCGCGTAAATGGTGTCGAAGGCCAGCGACGACTTGCCCGAACCAGACAGCCCCGTAATTACCGTCAGCGAGTTCCGGGGAATTTCCAGACTGATGTTCTTCAGATTGTGTTGCCGCGCGCCCCGCACGACGAGTTTGCTGAGAGCCATAAGACGAAGCGCTCCCCCCACAGGAGCCCTGGCGCCCAGTGCGTAGAATGGGCCCAGTATAGTCTTTCAACATAACAACAGGAGGACACTGCGGTCAAATCGACGTAGCCACACGAAATGGCGAACACAAAAAGAAAATGGAAAAGAATTTCAACAACGCGAAGTACTAGTAAAATTTTCCCCGGGGGTGGCGCATTTTTACAGGCGCGTTGAATGCTAATTCATTGAAAATACGCACATTACAATGGCCAACCGCTTGCAAACCTAAAACGTGTGGGGGAGACGAGCCGAGGATCCCTTTAGGGGATTGAGGGCTGGGCCGGTTCGTTCTTCCCCTCCTTTCTTTTCTGCCTGCAAATTCCGCACACATCACGAGGCCTCAGGAAAAGATTTTCCCGTGTGCATTGCTCTAGTGAAATAGACGTGTGGTAACCCAGCGCGAGGGTTGATTACGACTGCTGCGAGTTCATCAGAACAATGTTCTGCGTCATCGGGTAACGCACCCCGCGGTAGTCCACGCGGCTGGCATAATCGCTCAGGGTCATAAACAGCAGGATGGCCAGCCAGAAAATCCCTGCCATAATCACCAGCTTTGTGCGCTTCGGGCTGTACTTCGCGTGCATAAAGAACAGAACCACCAACGTGGCCTTCGTTGTGGCGATTGCCAGAGCCACCACAATGTTCAGCGGGCCCAGGTTGACGTACGCCACCGCCGCCGTCGCTAACGTCAAGCACAACAGAGTGAAAATGATGATCATGTACGTCGTTGGCGGAACGATGTGCTCCGCATGCTCAGCGTGTTCGTGGTCAGCCACAGATCGCTCCTAATTATGCCGATCGATCAGATATAGCAGCGGGTACAGGTAAATCCACACAATATCGACGAAGTGCCAATACAGGCCCACGAGGTCCACCGGGGTATTCCATTCCGGAGTGAACCGACCCTTCAGCGACTCACGAAGCAGCCAGAACAACAGGCCCGCGCCAATCACCATGTGCAGAGCGTGCAATCCGGTCATGCCAAAGTAGGCCGAGTAATACAGTTGCGCATGCGCGTTCAAATCCGGATCCGCCGCTTGCGCTTCTTGCAGTTCCACGCGCTCCGCGTCGATTTCCTCCGCGCTCATGTCCTCGCAGCGGCTCGGATTGTTCACGCAATAGGTGATATCGAAATTTCGACCCGGCACCAGGTGGTGATGGAATTTCTGCGCATATTCCACGTATTTAATGCCAAAGAAAATGAAGCCCAACGTGATAGTCAACGCCAGAAACATGGGAAGAAGCTTTTTCTTGCCCACCTGTGCGGACCAAACACCCATGGCCATGGTAAAGCTGCTGGCCAACAGCACCACGGTGTTGGTGGTGCCCAGCTTCAGGCTGAGCGTTTTGCTGCCCATGGCGAAGGCGTGGAAATAACTATGGCGATTGATGGTATACGCCAGCATGATCCCGCCGAAGAACATGACTTCGGTCACCAGGAAGATCCACATTCCCAGCGACGCCGTGTCCTTCTGCTGCTCCAGTGTCTCGAATTGTCCGAACAGTGCTCCGGTGCGATGCACTTCGCACTCCTCTAGCTGAATTTCAGGCGTCCAACCACTCGCCTGTGATGCGTTTCCTGACCGTGTAAAAACTCAATCGTGTCCGTGCGCCGGCGCCACCACGCCGCTCGGTGTTCCCGGCACGTCCAATCCAAGTTCGGGCCGACTGTGAAAGTCGTAGGCTTCCCAAGTGACCACGGGCGTCACTTCGAAATTTTCCGTCGGCGGCGGTGAAGCGGTGGTCCACTCCAAGCCAGTCGCGGGCCAGGGATTATTGCCGGCCACTTTTCCGTAGAAAGCCGCCCAAGTCAGATAAATCATCGGCAGTAGGTAGCCAACCGCGAGAATCGACGCGCCCGCGGTAGACATGACGTTGTACACCTGGAATTCCGGCGGATACACGTGATAACGCCGGGGCATGCCCAAATAACCGAGCAGGAATTGCGGGAAGAACGTCAGATTGAATCCCACGAACAGTACCAGCGCCGCGATGCGTGCCAGCCATTCCGGATACATGCGCCCGGTGATCTTCGGCCACCAGAAGTGCAAACCACCGAGGTAACCCATCACCGCGCCACCCACCATGATGTAGTGAAAGTGCGCGACCACGAAATACGTATCGTGAACGTGCATGTCCACGCCCAGGCAGCCCAAAAACAATCCCGTGAGGCCGCCAATCAGGAACAAGCCCAGAAAGCCGAAGGCATACAGCATCGGCGTATCAAACGAGATCGAGCCGCCAAACAGGGTTGCCGTCCAATTGAATACCTTCACCGCGGACGGGATCGCCACGAGAAAGGTCAGAAACGAGAAGGCCAGCGCGGCGTAGGTCGACTGCCCGGTCAGGAACATGTGATGGGTCCAAACCAGGAAGCCGATCACCGCGATGGCCAAACTGGCCGCAGCCACAAAGTGATACCCAAACAATTTTTTGCGCGCGAACGTTGGAATCAATTCGCTGATGACGCCCATGGACGGCAAAATCATGATGTATACGGCAGGATGCGAATAGAACCAGAAGAGATGCTGGAACAAAATCGGGTCGCCGCCCATTGCGGGATTAAAGAAGCCAAGTCCAAACAGCCGCTCCATGGCGGCAAGCGCCAACGTAATGGCGACCACCGGAGTACCGAGGATCATCACGACGGAGGTGGCATAGTGCGCCCAAACGAACAGCGGCAAGCGGAACCAAGTCATGCCTGGCGCGCGCATGGTGTGAACGGTCACCAGGAAATTCAAACCGGTCAAAATCGAAGAAAACCCCGTGATGAAAATGCCCACCACCGCGGGTGCCACCGCCGAGTTCGAATACACCGTACTGAGCGGGGTGTAAAAGGTCCAACCGGTATCGAGCCCTCCGCTCACCATGGAATACAAAGTGAAGCAGCCGCCGATAATGTAGATGTACCAGCTCAGTAGATTGATCTTCGGGAAGGCCAAGTCCTTTGCGCCGATCATCAGCGGGATCAGGAAATTGCCCAGAACCGCTGGGATGGAGGGGATCAGGAAGAAAAAGATCATGGCCACGCCGTGCATGGTGAACATGCGGTTGTAAGTGTCGGCGGAGAGCAGGTAGCCACTCGGGGTCAACAGATGCAGGCGAATCATCATGGCGAAGAAGCCGCCAATGAAGAAAAAGAAGGTGACCGAGGCAAGATAGAGCAGCGCTATGCGCTTGTGGTCCGTGGTGAGCAGCCACGAACGAATGCCATAGCTCGCATTCAGGTAGTGCTTCTCCGGAAATTTCGGCTCCGGCCCCGTATTCTTCGTACTCTCGGCACTCATGTTATTTCTTCCCCGCGTTTGCTGGCGCAATTCCCGCACCCTTGGCAGGCACAGGTTGCGACTGCAGAGACTTGATGTAGGCGGTCAAATTCAAAATCTGCTCCTCCGACACCAAACCCTGGAACGTGGGCATCACAGGTTGATACCCGGCCACAATCTTTGCTTTCGGCAGCAGAATC
>DATKPS010000156.1:0-30512 GCA_035524015.1 Candidatus Sulfotelmatobacter sp.
TAGCGCGCCTAAGTCCAACCACAGCCATAGGGTATTTCGACCGAAAATGCGGAGGATCGCGCTGGGCTCCGAAGGCAACTCTCCGGATGGCGGTGCAACGATTTGTGCTGCCTTCGTCAGCTCAGACATGATCGGATGGGACTTCGCGCCTTGCCTCGACTACGGCGGATGCCCTTCAGGATTTCGTCAGGAGAACGTTTTCCAGGGCCAGGTGCTGCAAACCGGATATGTCGAACACCCGCAAAGCGTCCGCCGGAGTGCATACAATGGGCTCTCCATGCAGATTGAACGATGTGTTCAGGACGATTCCTTCTCCGGTTAACTCCTCGACATATTTCAGCAGCCGGTAATAGTCCGGATTTGTTTTTGCGGATACTTCCTGCGGGCGGCCGGTGAAGTCGTACGGATGCAAAGCTGCTCCCATCGCTGCGCGCTTCTCTTCTCTGGTTTCAAAGGTCATGATCATGTGGGGCGCGGGCATCGGCTTTGGTTTCTGGAAATATTCTCCGCTTCGCTCTTCGAGTACAGAGGGCGCAAAGGGCATCCAGAAGTCCCGGCATTTGATCATCTCGTTGATGGTGCGCACGGAATCGAGGCGCGAGGCGTTTGCGAGTATGGAGCGGTTGCCCAGGGCCCGCGCTCCGAACTCGCAGCGTCCTTTGAACCTGGCAACGATGCTTCCCTGACTGAGCAACTCCGCCACCCGGCGTTCGATATCTGCGTTTTCCTGGATCGCGATGCGATGTTGAAATTTGTAATCGCGCAACGCTTCTTGCACTTCTCCGTAGGAATAGCCGGTTCCCAAGTAGAGGTGCTCCAGGGGGCGGGGAATCTCGTGATAGGTATGCTGGTACAAAAGCCAAGCGGCGCCGATCGCGTTGGTTTCGTCGCCGCAGGAGGGGAAAACAAACAACTCTTCCACCTCCGGCAGCTCCAGAATTCTCTTGTTCGCCTTCACATTCATGAACACGCCGCCACTGAGTGCTACCCGCGGAATGCCGGTCTCCCGGACGCACTGTTGCACCCACTGGGTGAGGAAGCGCTCCACAAACAATTGAGCAGCGGCGGCTACGTGGTCGAACCGCTTCCGCTGAATCAACTCTCCCAGATACGCGGAAGCAAACTGCATCGGAGGGCTGCCGTTTCGGCGGCGCCACACCAGAGGATTCCGCGGATCGAATTCGAACAACTCCGCAAACGCTGCCGCGAGTTTCTCCGTCTCCGCAGAAGTTTCCCCGTAGCTGGCCAGCCCCATCACCTTGTACTCGTGCTCTAACGGCACCATGCCCATCAGGTAGGTGATCTTTCCAAAGAACGCTCCGAGCGAATGGCTCTCCTCGGTAGCCGCGATTCTTCGCAGTTCTCCGTTCTTGCCGATGTTCACCGTGGCGCAAACGCAGTCGCCTGCACCGTCGCAAGTCAGAACCAGAATGTCCTGTTCCATGCGGCCCCACCCCAAATAGGCCGCGGCTGCGTGGCAAAGGTGATGGTCAAAGCCCGTCGTTTGCACGTCCGTTCCTTCCAGCTTGTTTTCGATTTCCTGCTGGAACTTGCGGAACTTCAAGCGGTTGATGGACTCGGAAATGGCGGGATTTTTGCGCGCGAGCCGTTTCATCTTGCCAATTGGTCCGCAGGTATCGTTGCCGTAACTGGCGAGAATGGCGTCGCGTTGCCAGGCGCAGGCGGTCAGGTTCTTGCCTCCAAAAGCAATGGGCATGTTTCGCGAAGAGGAATCCGGCTCCGCAAAGTCGGTTGCAATGGCCCGCAAGGTCTGCAAGGGGAGTCCACCCTGGTTTTTCAGGCGCGTCAGCCGCTCCTCTTGCAACGCAAAGGAAAGCTGGCCATCGCGTACGACCGCAGCGGCGGCGTTATGTCCGTTATGCACGCCCACAACTTGTTTACAACGCATTGTTTCTCCCATTCGAAAAGGCCGGCAGAGACCGGCGCCCGCCTTCGCCGCTTATCTGGCGCCGCCAGAAGCTTCGATTAGGGCGCGTCCACCCGCAAGCGAGGAGCCCAGCTCTTCTTCCAGAGTCTGCGCCACGGCCGCGCTCACGTATTCGATCTCCTCGCGGGTGGCGCCGGGGAAGAACGGCAGAGCCAGGCTCCGGTCCGACGCGCTCTCCGTTCGATACAAAGGACCGAGTGGCGCCCTGGCGGTCCTCGCCAGGTACGGCTGCTTATGAATTGCCGGGAAATACGCTTGACTCTCGATGCCGCGCGCCCGCAGTTTCAGAATGAGGCGGTCCCGCAGCGCTCGCGGCGTGGTCAGATCCAACTGGATGGGATAGACAAACCAGCTGCGTTTAGCCTCCGGCAGTTCCGCCGGCAGAATCAGGTGAGGAACCTCGCTGAGCGCCCGGTTGTATGCTTCGGCGACGCGCTTGCGCTCCTGCAAAAGCTGCGGCAAGCGGTTCAACTGTGCCAACCCGAGGGCGCAATGCAATTCGCTCAAGCGGTAGTTGAATCCCACGCGGATATGCCGCAGCCAGGACGAATCCTCGTCGCGTCCCTGGTTGCGCATGCTGCGGCAGAGCATGGCGATTTCCTGATTGTCGGTGACAATCATGCCGCCTTCGCCGGTGGTCATCTGCTTGTTTGGATAAAAGGCAAAGACCGCCGCGTCGCCGAACGTGCCCACGCGTCGGCGATGATACTCGCCGCCCAGTGCTTCGCAGGCATCCTCCAGAACGCGCAGGCCGTACTGGCTGGCCAGTTCCAGGATGGGGTCCATGTCGCAGGGAAGCCCGAAGACATGGACCGGCAATATGGCTTTCACGACTTTTCCTGTGGTCTTGTTCAGCAAAATCCCCCGGCGCGTTTCCAGTGTGCAGCACTGCCGCAGGAACCGCCGCAGCTGTTTCGGGTCGAGATTCAAGCTGATCGGGTCTATGTCGATGAAGATGGGGTTGGCCCCTTCGTACAAAATACAATTCGTTGAGGCCACAAAGCTGAATGCCGAGGTGATTACTTCATCCTGTGGGCCGATGCCCAGGGCGCGAACACACAAGTGCAACGCGCTGGTGCCGCTGTTCGTGGCGATGGCGTATCGCCGGCCTACGTAAGCCGCGAATCGTTCTTCGAACTGGCCGAGCTTTGGGCCCAGGCTCAGGCGGCCCGACTGCAACACCTCGACAACGTTGTGAATCTCCTCCACGCCAATATCCGGTTTCGACAGTGGTATTTTCATCCTCACCTCTTCTCCAGACGAATCTGCGTCCTCAGCCGGCGGCTCGTCCGTCGCCGGCAACTCCGCGCGTTTGGCCGCAAAGGCGGGGAACAGGCTATTAAGCCGGCCATGCAGTGCTTTCAGGTTGTTCGCGGTCAATTCGTATTCCAATTCATCGATGGCGTGGAGAATGTTCGCGGCAAGGGGATCCTGCTGCTCGATCATGTAGATTCCTTTGTGCGAAGTGGGCGCAGGATTCTCCCAGTCGGACCACAATTGCTCGCTGATCTTTTCCCCGTCGCGCAGACCCACAAAATGAATCGGCAATTCTTTTCCGGGAGCAAATCCGGCAAGCAGGCTCATGCTTTTGGCGAGTTCGTAAATGTTGATGGGCTCTCCCATTTCCAGCACGAAGGTCTCGCCGCCGCGGCCTTGTCCCGCGGCCCGGAGGATCAAGTGGACGGCCTCGGGTATGGACATGAAGAATCGCGTGGCGCGGGGATCGGTCACATGCAGCGGCTCGCCTTTCCGGATGTGGTCCCAAAACAGCCGCAAGACGCTGCCGGTGCTGCCCGCCACGTTGCCGAAGCGCACATTCATGAAGCGGGTGGTGGTCTGCCGTGCGGCCAGGTTCTGCATGCACAACTCAGTCAGCTTTTTCGAAAGCCCCATGTAGTTTTCCGGATTCACGGCCTTGTCGGTAGAAATGTTCACGAAGCGCTCGACCCCGTGCTTGGCCGCGGCCATGGCCACATTTCGCGTGCCCAACACGTTGTTCCGGATGGCCTCCGAGGGATGTAGTTCCAGCAGGCCCACGTGCTTATGTGCGGCGGCGTGGAATACCAGAGACGGCTGATTTGTCCGGAACGCCTCGTCCACCTGTGCTCTCTGCGTCGTGTCGACCAGCAGCGGTTTAATCGCCATTCCCGGAAAGCGTTCTCGCAATTCCCGGTCGATGTAAAAGAGGCTGTTCTCGGTCCTCTCGAGCAGAAGAATCTGTTTTGGTCCGCAAGCGGCAATCTGCCGTGAAAGTTCCGACCCGATGCTTCCCCCCGCCCCGGTTATCAGCACCACGCGAGCGCCAACGATCTCGGCGATTTCCGCTGGGTCCGACACCAGTTCCTCACGCTGCAATAAGTCTTCGATGCGCAGGTCGCGCAGATCCCGCTGCGACACCTTGCCATCCACAATCTCCGCCAATGTGGGGAGCGTGCGCACCGGTAAGCCCGATTGACAGCAAATCGTGAAGAGCCGGCTCATCTCGGAACGTGTCGCACTCGGTACGCAAATGAGCACTTCATCCACAAGGTTGCGCTGCGTTCCGTGCATGAGCATTTCGGTGCCGCCCAAAACCGGTACGCCGCAGATGGTGGTGCCGTGGGTGCGGGGATTGTCGTCGAAAATCGCCACCGGCCGGCAATGCGAATTAGGATCGGACGCAAGTTCTTTCACCAAAGACATCCCCGCGTCGCCTGCTCCCACGACCGCCAATCGTTTCTCAGCGGGGCGCCATAAAACTTTCTGCGAATTGTAGACGCGTGCCGCGAAATGAAGTGCGCCAAGCAGAAGCAGACACAATGCCCAGTCCAGCACCAGCATCGCCAGGGGCAGCCTCTCGCCCGTCAGCCCCAGCCAATTAACTCCCAGAAAGATCGCCACGCTGCTGATGGAAACCGCCTTCACAAGTGCCAATAATTCGTGAACGCTTGCATGGCGGAGCGAACTTCGGAAGGGTCCCAGCAAGTACAAGCACGCCAGCCGGATTGCCATCACAAAAAAGAAGTCGGCCATCCAGGGAAACTGCCCACTCTTTCCCGAATCGCGCAACACGCCCAACGCCAAGAGGAAAGAGATGCAGGTCAGCAACAATTCCGCAGCCAGCACAACGGAGCCGCGTGTTACACGCGCGTAACCTTTCCTGGCGACCGCTTGGTTCAAGCGTCCCGCTGATGGAACCGCGGCTTGCGCCACGAGTCCGGTGTCCGCAACCACCACGTGAGTTATATCCTTGGTGATTTTCATCTTTTCATCAGCCGATCGAGCAAGGGCGGTAGCCCGGATTCGCGTTGGTTCAGCACCACACCGAAAAGCGGCAACCCGGCGGCGTCTAGTTGTTTTCTTGCGTTCAGCAGCAAGGCAGGGGGGATGCCAGCGGAATTCAGCACCAGGATTGCTCCATCTCCCGCTCGCCCTATCGAACACGCGTGAGCTCCGGCGGTGAGTGGCGGTCCATCGATTAGCAGAAAATCGAAATCCCCTCGCAATTCCCGCAGATGCGACTCCAGAATCGGTCCATTCGAAAGGGAAAGGGCGCGCTTCTCCACGTCCCCGGCGGGCAGCATCCACAAGTTTTTTTGCCCGGCGCGCACCACGAATTCCTTCGCCCGTTTGGAAGCGAACACGGCGTCCGCAAGCCCAACGCGCCCTGCCACGGAAAACTGTTCGTGCAGTACGGGCGCCTCAAAGTTTGCATCCACCACGCAAACATCCCCCGAAACGGCGCCGGCTAGCGTCTTTGCGGCTTGCGCACAGGTCCAGGTGCAACCAGCACCCCGTGCCACGCTCGAAAACATCACCGCCCGATTACGCACGCGGTGAGGATCGAGAAAGACCTTGCGCACCAGCATGGAAATCTGGTCGTTACGGACCGGCGGCTGCCTCCGCGTCTCCGCCGGAATAACAGGTTCCTCGTGCGTGGGTTCCGGCGCAGTGGGCAGTCCTTCAAAAAGCTCCTGTCTCCACCCGGCCTCACGCAAAAGTTCGAAGTTTCTGCTCATGCTCAGTCACCCTCTCACGTGGGTTGGGGCTTCGGGAGGCGTCTGCCGGCTCGGCAATTCGGCGAGAATCGGAACATCCAGGTACCGTTCAATCTGCTGGGGAGAGCGCACTTGGGGATCGAGCCGGTCCTCTACAAACGCGACGCCCATGCCGCCCAGACAGGCCACCAGCCACCCAATCACCAGCGTCAGCGGCATGGGGTTCACCGGTAGAAACGGTATAGTTGCTGGCTGCGCGATGGAGACGTTCAGAATCCGGTTTTTGTCGAACGCTTCGGAAATGTGCGCTTCCTCTTTCTTGTTTAAGTACAGCAGGTAGTTCGCTTCGGAGGTCTTTACGTCGCGCAACAAGGCCTCTTGCTGCAACTGTTTCTGGTCTCGGTCCACCAAGGTTTGGCGGTAATCGCGGTCCACTTTCGAGGCGGACACCGCTTTGGCGCGAAGGGTCGCCAAGTCCGCGCGCGCCTTCGCCAGTTCCTGGCGCAGAAACTCATAGGTGGGGTTCTGGTCGGTGGTTTCTTCCCGCAGCGGCGCTTTCTCTTGCGCGTCAATGGCCGCCTTCACCTGATCGATCTGGGTGTCGACTTCTTTCACCATGCGGTCGCCCGGCGCATACTTATTGGTCAGGTCCACTCTTTGTTGTTCGAGGCTCACCAGGGAAGAACGCAATTGCTGCATCAGCGCCCCATTGTCTGAACTGTGCAGTTGCGTGGTGATTCGTGGAGGCGTCTTGTCGAGCAATAACTGGAGTTCCTGTACGTGTTCCTGCGCCGCAGGAATCGCCGCTTGCGTTTCCCGCAAGTCCAACTCGAACTCTGCTAGCTTCGGAATCGAGGAATCTTTCTCCGATTGCGAAGTCACCAGCCCCGATTCCCGGTTGAAGTCCGCCAGCTTGTTTTCGGCGTCTTCCATGGTCTTGCGGTACTGTTCCGCTTCCTGATCAAACAGCTCGGTCGCGTTGTTCGGCCGGTGCACTGCCGCGTGTTTGGCCAGATACAGATCTCCCAGAGTGTTTAGCACCCGGGCCGCCAGCTGCGGATCCTTCGAGGAATACGAGACAGAAATGATGTAGGACTTTTTCACCGGCTCAATCCGCAAATCGCTGCCCAGTTTCACCGCGGCCATGCTGATCTTCGTTTGCTCGTCCAAAACGGACTTGGACGGCAGGAGGGATCCCAGGATCGAATCAATCAGCGACCCGCTTTTTTGGTTCTGCAGACTGCAGGCGGTCACCACCTGTTCCAGCAGGTCCTGACTTCGCAGAATCGCCACCTCGGAATTGATATCTTCCTCTGTGAGGCTCGGCAGGTTCTGCTCCACGGCCGCCGTTTGCTGCGCAGTAACCAGAGGATCCGCTCGCTCCCGGTTCACCAGAATTTTCAACTCCGACTCGTAGCGCTTGGGCATGATGGCCGCCGCCACAATCGCCCCCAGGAAAATCACCGTGAAGCACACTGCGAACGTTTTTCTTCTGCGGTAGCCGATTTCCAGAAGTTCTCTGGTGGTGATGGTGCTGGGCAACCGGTTGTTTTGATCGACCACAATAATCTGATGTTCGCCCATGGTTGTTCCTCTTTGCCGGGCTGTTAGAGAATGGCTGGCGCGAAATACGTTCCCAGCGAACTTCGCGGCAAGAATCGGTCGATGGCGGCCATGGCCGTTTTCGGGACGTACAGCATGTCCCCTGGCTGCAGCATCACGTCTTCCTGAATGTCCTTCTTCTTCAGGATTTGTTTCAGGTTCAGAACTTTCACCTCAAACGTGTCGCCCGAATAGTGGCGGAACAACAGCACCTGCTTGCTCTTGGCGAAATCCACGAATCCCCCCGCGATGGCAATGGCCTGGGTCGCCGTGGTGTCTCCTCGCAGGTCATATTTCCCGGGCTTGCCCACTTGCCCGCCAGCGATGAAATATGGCTTTTCAAAATCGCGCAGCACCACGCTGATCACTGGGTCATTCAGCACACCGGCGTAGGCCTTCTTCAGGGTTTCGATGACCTGCGGGACCGTCAGCCCCTGCACGTGCACATCGGTCGACAGTCCTTTGAGTTGCACGAACCCATCCGGTTGCACTGTGACTTCCTGATCGAATTCCGGCGTATAGCGGAAAGACAAATCCAGAATGTCATCCGCCTCAATGCGATACCGCGGGTTCCTTTGCCCCGGTTGAGGATGGCTGGCGTCGCTTTCCACGTTTTGCACCGGCGGTGGGGCCGGGGCGGTCCCTATGGGTGCGGCCGGTTGCTGCGATTGTGCTTGGCCGTGCAGCGGCGGAGAAAAGAGAGCTGCTCCCAACAAAAAAACCGCGATATTCCAATGATTTGTTGCCATGGTAAAAATCCTCAAACGAATCAGGACTTCGCTATTTCGCGCGGGCTGTCAGGTCTTTCCAAGGGTATTCCGGAGATAAATCCGGCAGGACCACGCGGTCACGCTGGCCAAACACCGTATAGGGATCGGAAAAGCGTGGGTTTTGCGCGCGAATTTTCGTGACGATGGTCCAATTCGATTTCCCGTAATATTGCAGTGCGAGTTGGAAAAGATTTTCGCCGCCGTTTGTATATACGATGCGCGGACCCGACGAAGCTTCTCGCGCCAGGGGCCGCTCCGTGACCGCCTTTGCCTGCTTTCTGGTTACCACTGGCTTGGTAGCCGGGCTGATTGCAGGCGGCGTGGCTGGCGCCGCTGATTCTTTCGGTTTTTCCGCCACAGGCAAAAGGGCGGGCGGTTTGGGCGCTTGCAAAGAGGGTGGTTGCGTTTCCGGCAGATCCGGAATGTGAACGTTGTATCCGGTTACCCGCTGCACAAAATCCTCTGCGGCGGGTTCTCGGACCGCTTCCAGAGCGCGGATGCGCGAACTGCTCGACAGCATCACCAACAGAATCGGGATCCCCAGAAATCCCAGGGCCGCGATGGCCGTCCAGAAAGGAGACCACCCGCCGCCCTTGGCGGAAAAATCCTGGCGCCAGTCTTCCTGCAGCAACGTGCCCGGCCACGCGGGCAGCGCATTCGGCGGACTTGTAGAAGCCGGAGCCGGAGCCGGCGAGGGCGAGCGCGAAGCGATCATCTCAAACGCGGGGTCTTCCAAAACCTTGCGAACAATTTCCGCGGGGATTGCCCGGCAATTCTCCACAAACCCCAGAGACAAGCTGGCAAAGCACAGGTTATTGATATTGCGCGGAATGCCCATGCTGCACTGGGCGATCAGCGCGCGCGATTCCGGCAGAAAGAGATCTGGATTTTTGCAACCGGCCCAGCGCGTCCGGTGCTGAATGTAATCGGAAGTCTCCCGGGGGGAAAGCGGCGTCAGGCGAGTCACGGTCGAGACGCGTTGCCGAAGTTGCAGAAGTTCCGGCCGCGCCAACTTATCGGCCAGGCCAGGTTGGCCCGCCAGCACAATGTGCATCAGTTTGGAAACCGGGGTCTCGAAGTTGGAAAGCAGCCGCACCGACTCGAGCACCTGATTGTCCAAATCCTGAGCCTCGTCCAGCACCCACACGAAGTGTTTCCCGGCACGCAAGTCTTGCAGCAAAACCGAATTCAAAGTCTCGTGCATTTGGGGAACCTCTTGGGGCGTCGAGACCACCCCCAGGTCCAGCAACAGACTCTGCAGCAGTTCCTTGGTATTGCTGTCTGGGCGGAACAGAAAGGCGGTGCGCGCCGTGGCTTTCAACTTGCCCAGCAAATAGAACAACAGAGTGGTCTTGCCCATGCCCGGTTCCGCGATCAACGCGGAAAATCCTCGTTTCATTTCGATGGCATAAATCAGGGAAGCTAGCGCCTCGCGGTGCGAATTCGTCAAATACAACAGGCGGGGATCCGGGGTCACACCGAATGGCTGTTCCCGCAAACCAAAAAAGCCGAGTAAAGCCGCTTGGCCGGTTGCTTTGTCTGTGCATTCAGTGGTTGGCATGCTGTTGCTCGAAGGTGCTTGTTAGAGTGCGTTTCTCGACGATGTCTGCACTTGCGCCAAATCCCTTCGCTCCGCCGGCCGCGGCAGCGACACCGGGGCCACGTCCTTTCCATCGATTTCCACGGAAGCTGATCTGCCCAGCATTTGCACCGACAGAACCAGCTTGGTCGAGCTCCCTTTGCGAACCAAAATCCCTTGGACACCCACGAGCGGTCCGTGACTCACGCAAACGCAATCGCCTTCTTTCAGATAAGGATGGGGCTCCAGCACATAGGGACTCGCCACCACGCGCCGCAGATTTTCGATCTCTTCGTTCGGAATTGCCGCGCGCATCCCCGCAAACGAAACGATGCCGCAGACTCCCGGAGTCGACACCACCTGCAGCCATTGCTCTCCGACATTAGCCACAAACAGATATCCCGGAAATAACGCCTCCAGGACCTCTTTCTTTCTGTCTTTCCAGTTGTGCAGGCTGCTGAACGTCGGAAAGAATGTTTCAAACCCCTTGGTCCGCAGTAATCCGTTCACCCGGTTTTCGTACTGATGCCGTGTGTGTACCGCATGCCATTGCCACTCGGTCGAAGCCGCGGTGTCGTGCATTTCCGTTTCTCGATTTTGCATAAAGCTTCGCCGTGTGACTCACAGCAGCCTGAGCCCACTGCGAAAACCTCGCCTACTTCACCGCTGGCTCAATTCCTTCTCGAACTCGCCAACCCGCGGTCCTGCCATGACAGCGGGGATATGCCGTCCACTTCGCAACCAGTGCTCCGCTTCCGGACCGCAAAGCCCAAACTTTTCCCCTGACCGGATTCGTTCAGCATCCGAATCACTTTCCCGTTCATGTCGATTATTAAGGTTGACGAAGGTGCAGGCGGTCGCGGGGAAGCGACACGCACGGTCAACTCTACAAAGTCGCCGATTTTGGGGCAATTCTCACTGAGCACGAGCACGCCCTCTTCGCTCAGGTCCTGGGCCCATCCTCTTCCTTGGCGTTCCGCACCTTGCTCGTCGCGCCATCGATAAACGATGGCGGCTCGCAACGGATAGCGCAGATGTCTTCTTCGGTTCGTGGGCGACTCCTTCTGTCCCTCGAAGATGACCGGAGTGTTTGTCGCTTCGCGGCCCACTTGGCGCATGCCATCAGGGTGCATCACGCTCGAATCCTAGCGGTGCGGAGCGAAGATCGACAAGAAGCGGAATGTTTGAATTTCCAAGGTCGATGCGTTCCTATCCGTGCCTCGCGCAATCGCCTGATGGCATAGAGACACAGCTTTTTCGTGTGGATCGGGGCGAATCTCTCCCGGAACTCCGGCGTATTTCTGTCTCCAATGACTGCAGAAACGCGCCGCGCTCACGGAGTCAAATGTTCCTATTCACTGCGACTGGTTGTGCCGTGATTGGCAGTCTCATTGCACCTACAGCTTGTGGCCATCAGTTTCTGGTACTACGGCCACTGCAAAACAGGGGACTTAGACCGATTGACCGGGCAGTTTTTTCACTTACCAGCTATTTTCCACACGCTGTCCGAAAACCTAGCCTGTAACTTCAGCCCTCAGTTCGCCCTCCAGCCCAACTCTAATTTCATTGAGGTGCAAAAAATGCACGAAGCTCTCGAGCCTGGCTGCCCGATCTCGCTCCTGGTCGCCGAGCATTCTCGGATGGGCTGTAACCTGATGGAGACCGCCCTTCGCCGCTGTCGTCACATCACTGTTACCGCCTCCGTTGTCGAATCCAGCGAATTTTCGGACGCTTTCAAGCTAACCAGTCCGGATGTTTGCATCGTCAGCAGTTCCCTGAAGGACGGCCCCACCGCCGGCTTTCGTGTCACCCGCGAGCTTCGTGAAATCGACCGGCGGGTTTGCATCGTCATGCTTTTGGAGGCCTCCGAGCGCGCCCTGGTGGTCGAGGCGTTTCGATCGGGCGCCCGGGGGGTGTTTTCGCGAGACGATCCATTTGACATGCTCCCAAAATGCATCCAAAAGGTTCACGAAGGGCAAGTTTGGGCGAATAGCCAGCAACTCAGTTTCTTGTTGGAATCCGTTGCGGAAAGTGCGCCACCCGCGATTACCGACGCGCGGGGCGCCACGTTGCTCACCAGCCGCGAACTCGGCCTGGTGCAACTTGTCGCAGAAGGCCGCACCAACCGCGACATTTCTCGCGAACTTCGTCTCAGCGAGCACACCGTACGCAACTATCTCTTTCGCATCTTCAACAAGCTCGGCGTATCCACTCGGCTGGAACTTGCGCTCTATGCCATCAATCAGCGGAGTTCGAGCAGCGAGACGTATCGCGCCGAGAGCTGACCTGCGCAACCACGGACCATTGGCAATTTCTCCTGCTATTTGTCTCAGGCCGCTCTGAAGCCCTGTTCACGGCGCGCGTACTGCAAAGGTGCGCACAGACCCAGTTGAAGCAACGGCGAAAAGCGGCGTAAAGCCGCTGCTACAAAAGGCAAGAGCCAACGGAAAACCAACGGCCAGGGAATTCAATAATGGTTCTGGGCCTTTTCCGTAACTAGAAGTGACTGAAATCACATAAGTAATTTCAGATTCGCTGTACTTTTCGAGAAGAACTCCTTGCGATTTCGGAGGCCGAATTCATGCCCAAGACTTCCCATGAAGTACAGAAACTGGTGCACGAGGCAGGCATCAAGATCGTGGATTTACGGTTCATCGATCTTCCCGGAGTCTGGCAGCACTTCTCGATTCCCGCCGGAGATTTGAGCGAGGAACTGTTTACCGAGGGCATTGGTTTCGATGGATCGAGCATCCGTGGATTCCAGATGATCCACGAAAGCGACATGTTGTTGATGGCCGATCCGGAGAGTGCGTGTGTCGATCCCATTCTGGAAGTTCCGACACTGAGTTTGATTTGTAATGTGATCGATCCGGTCACCCGCGAACGGTACAGCCGTGACCCGCGTTATGTGGCGCAAAAAGCTGAAAATTATCTGAAAAACAGCGGAGTGGCGGAGCGGAGCTACTGGGGCCCAGAGCCGGAATTCTACATCTTCGATGAAGCCCGCTTTGACCAGACCGCTCATTCTGGCTACTACTTTATTGATTCCAACGAGGGGGTCTGGAACACCGGCCGGCAGGAAAATCCCAACCTGGGCTACAAATTGCGCCACAAAGAAGGGTACTTTCCGGTTCCCCCCGCCGATACGCTTCAGGACATCCGCTCGGAGATCGTCCTGAAGCTGAGGGACGTAGGTGTTTCGGCTGAGGTGCACCACCATGAGGTTGGCACCGCGGGGCAGTGCGAAATTGACATGCGCTTCACCACGCTGACGAAAATGGCCGATAGCGTCATGCACTTCAAATACATCATTCGCAATGTCTGTCGAAAGCACGGCAAAACCGCTACCTTCATGCCGAAGCCGATCTTCGGCGATAATGGCTCCGGGATGCACGTGCACCAAAGCCTGTGGAACGGTGAAGACAATGTGTTTTGGGACGAAAAGGGCTATGCCCAGATCAGCCAGACCGCCAAATATTACATCGGTGGCTTGCTGAAGCATGCCCCGGCGCTGCTTGGTTTTTGCGCGCCGACGACAAACTCGTATCGCCGGCTCGTCCCCGGTTATGAAGCTCCGGTCAACCTGGTGTACTCGCAGCGTAATCGCTCCGCGGCTGTGCGTATTCCCATTTATTCCAAGAGTCCGAAAGCGAAGCGCGTGGAATTTCGCTGTCCCGATCCGGCTAGTAACCCTTACCTGTGTTTTGCGGCGCAGTTGATGGCGGGTCTGGATGGAATTCGCAACCGCATCGACCCCGGCGCCCCGATCGATAAGGACCTTTACGAACTCGAGCCCGCCGAAGCCAAGAAGGTCAAGAGCACACCCGGTTCACTCGGCGAGGTGTTGGATGCTTTGGAGGCGGACCACCAGTGGTTGTTCGAGGGCAACGTGTTTACCCCTGATCTGCTGGAAACGTGGATCACCTACAAACGAGAACGGGAGCTAGCGGCCGTCAACCTGCGGCCAGTCCCATTCGAGTTTTTCTTGTACTATGACCTCTAGAGTTAGGACTACGCGGCGTGCGCCCAAACAAACGCCGAGTTTTCCACACGGGCTACGCCCTTCCTGCTCGGGCCCTCAGAACTGTTTGCATCTCTGCGCCGGTCGGAATTAGACTTTCTTGGCTCCCTTTAGAAGGAAGGGAAAAAGGGAGGCGGGCATACCTGCCCCGGCGTGCCTCCCTCAACACGGCTTCGCGGCGCAGAGCTGGTTGCTAGCCCAAGTGCAATTTCTGTTTGCCCGGCATTTACCGCGACCGGCGATCCCCGGCAACCAATGATCAGGCCAGGTCTTCACGCAAAATCCGGCATTGCGTGTATGGTGTTCTCATCTTCGTTTCCGCTAACGTGCCGATAGCTGCCATGTCTGACACCACCTACGATATTTTTTCCGGGCACCTCAACAACGCTGCGCTATGGATCGAAGCCGTCGAAGGCCTCGGGAATGCCTATCAAAGGATGACGGAATTGGCCGTTAACTCTCCCGGTTGCTACTTCATCTTCTGTACCCGAACCCACACCGTGCGTGGTTCCATCCACACCCGCAATCGCGAAGAGCGGGGAGACCGAGCCTAGCGGCCGTCTGAGTGCCTTCGGGTCAGGCCAACCAGTGGGCTGTGCTGCTGGTCATCGACACCTGGTTTCCCCTCACGTAGCCTCGCTTCTGCTTTCATCATTCTTTCGGGGGGATTTTATGTATGTCTTAGCAATACAAGAAGATCAGCGGCGCGGTATCCATTGCAAGTACTGCGGGAAGCCTGTGCGGCTATCGCATTCACTTCTCTTGCGCGCTCAAGCCATCGAACAGAACGAATCGGGCTTCCACCGGGATTTGCAATCCAAGGTCTTTCCGGTGCGCTGCAAAAGGTGCCGTGGCGAAGCAATTTACGCCGTGAATCAAATCGTCGATCTCTAGCTGGGGGTCCTCGGTAGCGAAATCCTGCGGTCTACAGCCTCTCCCTGACGCGGCCTTTCTTTAAAAAATGTTAATTGGATAACGCCGCCCGGAGGAGTAAACTCCTCCTCCACCAGTACCCTGAAGGCGTCCGCCTCGCCTGGGTTGGCCGGGGGCAAACCGTGAAAGCCGCATCCTTTCTCCTGCTATTGGGCATCTGCGGACTCGCCCACGAGATTCTCGCGCCTGTCAGCCGTGCGCAATCCCAAGCAACCCCTCCTGCGGACGCGAAGCAGGCCGTTACTCCTCCCACTGCGCCGGACGAAACCGTGACCATTCCCGGACCATTGCGCTCTTTCCTGCGCATGAGCGGTCTCAGCTTGGCGATTTCTGCGCAAGACGTGCTGCCGCTGCTCGCTCATAATGTCGTGCTCCACGGTTACCAGATGGGCCGGCCCACGGAATATCTGATTCTGGTGCGGCGCTATGTGGAACAGTCCCGAGAACTGACCGGTTTAGCCGCACAAAATGCCGCTCTCCGCGTTAACGGCTGCAAAGATGCTCAGCCCCTGTTGCGCGCGCTTGGTTACAAGGAATTGGGGGAGTGCGGAAAGAAATCCATGAGCCTGGTGACCGCCGATCCGGAACGAGCCTTTCTCACCATCGACTCGGGATTTCCTCTCCTCGAATTGGAGGAAGCGCTGCAGCGAGACGCGCCTTTTAACTACGGCTATGCCGGCAGCTCGGTTCCTGCCCTGTTCCAAGCAGCGGATTGGCTGAATGCCTCGGCGAGCAAGGGTGAGCCGCGAAGCAGTTTGTTAGAGAGTCTTTTGTACAGAGAAGATGTGGCGCGGCTGTATTGGGCGATGTCGCGCATCGAGCCGGAGACCCGCGCCATCCTGCAGAAAAACATTGGCCTGGCCAACCTGTTGCCCGCGGCGAATACGCTGGACCTCTATGGGAGTCAACTGTGCATCCGCGATGGCGCGGTGCTTGTTCCTGGCGGGAAAGCCGCGGAAAAAGAATGGCAGGGTCTTGTGGGCGCCAGTCCGCGCAATCCCGCGGAGTTTGTTTCCCACTTGCTGACCAAGGATCATGGTTGGCTTGCGGCGTATTACGATGCTCTGGCTCGCACCAACCAAAGTCAACAGGCGCACTTCGCCACGGGTCAGCGCATCAAGAATTATTACGCAGCGTTTCGCTATCCCGGAACTTCCGCCGATGCCAGTGCGCGAGTGGCGTTTCGCCCGGCGCCCGCGTTAATGGTTTTGGTGACGCGCATGCAATGGGACGCCAACGGCGACCCGTATGTCCCCGGTAATGTGCACACGTGGGGTGAGATCTTTCGCGCAGAGCCGGACTCGCGGCCGGTACGTGGCTGGCTGAAACATTCCGGCAGCCTGCAAAATCCCAACCAGCTTGCGGAAGCCTTGTTTGTATCGGCTCGCACGGAGACGGATTTCGGCCCGGTTCAGGCTTACCTTTGCCTGAGCGAATTGGACCGCCAGCGCGGCTCGGTACGTCGGCTCAGCCCTGGGGTCGTATTTTTGATGGCGCAAAAGTACGCGGATTTCAGCGACCAATATTTGATTTTCAACGAATTTCCGGAGCTAAACGACGACGCGATCATCCATTTCCTGAACACGGCGGAGTCACTGGGTAAAATATCGGACCATACACTGCGCGGCAACGCCATGGGAATTTTCCAGGCCAATGTTGGACTATGGCAAATTCTGGCGCGCCAAGGACAAATTGATGCCGCCCAGCTGAATAGCTCTTGGACAGCGGTGATTCAGCCCTTCGCACATATCACCAGCGACACGCAACTGGTCACCGCGGGACGCGCTTCTCTTGGCGAGGTGTTTCAGGCCACCGGAAAGCCCGCCGGCTCCGAGGAGGAATTGATCGATCTCCTTGCCGGCGCTCACCAGACCAGCACCGAAGGGCAGCAAATGCACCGGGAAATCGCCGCCCGCATGCGTGCCGTGGTCGATGACCAGCGCTTGATCTACTTCGACACGCTGTTTGCGCTCGACGACGGTCTGAAAAAGATGGAACAGGGCGGCAACGTGAACAAGCAGGAACTGGAAGCCTTGGCGGGGGAACTCCGGGAATTTGAAATGCCCCGTCCGATCTTTACCAGCAGTGAGAGAAATCGTTGGGCTGCGGGAACGTATAACAATCGGCACACCGAGCAGCAGATGAAGACCGACGTTGCCAAGGTCATTAAGGCCCCGGCCTCCCCGAAACAGCTCGAAGAAGCTCGCGGTCACTTGGCAACCTTCCTCCGCGACAGCCTGGTGGGCTTGAACTACGCCTATTACGAACCTCCCAATTCTCAGGTGCTGCACCACAATCCGTTGTTCGTTCGTTCTCACGACTTTTCCGGCGATACCGTGATCGGAGCCGAGCACCTCTGGCAAACCCCCCGCTTGTTTGGCGCGGGTTCTCCCGCGGGCGGTGGCGCGCATCTGATCGGTTCGCTGGCGGACCTGTCGTATGTGCTGGCGGAGACCGAGCAGGACTTTATCGCCCCGGATCACGTCCAGGCGCTGATTTGGCAACAATTTGTGCCTGGGCTGTTGAGCAATGCGGTGGTTCCCCGTTGGTGGAACGTGACGCGCAACGAAGTGCATGCGGTGGCCCTGTATCAGCGTTCGGGGGAACAGCTGCTGGTGGCTGCGGCCGGCGACGAGGGCTTGCGCGGCAAAGTGCTTACAGTTCTTTCCGACCGCATGGTTCCAGAGCGCTCTGCCTGGCTGGAAGAAACGTTGCGCGCGGGCAACACCGCAGAGGTGCTCGCGGGTATTTTCCCGTCCGACAGTTTTTATCTGGCCTCCGAGTTTCGCCAGAAGTACCCGGCGGATCTGCGTAACGCCAGTGCCGCCGCGCGAGAACTGGACGCGCTCAACTCCGTGGATCCGAAAGAGGTCAACCTCGACAAGCTTTCTCACGACTTCGGCGTGCTGCATCCGGTCTTTGCGCAATCCTATGGCCGCGAATTGATCAATGTCCGGCCGTTTCCGGCTCTCGGTGGCAACTACAGCCGGCTCATGGGCGAGTGCTGGGAGTCCGGGAATCTGTATTGGGCGCGTCTGGCGGACGAGATGGGCTATTCGCCGGTGGAGCTGAATCGTATGGTGCCGGATCTGACGCGGCGGATGGTCGAGCGCATTGCCGCCAGCGAACTGGAAGACTGGCCGGCCACTTTGCGGGCGTTGCATGAGACTGGCGATGAGGTGCGCGAGGGAAAAATCTCTTGGGTGGCCGGAGCCGCGCAGGCGCGCAATTAACCGAAAAGTTTCTGCCCGGATCTTTAGGGAGACTCGTATGGTGATCTCGAAGCGAATGCCCATTTTCACGTTGGCCAGTTGTCTTGGCTTAGTTCTCGGTCTGGCGGCGGCAAGCAATGCGCAGGAGCCGCCGGTGTCCCTGGATTCGCACATTCATGTAACGGTCGACCTGGTGCAACTCAACGTTGCGGTCACCGACAATCACGGGAATTACGTTACCGGCTTGCAGCCAGGCGATTTCACCATCATGGAAGATGGCATTCCGCAAAAGGTCGCCACGTTCGGGGAAGGGAATGAGCCGTCGCGGCAACTGGTGGCGGCTGCGGCGAACGGGGAAACCGCGAGCGATCAGAAGCCGAGCGACCCTGGAGCGAAATTGTCTGCCGCAGAGTTAAATTCCGTGATCACCGGAGCCAACGTGTTTGTGCTGTTCGACACCAGCAACTATATGTATCGCGGATTTGTTTTTGCGCAAGACGCCATGTCGGATTTCATCCGTTCGCTGGAGAGTGCCGACCGCATCGCGTTCTATTCCTATAGCCGGGACTTGTCTCGTGCCACGCGGCTGACTGCGGAACGGGAACAGGTGCTCCGCGGCATCCGCTCTACCGTCGCTGGAGACGATGCAGCTCTTTATAATTGTTTGCTGCTCACGGTGAAGGATGCGGCGCAATACACCGGGCGGAAAGTCATCGTGGTGTTCTCCAACGGACCAGACAACGCCAGTATCGTGCCACCCGAAGATGTGGCGGAACTGGCGCAATCCACCGGTACAGCCATTTATATGGTGAGCACACAGCAAGCCGAGCTGGAGCCCATCTCCACGGCGGTGTTCGAACGCATGACCGCGGCCACCGGAGGCAAAGTTTACTTCGCGAGAAGCTGGAAAGATGAACAACGCGCGTTCGCGTCCATCCGCGACGATCTGGCTCACCTGTATTCGCTGAGCTACTATCCTCAGCCGAATCCCAATCGGGGTTGGCGCAGCATCACGGTAAAACTCAATGCCCCGCGGCTGAAGAACTGCCACGTGCGCACGCGCAATGGCTACCGCCTGCAAGCTTCCCACATCACCAAAATTGCTGACGCCTCCTCGGAGCCGACCACGGGAGCCAGTGCCTCAAAGTGAACCGCGAGCATTCGTTCGCACGCCGAAAGCAACCCCAAGACCCAGGTTCCCACACCGAACCTGGGCACCCGGCATGGTCCGAATATAATGGGAGCGCGTGCACGCTGCTATGGCGCTAATAGACTTCGGGGACGAAGCGTTGGGTGGACATCTTTGGTCGCTTGTACTTGGTTGCCTGGCGCTTCGGAAGGGCGAATTCTACTGGAGTCATGTGGTGGTAGGGGACTTGGCGTAATAGATGGGCAATGCAGTTGAGGCGCGCGCGCTTCTTATTATCGGCATTCACCACGTACCACGGCGACTTTTTGGTATCCGTGCGGGCGAACATTTCGTCTTTGGCTCGGGAGTAGTCCACCCAGTGCTTTCGGGATTGCAGGTCCATGGGGCTGAGCTTCCAACGCTTGATGGGGTTGCTCATGCGCTCCTGGAATCGCCGCTCCTGCTCCTCGTCATTCACAGAGAACCAATATTTGACCAGAATGATTCCGGAGCGGATGAGCATCTTCTCGAAGACCGGACAGGAGCGGAGGAACTCGCGATACTCGTCTTCGGTGCAAAAGCCCATCACGCGCTCAACGCCGGCGCGGTTATACCAGCTGCGGTCGAAGAGCACGATCTCTCCACGAGCGGGCAGTTCCGCGACATAGCGCTGAAAATACCATTGACCACGCTCTTTTTCGGTTGGGGTACCGAGTGCCACCACACGGCAAATGCGGGGATTGAGGCTTTGCGTGATGCGCTTAATCACACCGCCTTTGCCGGCGGCGTCACGGCCTTCAAAGAGCACGCAGACGCGCAGCCCTTTCATGCGCACCCATTCCTGAAGTTTGATTAATTCCAGTTGAAGATAGGCCAGTTCCTCGACGTAGTCATATTTCTTCGACGGTTCACGCAATCTGGCGGGGCCCAAGACGTGCCAAATCTGCTCGATTTTGGCGGTTTCCTTAGCGTTTTGGAGGAGTTCGCCAGCGGTTCGCCGCGGCGTGCGTGTTTTGCCCATGCTATCTGGCATCCTGGCCAAGCCTAGCTTCAGGGTGCGGCGGGCTCGGGTTGCTTTGCAGTGATTTTCATCACCGTCACTTAAGCGTTGAGTACTATAAGGTAATGGGTTCGGGTCGGGTTCTTTTGCTGTGGTCACCTAGGCGTTAGAGCGAACCATCGTAGGGCGCTCCAAGGGTAGAGCACTCGGATCCGGTGAGAAATGCTGACGCACCCCAAGACCCAGATTCGCACACTAAACCTGGGGCAGCCGCCATCCGAGTGACCTGGGTCACAAATTTTGTATTTGCGAGTCACTGTTCCTAGGCACGCCCTCCTATAGCCTCGGTAGTAGACATGATGGCTACAACCTGACCGTGGTCGCAGTGTGTCTCGGTCATACAACCCTGAGGTGCGAAGGGCCTAATGATGCCCCGCAGACTCGACTTCAAGCTGATTCTCTCGCTCACCGTACTGATTGTGGCCATTAGCTGCGTCAGCGGCTTCCTGAATTTCCGGATGCAGAAGGATCACCTGGTCGAAACCATGGTGCAAGGAGCCGACCAGCTTTCGCGCTCGGTCACCAGCGCTACCTGGCACGCCATGCTCGACGATGACCGCAAAGGGGCGTACGAAAGCATGCGGGTGATCGCCGACAAGCACGGTGTAGACCGCATCCGCATGTTCAATCGCGAAGGGCGGCTGGTGTTTTCCACGGACGCCAACGAGCAGCCCGGCCTGACCAGTCCGTCGAATGAGGTGTGCGTCAGCTGCCACGGCGCAACGCCGATTCGCACCAAGCCGGCGGTGAATTCGCGTGTACGCTATGGCACCTCGCCTAACGGGACGAAAACGCTGAACATCGTCACGCCGATTTACAACGAACCGGCGTGCAGCAACGCCAGCTGCCACGCGCACGAAGCGAGCACGCACGTGTTGGGGGTGCTGGACGTGGCGTTGCGGCTGGACCCGGTGCAGCAACAGACGCGTTCCATCACCCTGCAAACGATTTTATCCACGGCGATGGTGGTGATCATTGGCGCGGGCTTTGTGATTCTGTTCACCCGGCGCTTTGTGGCTACGCCGATCCAGGAACTGATCAAAGGCACGCGCGCGGTCAGCGCCATGCAACTGGACCGCACCATCGAAATTTCGCGCCGCAGCCAGGAGTTGGATGAGCTGGTGGATTCGTTCAATCGCATGCGGGAACGCTTGAAAGTGGCGGTGGACGAACTGAACGAAATGCAGCAGACCCTGGAAAGCAAGGTCGCCGAACGGACCGCACAACTGCAACTGGCGCATCGCAAGTTGCTGCAGAACGACCGTCTGGCTTCGCTGGGACAATTGGCCGCCAGCGTAGCCCACGAGATCAATAATCCCGTTTCCGGGGTGCTGAATCTGTCGATTTTGCTGGAACGGTTGATGGTCAACGGCAAGTTCCCGATCGGCCGCGAAGCCGAATTTCGCAAGTATCTCGGGTCGATTTCCACGGAGACAGCGCGCGTCGGCCGCATTGTCTCCGACTTGTTGGCGTTCTCGCGGCGCTCCAAGCCGCAACGTGTACCGGCGGATCTGAACAAGCTGGTCACCAGCACGTTGGGCCTGGTGGGCCATAAACTGAAACTGATCAGCGCGGAAAGCGTGCTGGATTTACAGCCGGATTTACCCCTGGTCGAATGCGACCCATCGCAGATTCAGCAGGTGATTTTGAACCTGGTTCTGAATGGGGCGCAGGCGATGCAAGGGAAAGGCGGCGGGGAATTGCGCATCCGCACGCGCGTAACTTCGGACCGGGAAAATGCGGAACTTTGCGTGAGCGACACCGGCGAGGGAATTGCCCCGGAAAATATGTCGAAGATTTTCGATCCTTTCTTCACCACGAAACCTGAGGGCAAGGGGGTTGGCCTGGGCTTGGCGGTGCTTTACGGAATCGTGCGGGCACATGATGGCGAAGTGGAAGTGGCCAGCCGGCGGAACGAAGGAACCTCGTTCACGGTGACGCTGCCGCTGAAGGCGCGGATTGTCGCGCCAGAACAGAAAGAAGTGCAGGTACATGCCGAGTGAAGGTGGTCTACCTGGTTGCGATTGGAAGCGTGCCGAAGGCGGCGCTGGAGTGGGTCGAGGCCACCATCGGGGAATGGTGTCCGTGGCCGGTGCGCCGATTGGCGGCACTGGACTTTCCTGCCGACAGTTTCGACACGAAGCGTGGCCAGTACAAATCGGTGGAGATCATGAAGGCGGTATCGCGCAGTGCGCCGGCCGACGCCACGCGCATTCTGGGAGTAACCGAGGGGGACTTGGCGATTCCCACGCTGACGTTTGTGTTCGGTCAGGCGCAATTGGATGGAGCGGTGGCGGTGGTATCGCTGGCGCGGTTGCGGCAAGAATTTTATGGGTTGCCGGCGGATGAGAATGTGTTGCGGGAACGATTGGTGAAAGAAGTGTTGCACGAACTGGGACACACGTTTGGACTGACGCACTGTGCGGAAGGGAAGTGTGTGATGAGTTTGGCGACGCACATCGGGTTGGTCGACAGCAAGGAACAGCGCTATTGCGGGCATTGCGGGGCGCACCTGGTTCGCAGGTTTACAACTCCAGATGGAGAAAAGTCATGAAGAAGGTCTGGCCCATATTGGTGGTTGACGACGAAGAAGTGATGAGTGAATCCATGGCGGCGTGGCTACGCGAAGACGGGTATCGCGTGGACACGGCGGCGAACGGGCAAGCGGCGCTCGATTTGGCGAAGGCGACCGACTACGCCATTTGCTTTATCGACTTGAAGATGCCGGGGGGCATGGACGGCATCGAAACGATGATGGAAATGCGGCGGGTCCGGCCGGACTCGTCGATCATCATCATCACCGCGTATGCTACGGTGGACACCGCGATCCAGGCCATGAAAGAAGGCGCGCAAGAGTACATCGTGAAGCCGTGCCACCCACAGGAAATCTCTATGCTGGTTTCGCGGATTCTGAAGTTGAAAAAGCTGCAAAGCGAAAACGTGATTTTGCGCAAAAAAATCAGCCGGCAGTACAAGCATCACGACATCATCACCAAGAATCCACGCATGGAGGAAATCCTGGCGTTGACCCAGGAAATCGCCAGCCTGCGCAGCACCGTGTTGATCCGCGGGGAAAGCGGAACCGGGAAGGAACTGGTCGCCCGGGCGATCCATTATTCCGGGTCGCGGGCAGAGAAGCCTTTTGTCAGCGTCAGTTGCGCCGCGTTGACGGAAACGTTGCTGGAAAGCGAACTGTTCGGGCACGAAAAAGGGTCCTTCACCGGAGCCGAGGGACAAACCAAAGGGAAGTTTGAGTTGGCCGATGGCGGCACGATTTTTCTGGATGAAATTGGCGATATTTCCGGAAAATTGCAGGCGGATTTGTTGCGCGTGCTGCAAGAACGGCGCTTCTATCGCGTAGGCGGCACCGATGAGGTGAGTGTCGACGTGCGTGTGATTGCAGCGACCAACAAGAATCTGCCCGAGGAAGTGAAGGAAGGACGCTTCCGCGACGATCTGTACTACCGGCTGAACGTAATCGAAATCCACATACCGCCGCTGCGCGAAAGGCGCGAAGATATTCCCCTGCTGGCGGAGCACTTCGTGCAGCGCATTGCTTCCGAACTGGGCAAAGATATCAGCGGCATTTCCGTCGATGCGTTGAAACTTCTGATCGACTACGACTGGCCGGGAAATGTGCGCGAATTGGAAAACGTGATCGAGCGCGCCATCGTCACATCGCACAACGGGACTTTGGAAGACGGCGATTTCGCCTGGCTGACCCAACGCAAGCAAGGTACGCAAAGCTGGGATGTGCCGGATGTGCCGCTGTCCGAATTGGAGCGGCGCGCGATTATCTCGGTGCTGGAGCGCAAACAGGGCAACGTGAAAGAAGCCGCGATGGCGCTTGGGATTGACCGCTCGACATTGTACGACAAGCTGAAGCGCTATGAAATCACCCACTGAGCGCTCATCTGTAAAACGAGCTGCTTGTTGCCGATACGCCGACGGAAGTATATGCGCTGCTGCGGGCGGAATTGTCAACCGACTTGCGCGCTTTCCTGATGGCGCGACTGTCGAAGAAAATAGTCAAAATTAGCGGTCGATAAAAGTGGACTCAAGCACCGCGTCCCAATCTGCACCAGGCTCGGTATCCATTAAATCCGGCATGAGCGTGCCGCCGTCGGCCAAGGTGGCTTTCCCGTTGGACATTTGCATTTGGAGGCGGTCTACTTCCGCGGCGAGCCATCCGGCTACCTCGGGGCCTTTCAACAGGTGGCGGAGATTCGGTTGGCCGTGGGGAAGAATCTTCAGATAGAAGTCGCGGTCAGGTCCACCGGTGGAAATCACGGTGCCAGCGAGCGGGGCGCGCACGCGGATTTTGTGGCCATTCTTGATCATGGTCCAAGCGATCCCTTCGCTCTCCACCTCGTCGCACACGTCGGGCAATTGCACCGCATCGGGGCTGCCCACCAGATGCTGCGCGAACGGATCGAGTCCGACAGCGAAGGTGCCGTCCCAGTCGCTGCGCACCCAGGTGTGGCCGCGATGATAGAGCAAATTGTCCGAGTAGCTGACTCCGGCGCGGCTTGCCGGCACGTTCGCGGGAAGGGCCGCGAATTTCTCATAATTCGGGCAGGTGCGGCAATCGAAGGCGTGATCGCACAAGCGCGAGGGCACCCGTCCGGCCAATTCGTGGCGGCAGCGGCGTTCGGTGGCGGGCAACTCACCGAAATTCTGGCGCCAGCAGGTGGCCGCCGCCAGGTGCTGGCGGAAAGCGTTCAGTGTGTTCCACAAACCCCACACGGCCGTGGCCAGAATGACCGAGAGCGCCGCGCCGAACAACGAAAGAAAAACAATGTGCGTAGGTGTCCAGTGAAATCCATCAGTCCAGGGAAACATTCTTAGCTTCTCCTTTCGTTGCCTCGAACAGGGGTAGATAGCGGTAAGACAGGGAGTACACGATCACGCCGTACGCCAGGACTCCGCCAAAGGTCGCGACCTCTTGCCAACTCGGGATGTACTTCAGGAAGGGGTCGAAGGGCAGCGTGGGCAGCGCTAGTGTCTGCACGGTCATGACAAAGCGATTGAGCAGTACGCCACAGCAGGTGAGCGCCGCGGCTAGCAGCAATAGTCCGCGATGACGTGCCGTGCGCGGCACGATGAACAGAATGGCTGGGAGCAATCCCAAGGGCACGGTGGCAGTGAACAGGAACGTGGAGCTGAGTGGCCAATAGGAGTAATAATCCCAGGGGCCAAAGCCCAAGCGTGGCGAGGTGATGTTCAGCCAAACGTACGTGTCGATGGCCTTCGCGGCCACATAAAGCGCCAGCAGCACCCCGGAAATGAAACCAAGCTTCCGGTACACGCCGAAGTCCACGAGGGTCTGTCCGGTGATTTTTTCGGCGGCGGCGACGACCAGCATCAGGAAGCTCGGTCCTACCGCAATTGCGGACAGAATGAACAGGAAGAAGGTCGAAGGCCAGATGGCGAAGCCTTGCCGGTAAGCAAAGGGCCGACCGCGGAGCACGCCGTACAAGCCGCCGAGCGATCCTTGGTGGAAGAACGAGAGGAATGCGCCGACCCCGGCCAGAACGGGCACGAGCTTATGCGCCTGGTGCTCAAAGACAAGGAACGAGGGAATGTGGCGCAGTTGGCGATTTTGCACCAGCACGGGAATGTATTCGAGAATCAGCACCAACAAGTAGCAGGAGATGCAGAAGGTCACTTCGGTCAGCATGGAGTGCGTGTTGGGATACCAGAAGGTGAACCAGGCGCGCAGGGGTTGGCCGACGTCGACCATCAGGACCGCGACGGCGCCGCTATAGCAGGTAAGTCCGACCACCACCGCGGTGTTCAGCACCGGCTTTAAATCTGTCTGCTTCAGGATGTACACGAGGAAGCCGGTGAAGAACGCGCCGGCGCCCATGGCAATAATGGCCAGGTCCAGAAAGATCCACATACCGAAGGCGAAGCGGTTGTCCATGTTGGTCTGGTTCAAGCCGTAGTAGAAGCACAAGCCCGCGGCGTAAATTCCCAGGAGCAACAGGCAAACCCAGGGAAAGAGCCAAAGAAGAAAGCGCGAGGTCGAGGCGCGTTCGGCGCCACGTGCAATCCAGCGGCGATCGATAAGAGCAGTTTCAGACATGCTGGGCCTCCGTGGGTCGAGCGGCCTTGCGGTCCGCCAGGGCTCGGATCCAGGCTTGCGTGGTTTTGTAGTGGATCTTTGGTTCGGTGCCGATTGCTTCCAGCAAACGGAAAGCGTCAGGCGATTTGGCGGCCAGCGTTACGGGATCGTTCGGGTCGGCCAGATTCCCGAACGCAATGGCGCCGGTGGGGCAAGCTTCCACACAAGCGGGAACGTAGTCGGCAAGGTCGATTTCCTTTTTTCCCGCGGCGGCGGCCTTTTGCAACGCGTCGTGATAGCGCGCGTGGCACAGATTGCACTTTTCCACCACGCCGCGCATGCGCACGGACACGCCGGGATTCAGGCTGTGTTCCATGCCTGGAGGCCACTGCGGATCCCACCAATTGAAGTAGCGGGCGTGATAAGGGCAGGCGGTCATGCAGTAGCGGCAACCGAGGCAGCGCTGCGGCATTTGCATCACAATGCCGGTGGACTTGTCGAGTTCGACCGCTTGTTGCGGGCAAACCGAGACGCAGGGGGTTTCGTGTTCACATTGCATGCAGGCGATGGGGAGGAACGCCTCGCGGCGGTCCACTCCTTCTTTGCCGTTGGAGAGCGTATGCACCAGCATCGGTGTCACTCCGGTGCGCCAAGTGGCTCGCGGAGCCGCGGGAGGAACGTTATTTTCGGCAGCGCAAGCAATCATGCAGGCTCCGCAGCCGGTGCAACGATCGAGATCAATCACCATTCCATAACGCGCGGTCATGCTGGCCTCCCCGCCGGTGCTTCGCGCACGGTGGACTCCTGGTAGAGTTTGGAGGCTAGTGGAGGCAAGACCGGTGGCGCCCAGCTGGACGTCCAATCCGTGGGGGATGCTGGGGCAGAGGTTGCGGGCCAGGTTTTTAGTGTGCAGTGAAGTGTGGCGTTGCGCGGCGATTCACCAAGCCACACACCGCCCTTGCGCAGTTGTTCTTCCATTTTTGCGGCGGACTCAAACTGCGACACGGGTTTGGTTTGCCCGGCGTAGATGGTGCCCAGCTTGACTTGGAAGATTTGTTCGCAGCGCGCGTGGATGCTTTTGTCGACGTCCGCCAACGACGCATCGATCTTGCGTAAAAACTGAGCGGCGGTCTGCGTTTCCTGGGGTTGTGCCAGCAGATTGGTGGCGATCGTGTAGGTTTCCGTCGCCGAAGTCGGCGCTGTCGGAATGTCGGTTAGTTCTTCGAGGAATCCGGGTGAGGGAAGCAGCCAATCGGCCTTACTGCCGCCGCCATCCCACGCCGCAAAGCGAAAGACCTCTCCTTGCGTCGGTGGAATCAAATCCCAAGGAACGCTGGCATCAAGCAGCGTGGCGCGAAACTTGGCGGACGCGGTGGAGGCTGCGCCGTGCTGGGGACTCACTTTCGATTTTAGGCTGATCCCGCCGGGAGTTCCGATGGCGCCAAGCAAAACGTTCAACGCGGCGACCGCCGGGTCGCCGTCCGAAGTGATCACCACGGTAGGTCCATGCTCGACCATGGCATGCGCCAAATCGCGAATCTCCGCGATGGGCAGGCCTGCTTGGACCGCCGCTTGTTCCAGGGTCATCTCCGGCAGCGGCCCTTGCGCTTTCACCAGATGCTCTTCTACCAGGACGCGAGCGAGCGCAGCAGCTAGTGCGTCTTGTGTTCCCTCGCGCACGGCAACCCAACGCCACGCGCGAGCCGCGGTGTGCGACAAGACTGGCTCAATCTGAATCAGCCGCAATTGTGGGTCCGATTGGCCGGCCGCACGCGCGCTCCACAATCGTGTGAATCTCCCGGGCGTGCCCCAGCCATCGAGCAGTGGCGCGCCAAAACTGACAATCGTGCGCGCATTCTCCAAATCGTAGCCGAGCGCCGACGCAGGAACACCGCTCCACGCCGCATACGGCGCCAGCGCCTGGGTCTCGGGCCCCAGCACAGTCTGGTAGCTCCCGTTGCGTTTGGCCGCGAAAGTTTCCAATGTTAGGGAAGCAGCTCTTCCCGGCCGGCCATCCACCACCGCGATGGGTCCTTCTGCGCAAGCTGCCGCTAACGCCGCTTGTGCCTCGGGCCACGAGGAAGCGCGTCCACTGTGGCGAACCTGCAGCAGGCGCGCCGGATGCCAATTCAGCTGGTGCGCGGCATAACCTAAAGGACAGAGCGCGCCCTTCGTCAGCGGATGGTTGGCGACGCCGGAAATCCCAACGGGAAAGCCAGCGGCCATGCGCACGCGCATCCCACAACCCGCCGCGCACAACGTGCATGCGGAGAGCGTGGTTTCGATGGGACCATGCGCGGGCTGCGGAATCCACGGCCAGTTCTGCGACCAAATCGAAACGTCGCCCAACAGTTTCCAGGGCACGGGGGTGAACACGATACCTGCGGTAGCTCCTGCGGTGCCAATCAGCAAATCGCGTCTGGAGAATTTCATGGTCGCTCCTTCACTGGTGACAGCCGAGGCAGCCAACCTCGATGTGGTGGCGGCGATGGCATTTTTCGCAATCGGTCATCTTCATGCCATCGCCTGGAGCGCGGCGGAGACGCGACATCGAGTGTCCCCAAATGTCGCGGCTGTATCCGGTAATGCGGTTCACTTCATAGACGCGTGGCTGATCGGATTCGCCGTAATTGCCGTGGCAGTCCACGCACTGCAAGCCCGCGCGCTGGGTGTGAATCGCGTGAGAAAACCAGACGTTCGCGGGCTGCTGAGAATAAATCAGCCATTCCGGTTGGTCTCCCTGCTTCAGGTAGTTGTCTACCAGCAGCGCTTCGGCTTCGGACTTTCCGAGCTTGTCGGAGTGGCAGCCAAGGCAAACGTCATTGCGGGGAATCCCTGCGAATTGACCGTCGCTGCCGACGACGTGACAGCTGTCGCATCCGGTGAGTCCGGATTTTTCGGCGTGGGTTTTGTGGAAGAAATCGAAGGGCTGCGGTTTTTCTAAGTACAGAACCCGGGGGAAAACTAGCCAGCCACCGATGAGCGCGAGCGCGAATCCTATTCCAAAGACAAGCAGAACTCTCCTCACGATTAGTCCTTTGGCACCCAATTTCGACTGGAGAAAAATTGTTGGAGCGAGCATACGAGCTGCTGGCGCGAAAGCAGTTGGCCGATACCGCGTACCGGCCGGCCACCGTCGCAATGCAATTGCAAAGATTCATGAATCTGCTGCGCCATGCGCTCTTCTTCTTGCGTCTGCCAGGCGGCTGCGGGCGGACCGGAAATCAATCCTGCTTTGGTCTGCCCGGGCAGTTCCCAGCCGGAAAACAACCAGCCCGACCCATAAGGATCGGCGGTTAAACGGGCGGGATCGCCGCGGAGATGGCTGTTCACTTTCTGAATCAGGAGCGGATTAGGGAAAGTCATGGGCCACTCCACACCGTGGACGGTTAACGCGATAACGGGACGTTGCGTGCCATGCGTGGTCACGAAGGTTAAGCCGTCAAAATTCCCGACGAAGGCGGCCAGGAAGGAGTCGATGCCGATGTGGCAAAGACCGGATTCTTCCGCGGCCAGCCAGAAATGATTGGGGCTGTAGAGAAGATCTGGGGACGGAGGCGTCGCGGCGTGGGGGCTCGCGAGCGTCAGATACGATTGGCAATAGCGGAACCCGCCGGTGGTGCAACTGGAGAGTTGTGATTCACTGAAGGGGATCAGCTTCGTCGGAGCGTTCACGCCGCAATATTGCACGTGCACTTCTTCCAGGTGCGGGCAGCGCATCCGCCGTGGCTCGTCTTTGTTCACAAGCTCGCAGCGGTAGTACTCCGGCGAGGTGCACAAGCCGTTGCTCGAGACCCCGGGCCCCTCCAGGATCAACTTGCCCAGAGGAGCGGCGTGGCAGTACTGCGCGCGACCTTCTTTAAGAAACGGGCACGGCATGGCGTTACTCTTACTTGGATTTCTTTTCGTCTTTGGCTGGCATGGCGTCGGACTTCACGTGCTCGCCGCCATCGGCCATGGTCAGCCCCAGTTCGGGGACGGGGAAGCTGTGGGCGAACTCGTTGTGCAACATGGCATCCATCTCGGCGTTCATGTCGCGCAGACCGCTGTGCTTCTTGTGGCGAACCACCAGTTCCCACACAACGCCGTAAGCGACCAGCAGGATCGCCAGCACCACAATCACGCCGAGGGCGATGTTGGTGAGATTCAGCCAAAATACCCAATCGTAGTTGGACATATCGGAATCCTCCGAGTGCAAATGCATCAACTGACGT
>DATKPS010000157.1:0-16037 GCA_035524015.1 Candidatus Sulfotelmatobacter sp.
CCAAAGAAAAGGATTTCTGTCGGAGCGGGGCAAGGGACGGGGAAGTGTCCCCTTCCCCTGCACCCCATCCCCTCGGATCGGAGACAAAACTGTCAGGAATGTGCCCGGTCTAAAATGTCAGGAATGTCCCCGGCTGTTCAAGAGTGTTCCGCAAGGTGTGAAGCCAATGCTAGGGGTACTCGCAGTCCAGGGCGTAAACGTCCTGGAGGCCGGTATCGCGCAGAAGCAGCGGGGAGTCGTCCGGGTCCATGCCCATCCAGTCGTCCCAATAGCCGGTAGGGTGAAAG
This sequence comes from Candidatus Sulfotelmatobacter sp., assembly GCA_035524015.1. Classification (GTDB taxonomy): domain Bacteria; phylum Acidobacteriota; class Terriglobia; order Acidiferrales; family UBA7541; genus Acidiferrum. Next base: position 288 of record DATKPS010000157.1, read on the forward strand.
TCCTTCAAGTCGGCGATGCGCTCCAAGGCGTGGTCGGTGAGGTGAATGCGAAAAATCCCCGGATTTTCGGGCCAACTGAGGAAGTAGATGTACTGGCTATCCTTAGACCAGTTGGGGAAGCTGACGTTGCGCTCGTGGACGATCTTTGACCAGACCAGCTTGGAGCGGTCGTAAACGAGCAGTGTTTGCGAATCGGAGCTGATCGCCAGGATATAGCGTCCGTCGGGAGACCAACGGGGGGAGAATAGTTGCTCGGAACCAGGGACCGTGGAGACTTGATTGGTTTTCAGGTCGAGGATGCGAATTCCCGTTACCGCCGAGCCGTAAAGTCCACCGAAGACCAGAGACGTACCGTCCGGAGACCAGTGAGGGTCGGCCTCGGCTTGCTTGTCGTCCGGGAGCAACTCCTGAACAGCTCCGCCTTCCGGAGACACGATGAAGATTTTCGCGGGCTTGCCGGCCGTAGTGGAAAAGAACGCGATTTGCTTACCGTCGGGCGACCAGCGCGGCAGAGACACATAGAGCGGCGGGTAAGTGAGCTGCAGGCGCTGGCTGCCGTCGAGTTTGCTACGCCAGAGCGTGCCTTGGGGAAACGTGACGTAGGCTACCCACTGGCCGTCTTTTGAAAAGCTGACGTGTTCGGCGGAAATGCCCGAGAGGAAGGGCAGAAACTGGCCGGATTTCGTATCGTAGCGAAGCAACTCGCCACGCGGAGTTCTCCCCACGACGTAGAGTTTCTTTCCGTCTTTGCTGGGCAGCGGCGAAAACAGAGCCAGGGGACCGGTGGTCAGTTCCACGGGTTCGTAAGTGCTCTTTTTGAAAAGGTGGGTGTGCTCCTGAAGCTCCCAGATTCGGCCCTGCGACGAGAAGATAAAGTGCCGCGATCCCGGTATCCACGAGCCGCAACACTCCGACGGCTGATTGTGCCAGCCAGGCAGCAGGGGATGCGGGTTCTGGCCATCTGCAGAAACCTGCCAAAGCGATGTAGCGTTGGTGCTGGGGTCACGAACGGTGAGGCGAAGCGAGTTGCCACCGGGCGACCATTTTGGAGAAGAAGGCCAGCCCGCCAGCGTGACTAACCTGTGCGCATCGGTGCCATCGCTTTTTGCGACCAGCAAATCGTTCCCTTTGGCGAAGACCAGCTCTTGTCCATCCGGCGACCATGCTCCCGCGTGGCCTACGGCGTCACCCAAGCGACGGGGCAGTCCTCCAAGCACCGGCAGAGCCCACAGCGGTCCGTCGAATGCCGTGCCGGGCTCGTCGGAAACCAGCAGCGAAGAGCCATCGGGAGCGACGCTGAGAATCTGCATGCTGATCGAAGGAGCGGCGATAGGGACGACGTCCCCGCCCGTACTGGCAACCTGACCAATGGAAGAAGAGCCGTCCGCGATAGACGACTGATACTGCAAATAAAGGCGCGAGCCGTCTGTGCCCGCCAGAAGTTTCGGCCGGCCATCGTTGGTGATCTGCTGCGCCCCAGAGACTTTTAAAGGAGGAAGCGGGGCGGCGAGCCAAGAAGCAACGAGTGCGGCTACGAGTAGAAAGCCGACCGCCGCGGCGAGGATCGTGGGCCACCGCCGCACTTTGTGCGGAGCGGCCGCGGGTGGCTGGCTCTTTGCCGAGGCGGAAGCCTCGAGAGAACGGCTGCGTGTTACCGCCGAAACGCCGGTTGTAGAGGCGCCCACGCCGTAGAATCGCCCGGATTCCGAGTCGCGGCGGAGCCGTTGCAAATCCGCGCGCATCTCCGCGGCACTTTGGTAACGGAGATTGCGGTCTTTCTCCAGAGCCTTGTTGATAATGTGTTCGAGTTCCGGCGGCAAGTTCGGATTCAGTTGCGATGCGGGAATAGGGGTGTCGTTGAGGATCGCGGAGAGGATCACACCGAGACTCTCGCCGCGAAAAGGAAGCGTGCCGGTGGCCATTTCGTACAGAACCACACCGAAGGAAAACAGGTCAGTGCGGCCGTCCAATTCCCGGGCGCGCACCTGCTCGGGCGACATGTACGCCACGGTGCCGAAAGTGGAACCGGGGCTGGTCAAGCTGTAGGGCTGCTCGTAGAGCGGGCTGGTGAGCGTGTCCTCCGACTCGATCTGGCTATGGGAGCGGTTGCTAGCGCCAAACTTGGCAAGACCAAAATCGAGAATTTTGGCGTGGCCGCGCTTGGTGATGAAGATGTTCGTGGATTTGATGTCGCGATGGACAATGCCTTCGGCGTGAGCGGCATCGAGCGCATAGGCGATTTCGGTGGCGAGAGAAAGAAGAATGTCGGTACTGAGCGGCTGACCGGAGATACCGTTTTTCAGTGTGACGCCATCCATGAACTCCATGGCGATATAGGGGCGATTGCCCTCAAGCCCAACTTCATAGATCGTGCAGATATTGGGATGATTGAGTGCCGAAGCGGCTTGCGCCTCGCGTTGAAAGCGCGTCAACGCTTCGGGATCCTTGGCTACATTGTCGGGAAGGAACTTCAGGGCTACAAAGCGGCGCAGGTCCGGGTCCTCGGCTTTATAGACAACGCCCATGCCTCCCCCGCCGAGCCTTTCCAGAATGCGATAACGGGAGATGATTTGGCCGACGAGAGACGGCGGTTCGGGCATGGTCGAGTCATCTTAGGTTGCGCGATTGGGATAAGTCAACGAAAGCGGGGGAGTTGGAGCGGTGAATTTTTGCACAGAGTTGCACAGAAATGCACAGGAAAAGCGAGGGAGACCCCTTGTCAAGGTGAAACGGGAAGTCTAGAGTGCGTACCAGATTGAGCCGGGAAGCCTCAAAAACTTCGCGGCACAATTAAAGAGGGTGCCAGAATCGCGAGGTTCCGGCACCCTTAATTTTTGCTTCCTTGTGATTTCCGTCACAAAGCGCCCTGCTGGCCGCCGACCGTGCCGTCCGGCTGTGACGTTACCCACTAGTATTCTCACCCCGTGGTGCTATACTCCGCCCGAAAGAGACCTGCTGCCGCAGGGCGGGTGTCGAGGGCCGATTCCAACGGGAGGTTACCATGGAGGACGCGCTTCGAAACGTTTTTGAGGGACCTCTGCTGTATCTGCTGATCGCCTGGGGAGTTATCACCGCAATATTCCTGATTTTGATCGCGTGGCGCAGTGTGCTGTCGAGCCATGAAGATGATCAGATATTCATTGATGCGGCGGAAGCTCACATGGCGAACGAGCAGCAGGAGTTGATCAAGAAGATCAACATGCTGTCCCGGCCGATACTGACGAGCGGAATTACGTCAGGAGTGCTGCTGCTGGTCATTGTCGGAATTTTCGTCTATCAAGGCCTGAAGAATTTCTAATCAGGGACCAGCGAGCATCCTCCACTTAGGGTTTCGTAGGAGCGGGTTGCGCGGGCTGCGGCGCGGGACTCGCGGGGGCAGAGGGCTGAGAAGCTTGGACGAGTGAGGTGTGATTGTGCACGATCACCCAAGCGGAGTTCCGCTTCTCGAGTACTAGGGTAGTCTGTCCCTCCGCGGCCATCGGTCTCCCATCCACATTGGCACTGAAATCCCACTGATAACAAGCCCAGGCAAATAGGCCATCGGGGGCGATACGGATCAAGGTGTTGCTGCGATCCATGCGAACCTGTTCCATGCGCGCGCGCTGTGCCTGGTAAGCGGCCAGATAATTGGTCCAACCGATGGCCGGTGGAGTCCACGTACCGGCAACCACGGAAACATCATCCGCAAGCGTTTTGTGCATCTTCTCGATGTCGCCGATTTGCCAGGCGCCGAGGAATTCACCAATGACGAAATCGATTTTGGTATCGTCGGGCGCCGCGGCGGCCACACTGGCGGGAGGCGTGGGCTGCGAGTCGTCCTTCTTCTTCTTTTGCGCGTCGGCAACACTCGAACAGCTAAGGCAAAAGACCAAAAGAAGAAGAATTCCCGCCCAACGTGTGAGCCATGCACTGCGGTTCGCTGCCGGCTGCGTGCTGTTCATTGCTAGATGCACTCCTGCGCAAAATTGCGCTCGATGCCTCTCAGAGAATGAGAGCGCGAACGATCAAGAGATTAAGGACTGCAACGAGGATAGCGCAGTGTAGAGAATTCAGCAGGCGTGTGTGCCTAGTTGGTCTAGTGGGGCGAGATGCCGGAGAAAGAGTGTTTGGAGAGACTTCAGGGGCTGGAGTTCTGTCGATTGCCCAAGACTCAAGCGACCCAGCACGTCTCATCCTGAGGAGCACTGTTTGCGAACTGGGATCGCAGCCGATCCGACACCACCACCCGCTCAATGCACTGATGCGGCGAGAAGATTCACGAACAACCGGTAGGCCCCGGGCACGCCATCGGGAAGCTGACGGAAGAAAGCCAGACCGGTGTAGATGTAGGTACCTTTACCGTACTTGGTATAAACGAGTCCGCCGGTGAGATCCTTCTCGCCGGGATCGTGCATGGACAGCAAAGGAGTGTAGCGGGAGTCGAAATCTTTCCAAAAGTACAGGCCGCGCTCCTGGACCCAGTGCTGAAAATCGGCGTCAGTAATTTTGTTGGGCTGGTTCAGGAGAGGATCGTCGGGATGAAGGAAAGTGACCGCGGCATTTTCGTCGGTGATGCGCGGAGTCGGCGTGCCAATTTTCGCGGGGTAGGGCGCGGGAAGGAGTTTGTCCCACACGAAGTCGCGGTTGTACTGGACGATGAGCGTGCCTCCGTTGGAGACGTAATCGAGCAGGCGTTTGTTGGCTCCGGGAAGTTCCGGGCGAAGTTCGTAGGCGCGGACGCCAACGACGATGGCGTTGTATGTGGAAAGATTGCCGAACTCGAGCGCCGGGGTATCGAGCAGTTCCACTTTGATGCCCAAACGGCGCAAGGCGTCAGGGATGGGTTCGCCTTCCGCAGAGATATAGCCCACGCGGAGATTTGGCGGAACGTTGATGTCGAAAGCATGGACAACGGTTTGCGCCGGCTCGCTCCACAGGATGGTGGGCATGGAGGGAAGCGGCTCGAGCGACGTGGAGAACTTTTCTCCATTGCAGGAGGCGTAAGCGGTGACGGTGAAGTTGCCGGCGTCAAGCTTGGCGGGAGGCGTGACCGCGATTTTGGCGTACTGATCGCCGATGCCCGCGAATTCGACTGGGACGGGTGCGCTGGCCTGGATGCCATCGGGAACGTCGAGGCCCACGGTGATTTTGGCGGACCTTGCGGAATAGGAATGGATCCGCAAGAACACATCGAAGGGTTTGTGAGGAGCGTTGAGAACTTCGATGGCTTGTGCGGGATCGACAGAGAGTGTGTAGGCCGGAACGATGCGCAGAGGAACACGAATAACGTTGGTAGAGGTCGCTTGAACGTGCGTAACCGGTCGGGTCACGTTCATTTGGTAGCCCGCGACCGTGACTTCTTGACGCGCGGTGATTAGCGCGGGTGGCTCGGGAAGCAACGGAATCAGTCCGTCGGAACGCTCTGGTATTAGCAAATCCGTCGGCTTAGCCGGCGGAATTTTCCCCGTAAATGCCACGGTAAATTCGTAGCCCTTCTCGGCGGTGCCTTGCTGCGCGGATTGCTGCATGGTGGGTGGCATATCGAGATGCAAAGTGCCTAGTGAGCAGCTCGACTCGGGTCGACAAACGGTACGCGCAGTGACGTGGAAAGAGTTGCCGGCCACGAGATCGCTGGTATCTGCGTCTGCCGACAAATCGATGCCGGCGACCAGCGCAAGAGCCCTTTCAATGCGCAGGCGGCTGCGCGAAACATCTTCCACATACTGCAACTGCGTGGGATTTATGGCCACGGCATAGCCACATTTGCCGGTCCAATCATTGAAATCCCCGGCAGCGGCGGCTAATTGCCGGCTGGCCTCCGCGATGTTTCCCTGCAAGGTGGATGTGCGTGCCTCGCCCAGCAGTTTATAGGCGTTAGCAAAGGCCTTGCACCCAGGGAAAAGTGTGGGAAGAGGCTCGGCCAGTTGGGTGGGGTCAAGGGTGCCTCCGTTTTCCGGAACGAGCGCAACCGCGCGACGCAAGAACGGCGAATTGAGGAATCCGGCGATGCCTTGGGTATGGTGATTCACAAAGGCATCGAGGCCGATTTGCCGCCAACTCTTGCCATAGAGAAAGGAAATGTCGTCGAGCGGAAGAACGTAACCTTTCGGCTTATCGCTGCGGTCGAGATCGAGAATGAGCACGGGGGTTTGCGGACGCCAAGGGACTTCATCAACGGGGACGGGCTTTTTGCCGGTGGGATCGCTGGGATTGTAAGCAATATCGGCGGCGAGTTGGACGGCTTTGGGTGTGAGCAGCCCGGTAGCTTGGTGATGGCCGTGACCGGTATGAACGCCTCCCCAATGGTTGATCACGATGTTGGGGCGAAAGGCGCGAATGACCCGGACCATATCTTCGAGAACCTGATCACCCCAGATTTTCTCAGTTTCCTCGGGAGTTTTGGAGAAGCCGAAGTCGCGGGCGCGCGTGAAGTAGAGTTTCACGCCATAGCCACGGGTAGCGGCAAGAAGTTCTTGCGTGCGGATCAGGCCGAGTTGCGGAGCCTGCTCGGGACCGAGCGCGTTTTGGCCGCCCTCGCCGCGGGTAACGGAAAGCAATGCAACGTCAGCATGGAGCCCGCGCGCCAGATACGTGAGCACGGCAGCCGATTCATCGTCAGGATGCGCGGTGATGTACAAGATACGCGTGGTGACGCGAGCGCTGTCGATGGCTTCGATGGTTTCGGGCAAGCCTGGACCGGTGCCGGGAGCGGGAGGGAACTGAGCGTGTATGGGCGAGGTCCAGAAAGAGGTGAAAAGCAGGAGCAGTGTGGCGAACCGCAAAAGTTTCACGCAACCTCCCGGATAAGTTTCAGGAAAAAGACGCGGCCTCAGGAGGCGGCGTTACAAGAGAGTGCCGGAGCTCGAGGGCGGACCACTCGCTTTCGCGAAGGGCCATTGTCGCATTTCCCGGGTCCAAACCAGAAACGCAATCACACCGAGAAGAACTTCCAGTAGGCCCCATTTGCGAACCGGGCCGGTGTGCCAGAAGAGCCAGGCCCACGCGCAAGCGGTGAGCACGGCGGGAAAAGGATAGAGCCACATTTTGAAAGGGAGCTTTTCGGGCGGCCAGTGTTTGCGAAGCAGGATCACCCCGACCGCTTGGCCGATGAATTGAACCAACAAGCGCATGGCCAGAATGGCGGCGATGACCGTGCGCAGGCGCAGCGTCAGACTGAAAGCAAAAGACAGGCCGCCGAGGAAAAGTAACGAGACGTGCGGGAAATGTTTGGTGGGATGGACACGGGCAAACACCGGGAGGAAGTTGCCATCGAGAGCGGCGGAATAGGGGACGCGGGAATAGCCAAGCAGCACAGAAAAAACGCTGGCCATGGCGATCCACAGGACCATGACGGTAGCCAGGCGAGCGGCTCCCGGGCCGTACAGTCGCTGCACAAATAGGCTGGCGAGAAATGGGGAGTTTTGCGCTTCGCGCCAGGGCACCACGCCGAGAATGCTGGTTTGCATGGCCAGATACAGAAGCGCGATAAACAAAATCGAAAGAAAAATGCCACGGGGAATATTTTTTTCCGGGTCGCGGATCTCACCACCCAGGTGGCAGATATTGTAATAGCCGAAGTAACTGTAAATGGTGCTGACCATGGCGGCACCGAGTCCTGCAAACCAAACCGACGACAGATGAAATGCCCCCGGAGGAAAATCGAAAGCGAGTTTCGCATCGAAGTGACGAATGCCACCCCAAATCAGCCAGAGCATGGTGCCAACCACGCCAACCCAGAGAAGGACGGAAATTTTGCCGATGGCGGAGATGCGGCGATACAGCAGAATCACCAACAGAATCACCAGTCCACCTGCAATCGCTTTGGCCTGCCACCAATTGAAGGGATAAAGAAACTTGGCATATTCGGAAAAGCCGATAGCAGCGGAAGCGACCGACAGCGGCGCCTGAATCAGGGTCTGCCACACGAAGAGGAAGGACATCAGGCGCCCCCATTTTTGCGGCCCGTAGGCTTCGCGCAGAAAGACGTAAGTGCCGCCAGCCTTGGGCATGGCGGCACCCAATTCCGCCCAGACGAAGCCATCAAGAGTGGCAAGCAACGCGCCGGCCAGCCAAGCAATCAGAGCTTGCGGCCCGCCCATGGCCTTGATAACCAGCGAACTGACCACGAATGGGCCGATTCCAACGATTTCGATCATGTTGAGCGCGACGGCTTCTTTCAAGCCCAGACCGCGCTCGAGTTGAGGTTGTGGGGATGAGCTGTTCTCGATTGGGAACGAATTTCCCATGCGCTGCGAGAATAACAAAGGACGCAGCGCCCGCCTAACACGAGCTCGCCGGGCAGTATCCGACAAGAAACAGGTTCTATTGACGCGGGTAGACCCGCCAGCGAAAGTAAAAGAGCAGACCGGTGTGCTTGCCGTTCCCTCTTGGCGCGCCGAAACACCCTTCCTCTTATTGCTCTTTTCAGCGGACCTCTCCCGCCGTCAACGATGAAGGACTGTGGCGATGCGGAATCGACAGACATGTGAAGTGCCGAAAGGCGCGGCGCAAGCCGTGAAGCACACGTTGGCAAGGCCGTTGGCCAGCGCCAACGATTTGGCGAACGTCTCGCTGGGATTGCCGTTCTGCTTAGCGCCGCTCGCGGGGTATCTGAAGGGTACGTGGGATACCCGCGCGACAGACATAGCGACCGGCATATTTCTGTTATCGATGGCGACAGTGGTGCTGTGGTTGACCACGCGCCTGGGCAAGGGTTTGCAGCATCGGGGCGTATTCTTAGTCATGGGATTTGTGTACGCGGCATGTGGATTCGCGCGCCTGGCGATTCTCTTCGATGCCACGCAGAACTGGCCGACGTGGCTCAGTTCCAGCGTGCTGGTTTTCTTGCCGCTGGGCTTGTTAGTGCTGTCGCTATTCATGTTTAGCTCGATACCCCCGCTCCTGGAGGTGCTGCGGGCCAGCGATGAGGTGCAAAGCCTGCGAGGGCAAGCCAAGTTTAGAGCGGTCGTTCAGGCTGTGCCGATGGCGGTGGTTGGAACGGATTGCGAAGGCCGCATCACCTCGTGGAATCCGGCGGCGGAGCAGATTTTTGGCTATTCCGAGAAGGAAATCCTGGGCACCCTCGGACTCACACATCCGCAGGATACCCTCGAGGAGCAAGCAGGACTGCTGCAAAGCACGTTGCAGGGACAGGTGACGAAAGGGTTCGAAACCTACCGCGTCAACCGCTCCGGACAGCAATTTCCGGTGAGCATATCGACGGCGCCGTTACGCGACGACAATGGCAAACAAATGGGCATCATGGCGACGATCGAGGACATCAGTGAACGCAAACGAATTGAGCAGGAATTAAACGACAAAACCGTAACGCTTGCGGTGGTCACCGACGCGCTCAATAGCTACCTGGAGTCTGGTAATTGGGGAATGGCCAGCAAGAAATTGCTGTCCCACGCACTGAAGCAAACACAGAGCAAGTGCGGTCTGCTAGGGGTGGTGCTGGACACTCCGAATGTGCGAATCCTGGCGCACGAAGGAGCGATTTGGGATCCGGAAACGAACCGGCAGCTTTATGAAGCGAAGTTGAGCCAGCAAGCGGCACAGGGGTTCTTCGACCTGGAACATCGCGGCAATTTATTTGGAGAGATTATCCGCGAAGGGAAAATCGTCGTTTCCAATGGACCGTCCAACGATCCGAGAGCGGGAAGAATGCCCCCCGGCCATCAGAAGCTTATCAGTCTGTTGGGCGTGCCCATCTTTAAAGGCAAGAGCGTCGTTGGAGTGATTGCGGTCGCGAATCGGCCGGGCGGCTACACCGGCGAAGAGTCTCGCGCGTTGGAGACGATTTCCCAGGCAACCGGTGTTCTGTATGACAATTACCGGCAAGAATTAAAGCGCCGACAGCTGGAGGAACAACGCTCGCGGCTGGAAGGAGAGTTCCGGCAGGCGCAAAAAATGGAGGTACTGGGACAGTTGGCGGGAGGAATCGCGCACGATTTCAACAACATGTTGATGGTGGTTTCCGGCTCCACGGAATTGCTGGAAAACTCGTTGTCGAATGGCTCGCAAGCCGGCCGCTACGTGGAGCAAATCAAACGCACCGTAGAGAAAGCCGCCGCCATCACCAGACAATTGCTGGCATTCAGCCGCAAGCAGGTGCTGGAAATTGCGCCCATCGATTTACACGAAGTGCTGACCGATAGCGAATTCATGTTGCCGCGGCTGCTAGGTTCCGACATACAGCTGACCTTTCAGCACCAGGCGGCGCATTCGTGGATTCGCGCCGATGCCGCGCAATTGGAACAAGTGATCGCCAACCTGGCCATCAACGCCAGAGATGCGATGGCCGGGGAAGGATCGCTTACGATCTCGACGCGCAATACATTTTCCCTCCCCGAGAGTATTGCGCCGGACCCCGATAGCGCGTCGGAATCCGGTTGGGTGGTTTTGGAAGTGAGTGATACGGGCAGCGGGATGAGCGAAGAAACGCGCTCGCACATTTTCGAGCCGTTTTTCACCACGAAGCCGGAAGGCAAGGGAACCGGACTGGGATTGCCGACGGTGTACGGAATCGTCTGCCAGGTTGGCGGTCATATCACGGTGGATTCTAAACTGGGAGAAGGAACGCGATTCCAGCTGTATTTCCCGGTGCGAAATCCTGAGGATCAAGTGCAGGCCCATTTGCGAGTGCGTCCGCTGGATGAGGCAGAAAAAGGGTTGACCATCCTGTTAGTAGACGACGAAGGGTCGCTACGCGAGGCCATCGCAGAATATTTGCGAGGAGCAGGGCATCGCGTGCTAGAGTCGCGCAGTGCGCATGACGCATTGGAACTGGCGCGCAGCGAAGCCGGCAGGATCGACGTACTGGTGACCGACGTGATCATGCCGGGCCTGCGAGGTCCGAATCTGGCTAGAGAAATTCAAGCGCTTCGCCCGGAGATGCACGTCATTTACATATCAGGCTACGCGCAGAATCTGCCGGAAGCGCAGGTGCCGCGAGGAGCCACATTTCTGCAGAAGCCATTTCGTTTTGCTTCCTTGGGAGAACAGCTTAAACTCGTGCCACGGAGGCCGTGAAGCAGGCTGGGTGGTTCCGCAGAGTCCATGTTCCGATATTTCCGGCCATTACTCATTCTGACTGCATGTTTGTGGTTTCCGGGTGGCGCTTTAGCGAAGCCTGCCGGCAAACTGCTTCTGCCGCCCAATACCGGGCAGATACTGGATCACATTTACAGCGGGCGGAGCGATCTTGCGCTGCCGCAAATTCGTCAGTTGGAGCAGCAGGCGCCAGACGACCCACTGGGATATTTGTTGGAAGCGGAAGTGGAATGGTGGCGCATCTGGTGCGAGTCGGCTGAGTTCAAATATGGCATGACCATGGCGCGTCACCATGAAAAGGCGCCGACCGACCAGCCCTACTTGGAGTTGACCACCAAAGCGTACACCCTGGCAGAGAATAGTCTTCGCCAGCACAACAGCGGGGAGATGCACCTTTATGCGGCGATGGCCGATGCGCTGGCCGCTCGTTTGTACGCCATGCGTAGCGAATACCGGGCTGCCGCGCGGGCCGGGGTGCGCGCCCGAAGCAATTTTCAGCAGGCAATCGAGTTGGATCCCACGCTCGACGACGCATACACCGGCCTTGGTCTTTACAACTATTACGTGGATACCCTCTCCGTGTTGGCCAAAGCCATGCGCTTTCTGATGGGCTTACCCGGCGGCACCAAAGAGGAAGGAATCCGCCAACTCTACCGCGGCATGGAGTACGGCCAGCTGAGCGTCCAGGTTGCGTGCTTTTACTTGGCCATGAATCTGCTGAATTATGACCAGAAGTATGAGGAAGCGTTGCGGGTAATCACCCCAATGGCGGAAAAGTACCCGGGCAATCCGTTGTTTCAGCTGATGCGTGGCGATCTGAACGCAAAGCTTGGCCGGAAACCGCCGGCGGAAACCTATTATCATGCGGCGGATGCGGCGGCAAACGCGGTCCCCGATCCCGATTGCCGAGCGAAGATGAAGCGTCTGGCGCAGCAATCCCTGGAGGCATTGCAGGGAAAGCAATAAACGGACGAAACGGCGCGGACGGGCCGGCTAGGACTGAGGGGCCACGGGAGACTTTGCGGGAACCCGGTCCTGGGCCATAATATGGGGTGGGTCTTGATGCCTGCGGTGTGGGCGAGTCCCTAGGGACGAATCAACGCGGGCGAGATTCCTTGCATCTCAACCCTATAACCAATGCGCGGTCTTCCTGGATGGCGATCAGGAGACCTATGGCCGGAACCAGGCGCATTGCGCTTGTGCGTCAGTGAAGGAGCGTCAATGAAGCGGTTGTGGACAGCCCAGGCTGTCATTCTTTGTCTTTTTGTGGTCGCGGTGTTGACCGGTTGCAATGATTACAACAATTCGGTGCAGTACGATACCGGCGCGACTTTAACGAATCTCTCGCCATCGGGCATGATCGCGGGCGCCGCACCTCCGCCATCTTCTACGATTCAGTGTCCAGGAACAGCTTCGGGGAAAAATAATCCGTGCTTTACCTTGTATGTGGTTGCCAGCAGCTCGAACCCGTTTAGCAACGCCAGTGGCGTGCCCCTGCCGATCGTGCGCTGGAACGGCGCAAATCTCACCACCACGTTTATTGATACGCAGAACGTTTCGGCGCAGGTGCCCTACAGTTATCTGGCGAAGGCGGGAACGGTGTCGGTGGACACCTACCAGCCGACTGGGCAAGGTACCGGTTATAACGGGTTGTCGAACGCCTTGACCTTCACGATTTACGGAAGCCCGAACCCGTTTCCGACGCTTTCCTCGGTTGCGCCGACCTCAGCTCCCTACTGCGATTCGACCAGTGCGAAATGCGCCAGTGTATCGATCACCGTGACAGGCACAAATTTCCTGCCCACTTCGCAAAACGGCGGATCGCAAGTAACCCTGACAGGAGCGTCTACCTACAACGAAGAGACAGCGATCACCGTGAACACCATTACGTCTACGAAGATGACCGCGACCATAGCAGGGACCTTGCTCTGTGCCAGTGGACCGGTAGCGGTGAACGTGCTCAACCCGCCCAGCGGGATCTGCCTGGTGAATTGTCCGAATCTTGGCGGCGGCGATACGAACAATCCGCCGGCCGGTCAACCGGTGACGACGCAAACCTTCACGATCACGAACTCTACGGTGGTGAACACGTGTCCCGCTAACATTCCTCCCGGAACGACCACCACGTCTTCGGAACGGCCGGCGATCAGCCAGGATGCCCGATACGTGGCGTATGCGTCCGCGCAAAACGGCACCAAGCAAATTCTGGAGCGCGACACTTGCCTGGGCGCAACCAAACCATGCGTGGCCTCCACGATCATGGTCTCCGTGGCGCCCGACGGCACCGCGGGCAACGCCGACAGTCACAGTGTTTCGATGACGCCGGATGGCCGATACATCGCGTTTAGTTCGGCGGCAACCAATCTGGCTGTCGACGCTGCCGTTGGCCTGCAAGTCTACGTGCGCGATACCTGCCATGGAGCCACGGGATCGTGCAAGCCCGGAACCCAGGTCGTATCGACCGACACCTCGGGCAAGCTGTCTGGACTGGCTTCGGTGTTGCCCGCAATCAGCTCTAACGGACGATATGTGGCCTTCGTTGCCGAGACTCCGAGCGTGGTGGCCAGCGCGGCGAACACCGCCAGCGCGAACCTGACGCCGGGTAGCGCGCTGCGGCAGATTTTTGTTCGCGACACTTGCTTAGGTGCAGCGAACTGCACCGCGAACACTTCGCGCGTTTCTGTGCTGCCGGGAAGCGCTGCGGCAAATGCCGCGGGCCTCACCGGCTTGGTCGCGGAAGATGCTCCGGCAATCAGCCAGGACGGCCGCTATGTGGCTTATACGGGCTCGCAAAATGGCAGCTGGCAGATTCTGCTGAGTGATACTTGCCGCGGCGGAGCCAGGGGTTGTGCCGCAACTACGAAAACTGTTTCTGTCGCGAGCGACAACACACCGGGAAGCGATGCGAGCCACAACGCGGTGATGACGCCGGACGCGCGCTATGTGGCGTTCAGTGCCGCAGCGACGAATTTAATCGAAAATGCGCCCGCGGGCCGGCAAGTGTATTTGCGCGACACCTGCGCTGGCGTTAGCGACATTTGCGAACCGAGCACCCTCCTGGTGTCCACGGACGAGCAAGGACGATTGGCGGGGAGCGAGGGCATCCTGCCATCGATTAGCAATTCTGGCCGCTTCGTCGCGTTCCTTGCGGTGACCGGGAGCCCGTCCGGAAGCGCGACGGAAGTGAATAGCGGATTCCGGCAGGTCTTTGTGCGCGACACCTGCGTGGGCGCCGCAAGCTGCGCGCCGCAAATCACGCGCATCTCTCTGCAGCCGGGAGACGTGCCGTCCGGAAGCGTGAATCCGGCGGGTCCGGCTCTGGCAGCGCAAGCGAAGCAAGTGGCGTTGCCGGATGGCCGGAGTTCGACTCTGTTTACGAGTACCGTCGCGGTGGACGACCGCGTGCTTGTAGCCATTCCCAACCAAAATAACTAACCGAATGAGTCAAAAGGGAAAAGGGCGCTCGCAGAGGGCGCCCTTTTTGTTTTGATACGCACGTAAGATCGTCGGCCAACGCGCTACAGCGGACAGGCGCTCCTCAGAATGGCAAGATATCCCGCAGAAATGGCAAGCACCGCGGCTGGCGCGATTAACTGAAGCGCACCTTCACGTCCGGACGCTTGTCGAGGTGCACGGAATCGATGAAACGGACCTGGCGCTCGTCCAGCGTAAGAATCATGGAAGAGGTGCGCACGCCTTCGCCGAAAAAGCGCACACCCTTGAGCAAATTGCCGTCGGTCACGCCGGTGCACGCGAAAATGATTTTCTTGCCGGGCGCGAGATCTTCGGTGCCGTAAATCCGCTTCGGATCCGACACCCCCATTTTTTCCAGCCGCTCCTGGTGCTCGGGCTTGCTTACGACCAAGCGGGCAAGAATCTCTCCATTCAGACAACGCAGCGCCGCCGCGGTTAGCACGCCTTCCGGGGCCCCCCCGGTACCCATAACCATGTGGACGCCCGTGCCCACCACGGCAGCGGAAATTCCTGCGGAGAGATCCCCATCGCCAATCAGCCGGATGCGCGCGCCAACAGCACGAATTTCATTGATGAGCTTTTGATGGCGATCGCGGTCTAAAACCATCACCACCAAATCTTCCACGTCGCGATCCAAGCGTTTGGCCACAGACTTCAAGTTGTCTCCGACCGGCGCATCGAGTTCGACAGCGCCTTTGCAAGACGGGCCGACAACGATTTTTTCCATGTACAGGTCCGGAGCGTGCAAGAGTCCACCGCGCTCGCTTGCCGCCAGCACCGTGATCGCGTTGGGAGCGCCGGTGGCGCAGAGATTCGTGCCTTCCAGCGGATCGACGGCGATATCGACTTGCGGAAAAAGAGACTTGGGCGCATGGGTGGCTAGCCCAACCTTTTCGCCGATATAAAGCATGGGAGCTTCATCGCGCTCGCCTTCGCCGATGACGATATTCCCCGCGATCGCGACGTCTTCAAACGCGCGCCGCATCGCCTGCACGGCGGCCTGATCGGACCCTTCGCGATCGCCCTGGCCCATCGTGCGGGCCGCGGAAATCGCGGCTTCTTCTACGACATGTACGAAATCGCCCGCCAGGTCGCGCTCGAGCTGGAAGGTCGGAGATGCTTGAACAGGGGCAGCCACGTCCGCAATCTTACCACCGGGCCCAATAGCCTTGGTAACCACAGATCCGCCGCGAACAGCAAGCCTCGCGCTGGAAACCCGCCGGCGTGCGAAGCTGTTTCAGG
>DATKPS010000158.1:0-5561 GCA_035524015.1 Candidatus Sulfotelmatobacter sp.
AGGCTGACGAGATATTCCTTGACGGCGTTGGCGCGGCGCTGCCCGAGAGCTAGGTTGTATTCCGTGGAGCCGCGATCGTCGCAATGGCCTTCGATGGTCACGCGCAGGTTGGGATAATTCTTCAGGAAGTCGGCGGTCTTCTGCAGGGCTTCACGGGCGTCCGGGCGAATGGCCGCGGAGTCGTAATCGAAGTACGCGTCGCGAACTTCCTTGAGGAAGAGCTCATCGAGACTGGGTTGCGGGGTCGCCACGGGGGTCGGGGCGTTGACGGAGATGCGCACGGTGGAATCAGCGCTGCCCCCGGCACCGGTAGCGGTCAGGGTGTACGTGGTGGAGGCAGACGGGCTGACCGACGTGGAGCCTTGCGGCGTGACCGCGCCAACTTCCGGAGCAATGGAGACATTCGTGGCGTCGGTGGTGGTCCAGGAGAGTTTCACGGATTCGCCGGGATTGATGGAGTTGCGATCGGCGGACAGGTTCGCGGTCGGCTTCACCGCAGCAGGAGGTGGAGTGTAGGTTGACGGAGCGGTTTGTGGCGGCTTCTTCTTGCAACCTGCAACGAGCAACGCGAGTACTGAAGCGGAAATGACCAACGAGCGAACGAGTGGGCGGTGCGACTTCATCATGCGTGTCCTCCTAAGACACTGAAGATCCCGTGTTGGGTCCGCTGGACGAAACGAGCGTAGCACTCCAGGGGCCGGGTCCGGGTGATATGTCGTAACACGATATATATTGTAGCGTGGAATGCACAAGAAAGAAAAGCGAATGTGCTGGATTGAATATGGGGGCATGAAGTGGCCAGATGGAGGAGGGATTCCTCACGGCTCGGACTCCGTTCGCAATGACCAGGAGTTTGATAGGGGGACGTGGCGCATTAACGAGCGGACCAATTGGGAGATTCGTTGTGCCCGCTGGTGGTCAGTTGGTGCGGCTGCGAACCGTCGGCAAGCATGGTCCAGATTTGACGCGTGCCCGTGCGCGTGGATTCGAACACGATGTGACGGCCATCGGGGGCCCAGCTGGGGCGCTCGTTGCGTCCCGAATCGCGCGTAATTTCGCGGAGCTGGTGAGAGACCACGTCCATGATGTAAATGTCGTAATTGCCCGAAGGACGGCGCCAGGAAAACGCGATGAGCTGGCCGTTGGGAGACCATGCCGGATCGATGACGTAGCCCATGTCCGGAAGATCGATGCGGCGATTGTCGGAGCCGTCGGCGTTCATCATGTACAGCTGGGGCACGCCGGCGCGATCACTGACGAACACCACCGTTTGACCGGTTTTCGGATTCCACGCGGGAGAAGTGTCTGCGCCATTGGAAGCGTAGGTGATGCGCTTGGGGCGATTCCCACTGGCGTCGGTGACGTACAGCGCGGGATTGCCCTGCATCGAAGAAGAGAACATGATCTGCATGCCATCCGGCGACCACGTGGGAGAAGTGTTGGTGCCACGGAAGCGCGCGAAGGACACGAGCTTGCCAAGGTCCAGCGAATACATGCAGATTTGCGCGCTGACCACGTGATTGACGGGCTGGAAGCAGGTGAACGCGATGCGCGAGGAATCGGGCGACCAGTGCGGCGTCAGCGCCACCGAGCCGAGAGAAGTGAGTTTATGCTGGTTGGCGCCGTCGTAATCCATGACCCACAGTTCCTTGGCCCCAGTATTGCCGCGAATGAACGCGATGCGCGTGGAAGCGATGCTGGCGCCGGGAAGAATCTTGCCGATGATTTCGTCGGCGAACTCATGGGCAAATTTGCGGACCTGGTCGTCCGTGGGGGCGCCGCGATAAACCTTGCCAATGACCGCTTGCGTCGAGGGATTATGCACGTCGTACATCCAGGCGAAGATGGCGACTTCGGTGGACGATTCAGCGAGATTGCCGAAGGCCACGAAGTTGGCGTTGATGGGGGGCTCGGACCAATCGAGCATGGTCAGTTCGCCGGGCTGCGAAAGGGTTTTCTTGGGGTAGAAGTCGGGAGAAGCGAGGTCGATGACGCCCGAGTAGGCGAGGTCATCGCGCACCACGTTGGTGAACAGCGCCGCGTGAGATTGGTCGGAAGCGGCTTTTGGCACGAAATCAGGGACGGCGATTCGCGTTTTTTCCTGGCCCAGGCTGGTTCCGGTGCGGAACCAGTCTTGCGCGAGGAGAGGCGACGCGATGACGAGAACGAGAAGCGCGAGTTTGGTGAAGGACTGCGCGGGGCGGACGACTTTAGTCAAAGACAAGTGGACCTCCAGGTCGGTTTTTTGAAATACAGAATACCCAGGTAGCACAGACTTCAGTCTGTGTCTTCTCTTCCTCTTTCCTAAGGAATAGCCGAGCTTGGGTTCGAGCGTGTGCGCCCCATCCGAGCTCGCCTTCGTTTCTTGCCTTCTCTGCCCACTCGCCCGCTCTGACAAAGGACCTGCCACTAGCCACTCGCCCACGCTTTCTTTCTTCGGCCACCCGGCTACTCATCGGATCAGGCTCAGGTCGAAATCGAAAGTGACGTCGACATAGCTGCCGGAATAATCAGAAGGGAGCGCGGGGAGTTTGTCGATAGAGAGAAGCGCGCGCTGGGCAGAATCGTCCATGGAACGATTCCCGCTGGATTCGGCGAGACGAATGTTGCGGATGGTGCCATCGCGGTTGATGGTGAAAGTGACCGTGGTTTTGGCGCGGCGAGCAGCACGAACGGCAGGATCAATGGTGCTCTGCAACCAGTTTTGCTGAATGGCCCGGCGAACCGCTTCGACGTACCAGGCGTAGCGCGCAGCGAAATCACCGCCGCCCTGGCCCGTAGCCGCGATGCCGTTGGTGCTCATGGGCCCGGGCTCAGTGCCATAGCCAGTAGGGACGTTCATCTGCCCGCCTTTGCCGTAGGGAACAGCGTTAGTGGGAGGCGGCGTTTTGTTTTCGAAGACCTTGGACTTCTTGCTGGGAGGAAGCGGCTTTTCCTTATTGAATTTCGGGATGGTGGTGGTGTCTTTCGGTTGTTCGGGTGGCTTGGGTTTGGGCTCTTCGACGTTGAGGCCCTTCGTGGGATCGACGACTTGCGATTCCGTGGGCGTAATGTTGGGAGGCAAAGGAAGGCCCGCGCTGGGCGCGACCAGATTCACTTTGATGGCTCCGTCGCCGCCAGAGCCGATGCCGCCCCAATGCTCTCCGGTGCGCTCAAGATAGACCCCCGCGAGAAGAAGCACGGTCAGAGCAATATGAAAAAAGACAGAGTAAGAGAAGTAGCGTTTAAGGCTTAGGTCGTCGGTGTAGACAGCTTCGGACATGGTTCAGCGGTTACGGTCGTTGAGCGGTTGCGTCACGATGGAAATGTTGGAGATGCCGTCGGTGCGCAGCGCGTCGATGACCGTGCAGAACGCACCGAAGGGAATAGTTTCGTCGGCGCGGAGATAGACGACGTCGTTCGCGTGCTTGGCCTGTTTTTTGATTTTGCTGGAAAGGTCGTGAATGTTGATGGGATCGTTGCCGAGATAGATGCGCTGATTTTTGTCGATGGTGACGACCAGTTTCTGTTCGGTGATTTCCTTGATGGTGTGCGTTTTGGGGACGTCGACCTCGATGCCGGACTGCAGGATGGGTGCGGTGATCATAAAGATGATCAGCAGCACCAGCACCACGTCAATGAACGGCACCATGTTGATTTCGGAAAGTGAGGTTTGCGTGGAGGATTTAGATACTTGGGGCATGCGGTGTCACCCTCACGTGAAAGTTTTTTCGATTTGGGAGGCGAATTCGTTGGCGAAAGTGTCGAGGCGCTGCGCCAGGTCGCGAATGTCTTGCAGGAAGTAGTTGTAGGCGATCAGCGCAGGAATGGCGGCAAAGAGCCCGGCGGCGGTAGTCACCAGCGCTTCGGCGATACCGGGTGCGACGGCGCGAAGGCTGGCGGCGCCAGAAGTGCCGAGGCCGGAGAAAGCGTCAATGATGCCCCAGACCGTGCCGAACAGCCCGATGAAGGGCGTCACGCCCGCGGTGGTGGCGAGCCAAGACATACCCTTTTCGACGCGGCGTACTTCGTCCGTGGATGCCAGCTGCATGCTGACTGTAACGGCTTGCAGGGACTTGAGCTTGGGAGGCGTGGGATTGCCGGTGCCGGTCATTTGCGACTGCAGTTCGCGGTAACCGGCGGCGTAGACGTTGGCGAACGGCGATCCAGCCGAAACCAGTCCCTGGGGATTGGCCACGCCTTTGGTGGCCCGGAAAATTTTCAGGAATTGATCACTTTGCCGGCGAATGCGCCCGAAAAGGCCGAGTTTCTGGAAAATGAGCGCCCAGGAAACCAGAGAGAAGAACAGAAGGATCACAAGAACAGCGCGAGCGACCCATCCGGTTTGCGCAAGAATGTCGAAAATATTGCCGATGTACAGTGCGGATAACAGAGAAATGATGTCAGTCCCCTCGAGTAGAGCAAATTTTGCTGACAAAATCAGCGTAGCAGAGGAAAAGGGACGAAGCAAAGAAGAATGCAGGGGAAGTGGCGAGTGAGTAGCGACTATTGGCAAGCAGAAAGCAATTAGCAATTGCGCTTAATCCGCTTTCTGATCCGTGGTCTCTGTTCACCGATTTATTGGCTCTCGGTGAAAGCGGCGGCCTTTCGAAGCTCAGGGCCAGCAGGCCACACTCCAAAACGAGCTCAAGCCTTGACCTGAGCGTGAGTTTCTTATAGCTTCACGCGACAGAGCAGTCGTGTCCTTCCTATAGTAATCGTAATCAGGCCCTTCCTTACAGCAGATCAACGAAAACGGCGAAAGGAGAGTCGCGATGAAGCACATGACCAGAATGGCGTTGAGTGTGTGTTTGGCGGTTGGGTGCGCATGGGCGGTGAGCGCACAGGAACAGTCGGTACCGATGGTATTGCAGATCACCAGAGAGTGGGTGAAGCCCGGGAGAGCTGGGACGGCGCACGACAAGACGGAGAGCGCGTTTGTGGAGGCGATGAGGAAAGCAAATTGGCCGACGAATTATTTGGCATTGGCTTCGATGTCGGGGAGATCGCGGGCGTTGTTTTTGACCTCCTATGCCACCTTCGAAGCGTGGGAGAAGGACACGGCGGCGGTGAACAAGAACACTACGCTGAGCAATGCCATTGACAACGCGTACCTGGCGGACGGGGAATTGCTGGAAGGGCTGGACCAGGCAGTGTTTTATTACGATCCAGATAAGAGCATGAACGCCCATTCGGACTTGTCGCCATTCCGGTTTTATGAGCTGACGCTGTTTCATCTGAAGCCCGGAAAGAACAAGGAGTGGGGCGAAGTGGTGAAGATGGTAAAGGAAGCGAATGCCAAGGCGACTCCGGATGCGCATTGGGGGATGTTCTACCAGGCGTATGGAGGAGACGGAGACACCTACCTGGTGATCACTGGGCACAAGTCGCTGGCAGAAGTCGACAAAGCCTTTGCCGACGACAAGAAGTTGGCAGCGGCCATGGGCGAAGAAGGAATGAAGAAGTTGAATGAAATGTATGGAGATTGCGTGGCGAGTTCGTCGCAGCAACTGTTCTCCGTGGATCCGCATATGAGCTACGTGAAAGAGGAGTGGATCAAGGCGGATCCGGGATTCTGGGGA
>DATKPS010000159.1:0-4115 GCA_035524015.1 Candidatus Sulfotelmatobacter sp.
GCGGTCCATCGCAGCGATTCAGAGAACGAGCCTTGGTCCTGTGAAGCAAAAAGCGTTCTGCGAAGGAAAAAACACTTCTCTGACAAGTGCGGGAGAAGTGTTGCTTGACTTTGCCTTCGTTGTTATAGACAGGATGACAGGATTGGTCAAAGGTTATTCTTGGTGGAAAATACCGGCTAGATTAGTCCGCTCGACGGTTGCACGGCAGCCTGCAACTGCGAAGGGCTGCAGACCTTCGAGCCAGAAGAGAGCGTGACGTTCCGCGCCATGCTGCACCAAGGCAAAGTTCGCATTGTGGTTGCGGACTCCTCCAAGATTGGTGCGGTCACCCCTGCGTTTGTGTGCCCGGTTTTCGGACATCCACGTGCTGATCACTGACAGCCGAGCCAGCGACAAATCGATTGCGCCGTTCCTTGACCGTGGCATTGAAGTGAAACGCGTGTAAGCGCCGCAGGTTTTTGTTCTCATCAACCCCAAGACTCAGATACATGAATCGAACCTGGGCACCGGCATCTTGATCAAACGGCGACGGCTAGTTCTTTGGTGCGCGCGGCCTTCCACAACTCGATGTAGGGCCGGAGTTCGTCCATCATGCGCGCGAACTGGCTCAGTTCGAGCGATTGCGCGCCGTCGCTGATGGCTTTTTCCGGGGCGGGATGCGCTTCCACAATCAGGCCGTCGGCGCCAATGGCAACGCCTGCGCGGGCCAAGGCCGGAACCAAGCTGCGTTTGCCGGTGGCGTGGCTGGGATCGAGAATCACGGGAAGGTGCGTGAGTTCATTCAGTACCGGAATGGCGGAAATGTCGCAGGTATTGCGGGTGGCGGTCTCGAAGGTGCGGATGCCGCGCTCACAGAGGATCACATCCGGATTGCCGTGCGCGGTGATGTACTCGGCGCTCATGAGCAGTTCCTTGATGCTGCTGCTTAAGCCGCGTTTGAGCAGGACCGGACGGCCACATTTGCCGAGAGCCTTCAGCAGCATGAAATTCTGCATGTTGCGGGCGCCAACCTGCATCACGTCGGCATAGCTGGCCACGAGGTCGACGTCGCGATCGCCCATGACTTCGGTGACAATCGCCAGGCCGGTGGCTTTTTTGGCCTTTTGCAGCAGCTTGAGCCCTTCCTCTTCCAGGCCCTGGAAATCGTAGGGAGAAGTGCGCGGTTTAAAGGCGCCGCCGCGCAGGAGTTTCGCGCCCGCTTTGGCAACGGCTTCGGCGGAGCGCATGATCTGCTCTTCGCTCTCCACCGAGCACGGCCCGGCAATTACCACGAACTCGTCGCCGCCAATTTCCGTGCCGTTCACCTTGATGCGCGTTTTGCCCTTGCGAAATTCCTTGCTGACGAATTTGTAGGGCGCGGTGATACGCACCACCTTTTCGACTTGAGGCATGGCTTCGACGGACTCGAGGCAAGGCGTGACGTCGCCGACGCCAACGACGCCGATGACCACGCGCTCTTCGCCTTCGATGGAATGCACCTTGTAGCCAAAGTGCTGCACAATGCCGCAGACTTCGTCGATTTCCTGGCGTGTGGCATGAAGCTTCATGGAAATAATCATGTCCTTATCCTTCTCCCCCCGCGGAGGAATGGGCACAAAATGAAAAAGCCCACTCACTGCGAGTGGGCCGAATCTTTCTGAATTTCTCGCTTGCTTAGACGACGGCCCCTCGCTCCCGGTTGGTCCGGTACGTAAATCGCCACCAATAGGAGTAGGCCGCGAAATTCATGGGATTTAGTGTAGCGGTTTGGGGGGAAAAGGCAACCGCGAATTGGTTATGAGCGGCATTAGCAGGAACAATGGCGGCCCTGTTTAATAAGCGTGTTAGCCAGACACGTGGCGGTTTATTGGTTGCGCCGTCGTCAGGGCACGAAGTGATTTCACCGCAAAATATAAGACGTACACGACGGACCACGCTAGCCCGATGTACCACCCTAACGGGGTCAAGCGCAGTTTTACATCCCACTGTGAGCTCCACATCAACCCACGAAATGCATTGTCAAATGGCAACAGGGCTTGCATGTGCAGGATCCGAAGGAATTCAAAAGCGAACAAGGCTGCGATCCCCAGCATCACCAGATTGAAAGCAAGCCGACGAGAACGGGCACCAGTTATTTTTGTTTGTTCCCCGCGGAGCCTCCGGTCCAGGCCGCGCCCGAGCCACGCCCAGAACAGCGCTACACCGGGAAGCCGGATCCAATCGGCATCAATTGGGCCGAACGGCGAAGGAAAGAAAAACCCCGGTCCATTTAATATTTGCGCCAGAAGCGTTGCCGGAGACTGAAATTCGCCGGGAGTATCGGTTAGCCCGGGGTGATCTGCCCAAAACGTCGCACTATCGTGTACGGCTACAACCATGAGGACCGCAGTTACGGTGGATGCAAAAAGTGGAAGCGTCCACGACCAGCGGACACGTCGAAGCAGATCGAGCTGAGTCATCGAAGGACCTGCGCTCCAATCAAGCATAAAGTGACTGACGCACTCTACTCCAACTATCACGACAGCCCTTCTCTAGTTGGACACCGAACCAGTCCGAAGGTTTTGCGCTCGTTCCTCTTCTAAATGCCAGTTTGGTCGGGAGACCGGAAAAGTGGTTCATAGCGCCAAGATGTTCGTTCGACCACGAAGTTAGAAGAGCAGGATGGCAATGCGGAAGCGGGAGAATTCGGAGGTGCCGCTGGCCTTGCACGCGCCTACGACGGCGGAGTGGAACTTCCCAGAATCCACTTTTTGCATGACTTCGTCGGGAAGATTGCTGAGGTCGGACATTTCATAGCGGAGAACCGCGGAAGGCCTGGCACCGGACCAGCCACGATCCATCTCGCAGGTTTTGCGGGCGTCGTCGGAACCGGTGGTTACGTGCAATTCGTGACCGGAGAGTTGTGAGGCTACTTGCTGTTCCTGCTCTTCCAGGCTTAGTGTTGGCACGGAAACGGAAAAATCTTCGACGGCGAAGAGTGTGTTGCCGGACTGTACCACAGAGATGCCGATAGCGTTCAGGTCGGGGTCCAGAATATTGGCGCGGTGCGGCGGCGAGTTCATCCACTGCGTATGGATGCCGCTGGGTGTGGAACCTTGCGCCACGTTTTCGGCAATCATGCTGAAGCGGGCTCCGGCTTGGCGGGCACGATCCTGCATGGGCGGTTCCCCGGGAAACTGATGGGAGAGCTGATTCGCCTGGGCCATGCGCAACGCGTGTTTATGAGCGGCAGCAGAGAGCGCGGGATCCCATTGCAGGGGAGGTAAACCTGCAGCGGCCCGTTCGTGATTCGCGGCGTTCAGCAAGGTTTGGTCGGCGACGCTGTTTTGCGGGTGCGCGGCAAAGAGCCTGGGCGTGAGTAGTAGCGCAACGAGGACGACCGCAGCGACAATCGCGAGAAAACGGAAAGCAGTAGCCACAACGAAGCTCCTGGTTCCATTGAACACCAGGGTTGCGGAAAAGGCGCGCGAAAATTGGGACAGGATTGGGCGAAAGACTCAGCTGGCCGGGAGGACAGTCGTCGTCTGGAGTTTGGAGTGGCGAGTCTGGAGTCTACAGCCGCCAGTCTACAGCCCACAGCCTTCAGTTCTTGGAGGCGAAGAGCTCACCGCAGAGTCGCCGAGGCCCGCACAGAAAAACAGAGGTGGGAGACAAGACGCAAAGGTTGAGATCCTTCGTCGCCCAAGGCGCTCCTCAGGATGACACCTGTCTTTTAGGACTGGGATAAGACACGGCGGAAAACCAACTGGAGCGATCGAAGAGAGATTCATCGCATAACTCGCGATGGAAAACGTGCCTCGCTGCGCTCGGAATGACATTTTTGCGCGTTCTTGCGGCCAGAACCTGAGGAAAATCCACGGCCCGGCTTCTTTCGCGCGAACTGCTGAGGGCAAGCCGAGGCGGCCGCCACAAATGCAAAGACGGAGACCGGCTCAACAGCTTGCGGAAAAAGTCGAAAGGCAATTCCTCAGGGGCTAAAGCCCAATGGATTGCCGAGCATTTATGTCGGAGCTAAAGAGTCTGTGTGGCAACTCCTGGTTTCGATCCGGTGCAGCTGCAGTTCAAGGCCGAACTGCGATGCAACTTGCTGCGCCGGTCAGTTAGCGCGTGCTGCCGTGCCTAAGCGACCCTCCTCA
>DATKPS010000160.1:0-33544 GCA_035524015.1 Candidatus Sulfotelmatobacter sp.
GCTGCGGTGCCCAAGTGAGAATAGAGTTTCTGATCGTACGCTTGGTAAAACTTTTCCGTGTCGATCCCTAATTCTTTCAGAAGGCCCCTGGCCTCGGCGCTGTACTCACCGGGACTCTCGATGGACTGTGTTCCGCCGTAACTGAGAAGCATGCGCCCGGCAACCTGAAACTCATTGCGTTTGGCATGACCGCCGAAATCGTCGTGATTGTCGAGAATGAGAATTTTGGCGTGGTTACCGGCTTTTTGGCGAAAACGGTAAGCGGCAGCCAGTCCACTGATGCCGCCACCAACAACGACGAGATCGTAGGTTTCGCCGGTTTGCGCAGGCTCGCCAAGGTCATGGGGATTTTCGCCATCGCGCATGCGATGGGCCATGGTGAAAGAGCCGTCGTGATTGCCGCGCATACCGAGCTTGGCCGGCGGATAGTAATCCGGGCTGTTTTGCGGTGAGGCTTGGTCAAAAACGCCGGCAGCCAAAAGTTGCTGCGCGGTCAAACTTCCTGTCAGTAGACTGGCGCCCGCCCCGACAGCGATGCCGTTGAGAAAATCGCGGCGAGAGATTTCCCGGTCCATGCCAAGTTCTTTGTCCTTTTCCCGTTGGCCCATTCTTTTCCCCTGGAATGCGCGAGGACGGTAGTATAGCAATGGAGAGTTAATCCTTACAGATTTTCAGCAAGCTTTGGGTAAGCATGCGGGTTTCGATTGTGGAAACGAGACTGCTACTCTTTGGCAGTGCGGTAAACCGAGACGCCCCCGAGGACACATGGAACCACCAACGAAGAAAGCGCATGGTGAGAAGGAGACCGGTCGACTGGAAGCGTTCAGCGATGGAGTATTCGCCATTGCCATCACGCTGCTGGTGTTGGACCTGAAGGCACCGGATGTGGCGGCCAGCGGAGCTTCGGCGCCGGAGCTGGCGAAAGCACTGCTGCGGCAGTGGCCGAGCTATGTGGGGCTGGTGACCAGCTTTTTCACGGTTTTGATCATGTGGGTGCATCACCATGCGATTCTACGGAACGTGCGTAAGACGGACGCCTGGCTGCATTTTGCAAACGGATGCCTTTTATTCGGCGTGACGTTCGTTCCCTACCCTACTTCGATTTTGGCTTCGTATTTCGAAACACCAGCGGCAAAGATGGCAGCCGCGTTTTATGCGGGCACTTTTGTGTTCATCGCGATTTGCTTTTACCTGTTCATCCGCGCGGCATTCCGCGAGCCGCTGCTGTCCCCGGATGCGTCCCAGGCGTTCATCAGCAAGACTTGTCACGACTATCTGTTTGGGCCGCCGGCGTATTTGCTGGCCACAGTGGCGGCATTTTTGGATGTGCGCTTGTCCCTGGCGATTTGCACCATTCTGTGGATTTTCTGGGCGACCACGATCACCAAGAACACAAGAGCCTGATGGCTTAGCTCACCCAAAGGAGGGAATGGCGCGGCCCGTTGTTCGAAGAGCAGTGCGGACTATTGGTAAGTGGCCACTAATTGGCCGTTTTCGATGTGCATGTCGGAAACGTCCGACGGTAGCTTGAGCTTCTCGCGGTTTTCCGGCGAGTCCATCAAGCGCTGAACCGCCGACTCCAACGTGGATTGCGGAATGGGAAGCGCGCCGATTTGTCCACTGACGGGGATGAACTTGAGATAGCCGTCTTGCGCGCCCAATTTTCCGACGAGATCGAGGGTCATATCCTTGCCATGGACGTTGAACACGACATAAGCATGGACCTGATCGCCTTCCATTTGCACCTTCACGTCCCGGACCGAGGAACGCACCTGATTGATATCGGCGTCCGACGGCGCACCCGGCGAGTCATTGACTTGAGACGCATCGGGCGCTGGGGTGGCGGTGGAACTGGAAGCTGCGGCGGCCGAATCATCTTTCTCCAGATTCAGGTGCGACTGTAAGTAGGAATTCAACTCACTTTCGTCGAGGCGCAGCGTCGCTTTCTGTCCTTCGGAAACCGATTGCTCGACTTGCTGCAATTTCTGTTCCGCGCTGGCGGCGGCCTGCGGCGAGGATTGCACGGACGGCGGGGAATTTTTGTGGAGGAGCAAGATCAGCGTGATGAGGGCCGCCAAATAGGTAGACCAACGAAGAAAGCGGAAGGCCCAGACCCAGGGGCTCACCGGCTTGGATGGAGGCGCAACCGGATTGGGCAGGTTGGCGTCGGTCATAAGCACCACCTTACAGGCTAGCCACACTCGCGGCTAGTCCCGCTACGTACAAACCCTAGCGCCAAGCAAAGGTTGCGGCAATGGAACTGAGGAGCTATGAGGCCAAATCGGCACCTGAAGCCATTGATGGCGCGTGGGATACTCAGTGGGGAAAGGGTGGGTGGAGCAAGTTGGAAGCTGAAGTGGGAGTCGTCGCGAGAGCAAAGACTGGAAGCCGCCTGCTGCCCGCGTACCTGGCGCTGGTGGTGGGGATCGTGTGTATCGCCTGGTCCGCAATTTTTGTGCGGTGGACGGATATTCCCGGGCCAGCCTCAGCCTTCTACCGCATGTTGATTCCGGCGCTGGTGCTCTTGCCCACTTTCCTGTTTGACCGGCAAGGGATGCAGTTGAACCGGCGGATGCTGGCGATCATTGCGCTGGGTGGGTTGTTTTTCGCGCTGGATTTGGCGCTGTACAACACTTCGATCCTGAAGACCAGCGCAGCGAACGCGACGCTGCTGGGAAACAACACGCCGATTGTCGTAGGCCTGCTGAGCTGGCTGGTGTTTCGCAAGCGGCCGGCCGCGGCTTTTTGGCTGGGGTTGGTGATGGCCCTGGCAGGCACGGTGGTGATCCTATGGTCTGATCTGGGGAAGCACATGCGATTCGGGATGGGCGATCTGATGGCGTTGGGGGCTGCAGGTTGCTTCGCGGTGTATTTGTTGGCAACCGAACGCGTGCGCACATCCACGAGCACGCTGGGATTCTTGCGACTGGCGATGATCTCGAGCACCGTGGCATTGTTTGTCATTAATTGGGTGATGGGCATTTCCCTGCGACTGCCGCATGGCCGAACGCTGTGGGCGGTCTTGGGACTGGGACTGGTTACACAACTTGGGGGTTATCTGGCGCTGACCTACGCGTTGGGTCACTTGCCTGCGACCATCACTTCCGTAAGCCTGCTGGCGCAAGGCCCGCTGACTGCTGCGATGGCGGCGATGCTGCTAGGTGAGCCGCTGAGTTGGGCGCAGATCTTTGGCGGAACCTTGGTGCTTTCCGGAGTAGGTTTGGCGCACCGGCAGAAACATCCGGAGGAAGAAGCAAATATTTAGAGCAAGTGAAGTAGGCGGTGGGAGACTCTATGCGAGCGCAAGAATCTCCACGTCATTGCCGGCCGGGTCTTTGACATAGACGGACCGGGTGCCATCACGGTGTCTTTGTGGAGTGCCGTAGGCGGCCGGGTCGCCCAGAACAGCAATATGCGGCGGATGCTGCTGGGGGACAACAAAGGCCAGGCTGACATTGGCAAACTGCACGATGGCCCAGGTGTCGTCCTGGTAGGCGACGCGGCAATCGAAATGGCGGGCGTACCAGTCCACGGTCTCTTTGACGTTGGTGACGGCGATTGCCACGTGATGCAAAGTGTCCAATTTCGGAGCTAGCTGAACTTCCGCCATGGAGAAACCCTCTTTCTAGTAGCGCGATGAAATGTGTTCGATGCCGAGGAATTCGCGCGTGTCACTGAATCAGTGTACGGGCGCGGGAGTGCAGGCGCAAAGTTGTTGTGCAGGAAGTGGCTTGCGTCGAGTGGAAAGCTGAGTAAAACTGAGGACGATTCTGTTCGCCCGCCCATCCGGAAATCCAACGAGGAATTGCCATGCGCTTACTAAGGTACTTGGTAGTCGTATTTTTGGCGTTGGTGTCGGTGCGCTGTATAGCGCAAGAGCCGGCACAGCCGCAACAACCGCAGCCCCCCACTCAGCCGTTGACTACCACACCCGTGAATCCTGAGGCCAAGCCTGTGCCAAAAACGCGGCCCACCATTGGCGTGGCGCTGGAAGGCGGAGGAGCGTTGGGGGAGGCGCATATCGGAGTGCTGAAGTGGTTTGAGGAGCACCACATTCCCATTGACTACATTGCCGGGACCAGCATGGGTGGGCTGGTGAGCGGCCTCTATGCCACGGGAAATACTGCGGACCAAATCACCGAAGTTTTGAAAAGCGCAAACTGGGACCTGCTCCTCGGGGGACAGACACCCTATCAGGATCTGACTTTCCGGAGGAAAGAGGATGCGCGAGACATTCCGAGCACGATCACAATTGGGTTGAAGCATGGGCCATCGCTGCCACCGGGCTTGAACAGCGGCCAACAAGTCACGCTGCTGATTGACCGCGAAACGCTGCCGTACTCCACGGTTCATTCGTTCGACGACTTACCGATTCCCTTCCGCTGTGTTTCCACGGAATTAATTTCCGGCAAAGCCTACGTTTTCGAGAAGGGCTCGTTGTCGGAAGCGATGCGCGCCACCATGTCGATACCGGGCGTGTTTGCGCCGGTGCGGCGAGACAATCAGATCTTTGTGGATGGTGGATTGGTGGACAATCTGCCTACCGACGTCGTGCGCAAAATGGGAGCCGACTTAGTGATCGGAGTGCACCTGCAAATCGCTCCGGCATCGGCAAAGGAAATCCAATCGGCGTTCAGCATATTGGGGCGGTCCGTGGAATTAGTGATCGCCGAAACCGAGCTGCGGGGAATGGAAGGCGCGGACCTGGTGGTGAAGGCTAACGTCGAAAAATACGACACGATGGACTACCAAAAAGTGGACGAGCTTATCAAAGTTGGCTATGAGGCCGCGGAACAGAAAGCGCAATTTCTGAAGCAGTACGCGCTCGACGACAAAGCGTGGGCCGAATATCAGAAGGAGAAAGCGTCGCGGATTCGAACCACGATCGGAACGCCGCAGTTCATCAAGGTCGTGGGAGTGCAAGGCGAGTCGTTGGTCAACATCCAGAAATTCCTGTCGCCGCTCGTGGGGAAACCGCTGGACGAACCTTTGCTTCAGGAGTATCTGACGCGGCTGTCGGGAATCGGCATCTACGACAACCTGACCTACGACATTATTCACGAGGACGATAAGGACGGACTGCTGGTTCGCGTGCACGAGACAAGCTACGCGCCACCGATCCTTCGGCCCGGGGTGCTGATCGATGGCACACAGCCCGATAATGTCACCTTTACCACCGGTGGCCGACTCACCTTCATGGATGTGGCGGGATATCGATCCGAATGGCGCACCGATTTCCAGTTCGGCGAAACCTACGGCATCAGTTCCGACCTGTATCGGCCGTTCTTACCATTGGGCAAATGGTTTATGGATCCCTTCGTCAGCGGCACCGACAACACGTTTTTCATTTACCACAAGAGCAATCCGCGAGCCGATTATCGGATTACGCGTGTAAACGGAGGGCTGGACGTCGGGTACGCCATCAGCCGGTTCAGTGAAGTGCGGGTGGGATATGGCGTGGGTTACCTGAATGAATATCTGCGGTTGGGCACACCGGACTTTGCGTCGAATGACGGGCGAGTCGGAGGGCTGCGAGCCCGCTACGTTCTGGACCACACCAATGATCCAATCATCCCGACCAGGGGATACTTCGTCCAGTCGAATTTCAATTTCTACGACACTTATCCTGGCGCCACGGAAGCGTTTCCATCCGCGGTGGCCACGGTCCAATACTTCCAACCAGTGAAAAATGATTCCGTATTCCTCATCGGCTCGGGCGGTTCGACTTTCGGTTACAAGGGGACTGGCGACCCACAGTTTTTCCTGGGCGGAGTGGGCCGCTTGACCGCCTACGGACTCAATGAGTTGCTGGGGAACCAATACTTTGTAGGGCGGGTGGGCTACCTGCACCAAATCGCGACGTTGCCGACCTTTGTGGGAAAAGGTGTGTATCTGATTGGATATGGCGAGGTGGGCAAAATGTACGAGGACCCGTTTGGCGCTCCGCGGCTTTCCGGAGACGGTACCCTGGGGGTGATCGCAAATACCTTCCTGGGACCCATTTTGGTGGGCGGGGCCGCCGGAGACACCGGTCATTACAAATGGTTCTTCCAGTTAGGGCGCGTTTTCTAAACGTTCATCTGCGAGTAACAATTTGAAACTATAACAGTGGCTCCTGAGCCTCTTTTTGTAGGGATACTCGCGGCCCATTCCTGAAAGGATTACCATGGCCACAGCAAGCACGTCTGCGCCTGCGTCACAGGTACTCGCGGAAAAATTGAATAAGGGACCGGGGCGAATCGGCACGTTGATTTTCGGCCTGGTGTTAATCGCGGGACTGATTTTCATAGGCACCAGCATCGCCCACGATTTGGGGAATGTCGTTCTTGGGTCAGCATGGCCCTATGTTTTGTTGGGAATTGCTTTGCTGGTGGCGCTGGGATTTGAATTTGTAAACGGGTTTCACGACACCGCAAACGCCGTGGCCACGGTGATTTACACGCACTCGTTGGAGCCGAATCTGGCGGTGGTGTGGTCGGGCTTCTGGAACTTCCTGGGGGTAGTGACGTCGACGGGAGCGGTGGCTTTCGCGATCGTTTCGCTGTTGCCGGTGGAACTGATTCTGCAAGTGGGCAGCAGCGCCGGATTTGCCATGGTGTTCGCGTTGCTGATCGCGGCCATCATGTGGAACTTGGGCACGTGGTGGTTCGGGCTTCCGGCATCTAGCTCGCATACGTTGATCGGGTCGATTATTGGTGTGGGCATCGCGAACCAGCTGATGAATGCAAGAAGCGGAACGAGCGGAGTGGACTGGGCGCAAGCAGCGAACATTGGAAAGTCGCTGCTGCTGTCGCCGATTTTCGGGTTTATTCTGGCGGCATTGCTGTTTGTGACGGTCAAGGCCTTGATCAAGGATAAGGCTTTGTACGAAGCCCCCAAAGGCACGGAACCGCCACCGTTCTGGATTCGCGGCTTGTTGATTCTGACCTGCACGGGCGTGAGTTTTTTCCATGGGTCGAATGATGGACAAAAGGGTATGGGGTTGATCATGCTGATCCTGATCGGCACGGTGCCGACGACCTACGCGTTGAACCATGCGGTCACCGCGCGCCAGTCGCAGGATTTCGTTGCGGTGTCTCGACAGGCAGCGGACACCGTGGGCAAATACGTGGAAGCCTCGGCGGTGATCGGAGACCCGCGTGAAGAAGTGACCGACTACGTGCGGACTAAGGAATTCAAGCCCTCGACCATGTTGGCGCTGCGCACGATGATCGACGATATCGGCACAGAGCTTGCCCAGTTCAAAGAGCTGTCCAAAGTGCCGCAAACGCAGGTGCGCAACTTCCGTAACGACATGTATCTGGTGAGCGAGGCCTTGCGGCTGATGCAGAAGTCCGGCAAACCCGCGTTGGCGGCTGCGGACGTGGCGGTATTGAAGAATTACAAGAGCCATATCGACCATGCCACACGGTTCATTCCGCTGTGGGTGAAGGTAGCGGTGGCGCTGGCGCTGGGATTGGGCACCATGGTGGGCTGGAAGCGCATTGTGGTGACCGTGGGAGAGAAAATCGGGAAGAGCCATTTGACCTACGCGCAAGGAGCCGCAGCAGAAATTACGGCCATGGCGACGATCGGGGCGGCGGACGGACTTGGCTTACCGGTGAGTACAACCCACGTGTTGTCGTCGGGCGTAGCCGGAACGATGATGGCGAACAAGTCGGGCCTGCAGATGAGCACGGTACGTAACTTAGCATTGGCTTGGGTGCTGACACTGCCCGTGGCCATGATGCTGTCCGGGCTGCTGTTTTACGGCTTGCGGACGCTGGTGTTCAAGAGCTAGCGACCCTCCCTCGTAGCGATACCGCGAACCGGCGGAAATTACCCCGCAGGCTCGCCGCTCAATGCGGGAAATGGCGGTTTCGCGCTCTGAATTCGGCATTTCCGTTCTTTTTGATTTGTTACGCAATGGAAGTGTGGCAAGTTGTCGTGAGAAATTGGAGGATCACGCTCGTGCGCCAGCTTCAACATACAGGCCGATTCATAACGTCGCCGGAGTCCCTCAGTCGCGGCGGTGTGGCGTGGTTTTCGTCGTTCCGCTAATCAGTCTCGATTCCAGCCAACTCTAAGAAGCTTCTCCGGGAACAGGCGGCAGAGTCCGCATTGGCGCGCAAGAAACGCGGGCGCGCGAGCCTGCAGGTGTGTCTACATGCCCAGGCAAGAACCGAAGTGTCGAAGACACTTCGTTAGAAAGAACAGGACAAGGAAAGGTTATGGTCACCGTTAGGGTAAAAGGGGGCACTCTCGTCGGCAAAGAAACTTTGTGCCGAAACTGCACTCGCGGTCACATCATTAAAGGTTTTCGCGAGATGGAAGAAGAGGTATTTTGCCGAACCTTCTATATCGAGCGCGAAATCCGTTTTGCAGTGAGCGAGTGCACGTTCTACGAGGACAAGCGGATTGCCAGCAAAGCAGACATGGAAGAAATTGCCTGGTTTTTGACTACGCGGAAACCAGGCCGCAGTGTCGGGTTCGTCAGCGCAGCGAAGTTCCAGGAGCTGACGCGCGAAGGAACCGAGGTGCCTCCAGTAAACGATAAAATACCGACTGACACGGAATGACATGACCGGTAAGGGCATGCTTATCGTCCGTGAAGCTCTTCCTGACCTTCAGACACACGGACGACAACACCACTACTGTGACAAGACGTGAGATCGTGGATCGGATTGCATGTGAACTGGGGTTACGCCGTAACGTGGCACGATTACAATGAGTACGGTGGAATCGCATTTCCCTTCAGCACATACGGCAGGAGCAAACTGCCATTGGTGGAGGATGGGCACAACCGTGGAAGCAAGCTGGTCTGAGTCTTCGACGGTTTGCACCGACGTCAGCTCGCCCGCGCCGCTGATTCTGGCGGCCAGAATCAGCGTTGGCTGTGAATGGGACTTTGCAAAAAGCTGCGGCTCCACGGCAAGGACAGGTAAGGCGGCGCGCGGGCTGGTGTCGCCGGATGGCATCTGGTAGTGACGAATGGGCGATTGGTTGGGAAGCACACCGGGCGAGGCAAATTGAAATACGATTCCTATTCTGGTTTCTTTGGCATGGTCTTGGGAAGGCGAAGGCACAAAACTCCAAGTGTGCACCGCGCTCAGAACCTTATCGACAAAGGCCGTGGGGCCCGCGACGGTCTTGATGTCGGCTAACTGGCCAGTGGGGTCCACTCGAGCGTCCAGCACGACTTCCCCTCCTTCAAGTGCCAGGGGGGGATGGGTAGCAGAGATTAAAGAGAGAGGCAGGGGGTCCGTCGGGTCGGCGTTGGCTCCGGCTGCGGCTACAGGATTTTGCTCCTCGAGCGAATGCCAAGAAACGCCATTACGCTGTAATAAATCAATCGCGTAATGAATCAGGATTGCGGCCCCCACACCGCTATTGGGTTGATCGGTGGCAGCCGCCAAGGACGCCGCGTCCGGGCGCAGCCAACGCCCTTCCACCAGGCCGACGGCGGCTTGCGATCCCGGCAAAACGACGGGCGCACCACTGTCCCCCAGCAAAACCCCGTGATTGAAGAGCAGGAGCCGAGTATCCGCCGCGCCCTTGTCGAGTTGCGAGAATTCGTAGTCGATCACTTCTCCGCTCGGGCGATCTTCGTTGAAAGCGTCCCAGCTGTGAGGGTCTTTCAATCGAGACGGACGCAACGCGGCAGCCAGAACCGCTTGCGTCAGGGCAGGGCGACCGATCGCCAGGCGCAGGAAGCGCACTTGATACTTACCTTCAAAAGGATTTGGCGTAGCGCGCAGCAGCGCCACGTCGTGTTCGCGGTCCACGGCTACCACGTCGGCTTGCAACATGCGCGGCGGGGCCATGGGCAAGCGCAAAACGATGTAAGGCTGCACGTCCCCGAGTTGGCTCAGGACATGCGCGGCAGTAAGGAGGTACCCATCGCGGTTGATGAAAAACCCGTTGCCGTAGAACAGATAGTGGAAGCCACGCTCGGATGGTTCCTGGTCCAAAGGATATACGATGGGGCAAATGGCAAAAGATACGTCGGAGTCCTCGGGCGTTGGCCGAGATGGGGGATTGGTGGCTGGTGTAAGGGCGGTGAGAAAGCAGGCCAATAAGGCGACCGTGACCAGGCGCGGAGTGGCATGGAATGAGTGAGGCATGCCTGATCAGAATATCGCGGTCAGGAAACCACGCAATTGCCCTAATGGCCAGTGGACACAAGAAGCCAGGCATCCCAGCCCCTCTGAGCTGGAATTGTGCTCAATGTGGTCGTCTCAACTTCGTCCTGTGCCGCCGGGGGATGGTTGACGCGTAAGAGACAGGTTCCAGGTAGGAGGCTCCCTGGTGTTTCTGAATCAGCGCCCGCTGAGTTCAGCTGTTCTTCGCCAAGCGCTCCCACTTGACCTATTCATTCAATAAACCAGGAGCAATCGACAATTTGCTAGGCGTACTTCCTAAAACGTCAACAGCGCCCAACCCCAGAGAATCCAAATCGCGAGACAGCCAGCAAAACTAGCAAGCAAGAGCATCCGCCAACTATTCTTGGCCATGAGAACCTCCCCTCGTCGAGACGCCGAGCGTAGCATTTGATGTTCAGCGGAAGCTGGTGGTTCAAGGCAATATGGAGATACGCGGTGTTGCGGGACTTCGTCGAGCTAGAATCGGCCATCGCCACGCGCCAGTCAGAGAGCGGATTCGTTTACCACGCGTATCCCTCTTCTTTATATTGCAGGCACAACCCATTTGGCGATCTGGTAATCAGAAGATAAGCAGCGCGCAAGACAAGCAAGACAAAGGTCCTTGTCGAACGGAACGGCTCGATGAGAACTCTACTCCTTTTCCGAAGACTTAGGCTAGCCAACGGGTACACGCTCATCCATCAAGGAAGCCGCTTAAGGCGCCTGCCGAGGATCTTGGCGATGTGGTTCCTGATTCTTGGACTGTACAGCTGTGGCTATCCTTCACCCTCCTCGGGACCCGCGCCCGCCTTGTCCATCACCAAGGCACAGGATCTTGGGGTCATCCCCACAAACCCGATTATTCTCGGACGAGATGGCGGTTACAGCGCGCTATTCCAGGGTTACTCGGTGTGGCTGTACGGGGACACATTTATAGCCAAACCGAACACCGAAGACCAGACCTTGCTCAGCGATTCCTGGTCGTTTACAGCGGACCTCAACGCGCGATCGGGTATCAGCGGATTTCAGGAGCAACTGGATTCTGCCGGAGCGCCTACGATGATTTTGCCGCTGAGTCCGGTGGAAGAGGCATTCAACCAGGCGCACAACGTCAACGACTGCCAAGCGCAGCCTTGCGGCGCGCGTTGGGCGCTTTGGCCGTCGTCGATCGTCGTCAACCCCAGCGATGGAAGCGCTTTGATTTTTTATATGTTGGTCAGCGCGCGGCCCGGCAATTTTAACTTTCAAGGGATCGGCACCTCCGTCGCTACATGGCGAAACATGCAACAGCAGCCACAGCGACCCACGTTGAATCCGCCGATCGTAGCCGGTCATGCGGACTTGCTCTTCACCCAGAACCAACCCGGTTTCGGTTCCGCATCGTTCATCAGCAACGGAACGCTTTATGCCTATGGTTGTGCCTATAACAATGGATGCCAGTTGGGCAAAGTCGATCCATCCAGCGCGCAGGATCGCAGTGCTTGGAGTTTCTACGCCGGTAAGGGCAATTGGTCCACGGAAATTGGCGACGCCATCACCGTCTTCAACGATGCGAACATCCTCAGCATTTCGTGGAACGCTTATCTGCAATGCTACCTGGCGGTCTACAGCCCGCCGTTCTCACAAAACGTGGTAATGCGCACATCTCCGAATCCAGAGGGCCCGTGGTCCCGCGAGATCGTGGCTTTCGTTGCGCTGCAACCCAGCAGTGGCAACGTCTATGATGCGGTTGCGCACGCGGAATACAACGCAAACAACGGACAGACGATCTATGTAAGCTATTCGCGGGCCACACCGGCAGCCTTCTCGAGTGAAGTGAGGCTGGTCGCGGTGGAATTGAAATCCAGCAACGGCCCGCAATAACGGAATTGGTTTTCGTCCAAGTGAAGACTGAAGCGGTGTAGGGTCTGGAGAAAACTGTTGACTTTCGCTTTTTATTCGCCTAGAGTCGCGCTTGGTAGAGGAAACGGGAAACGGGTGGCTTTGGCTCCATTGCCTTCGGGCTCTCCCGAGTCAAACGCCACCCGTTAAAACTGGAACCAGATTCCCTTCCCTCCGAGGAGTTGCCATGCCAGCCTGTGTCGAATCTATAGCCCCTTCAGACGTTGCACAGCCCCCTAGCAAGGTTCTTGGTCCGGTGGACGTAGGACAATTGCCCGGAATGGATGCCGCGCTGGAGCGGGCACTCCGCCAACGTGGCGTGGTGCGGGTGGACCAGCTGCTCCGGCTGCCCAAACCGGTGTTGGTGGCGGCGTTTGGGGATGCCGTTGGGCGACAGCTCTGGGCGTCTGCGCGCGGGCTGGACGGGCAAAGGGCGACAACCGCTTGGAGTCAAATTCGGACGGCTCTTGGACGGTTCCGGGGATGGCTCACAAGCCCGTGTGAGTACTAACTAGCGTGGCCATTGGCACCACGGACACCGCGGGCGCGTGAGGTCTTGCGGGTGGGGCTGGCCGGACGCATACTTTCCCCATGAAAGGCGCTCCCCGTCGAATTATCCCCCTGGGTCTGCTGCTGTTGGCTAGCGCGGGTTGGTGTGCCCGGGCGGCACGCGCTGACGAGATTCGCTTGAAGGATGGCAAGAAACTGTACGGCGTGATCGTGGGCTACGAGGACAACATGTTCAAGGTGAAGACCGACTTTGGATATGTGCTGGTAGAAAAAGACAAGATCGCGTCGATTATTCCCGACTCACCTGCAGGGTCCACGTCCACAAAACCCGAGGCGAACGCAAAACCAAGTGAGAGCAGCGAGGTAAAGCCGGCGGTGGAGCCCACGCCAAAAGAAAAGGCCGCGGCCATGTTGACGAATTCCAACGTAAGGCCAGCAATCCCCGCCGTGAGCAAGACTACCACCGATGCGAAGGCGCCGGTGCTGAAAGCAACGGCCGCGTCACCGAAAGCAACATTGGTGACAACGAGCGCCCCGCCGCCTCCGCCAGCAGAAGCACCTCCGGCAAATAGCGAGGAAATCCAGGGCAATCTATACATCAACCATTCGTTCGCCTTCCGCATGTATAAGGCGCCAAGTTGGCAAATCATCGCTGGAGCGGGGCAGACGCTACCAAATGCCATCGTCGCGATGGGTACCTCGAATGAGTCCACACTGCTGGTGGTAGGCCACGAAAAATCGAAAGAGCCGCTGGAAGCGACGGCGCAAACGGTGGAAAAGCGCATGCACGATGTGTATGACAATTACCGCCTGATTTCGCAGCGTAAAACGGTGCTCGGGGGACAGCCGGCGATTGAATATCGATACCAGGGGATGGCCGACGACCATGATTGGTCGGGAACATTGTCGGTGGTGGCGCACAACGGCGAATACCTGACGGTGCTGGGAATGACGTTTGCCGATGACGACCTGATTCAGATTCAGGAGAACGTCATCAACCGGGCGATTGCCAGCCTGGATTTCAACGTAAAGTAAGCCCGAATTCCGACGCAGAAGAGAGATCCCTTCGGCTCAGGCTGCGGAAGGCCGTAGTCTGAGGGCCGGGACGATCAGTGCCTGGAGGAGCACAGGCAGGAGTGCCTGTACCACTGGGTGCAAGATCGAATCAGCTGACCGGGGACTCCTGCAGTTTGCGGCTCTCGCGGATCATGGTGATCAGCGACTGCACCGCGCGGGGCAAGCTGCGGTCACGGCGGTACACCAGCGCGAGTTCGCGGTAAAGGTCGACGCCTTCGACATTCAGCAGTTTCACCTCGCCGGTTTTGACCTGATCGCGGGCAAAGCTCTCGCTGATGATGGAAATGCCGACGTCGGCGGCCACAAAGGTTTTGATCATGCCGATGCTGGGCAGTTCCATGCTGACGCGCAGGCGCGAACGGTGTGGACGAAAGAGCTTGTCCAAGACCTGGCGGGTGTAGCCGGTTTTGGGGAAGATCAGCGGAGCGGCAGCGACTTCGTCGAGAGTGACGTGGCTGCGTTGCGCCAAAGGATTTTTGCTGCTGACAAAGAAGCGCAGGCGATCTTTGTTGATCACGTGCATCTTCAAGTTGGGCGATTTCACGGGCAAAGTAACGATGCCCAGGTCCAAGGAACCTTCTTCCAGGCGCTGAAGAATCTTGTGACTGAAATTGCGGTAAATGCTGATGTGCACGAGGGGATAGCGGCGCTGGAATTCCGCCAGAATGTCGGGCAACAAGTACAGACAAGTAGCCTCGTTGGCCCCGAAGGTCACCGGTCCTTGCACGACATTGCCGCGGTCGGCAACCACTTGCATGGATTCATCCCGCAAACGCAGCAGGCGTTCCGCAAATTCGAAGAGCACTTCGCCCGCCGGCGTCAATTCCACGGATTTGGCGGAGCGATCCAGCAACTTGGCGTGGTAAGCCTGCTCCAATTGACGAATTTGCGCGCTGACGGCAGATTGCGAGCGGAACACCTTTTGGCCCGCCTTCGAAAAGCTCTTGAGCTTAGCCACTTGCACAAAGGTAGTTAATTGATCGAAGTCCATAGCCCCAGCTTTCGGTTACGCGTAAGAGTATAACGGAAAAGATATAAGGAAAAAGTGAGTTCCGGAAGGGGTCAGGCATAGTGCGGGGCGGCGCTCTCGGAAAGGGGGAGAAAATTGGGAGCGTCGACAGCAACGGCGTCAAGCACCACACCTGGAACCGCTTTCCAGGCGGCCTGCACGGTACCTTGAAAATGGATGGGCTGAACACGCACAAGCGGCATATTGATGCGGCGCTGCAGCAGACGGCGGGCCAGCGGGCTGTCCGTTAGCGCCACATGACCTTCGAGCAGACGGCGCAGACTGGACTCTTCCACGGCGTCGACTTCGTGCGCTTGCACGAATTCCAGATTGAGGACGTGATCCAACTCGCTGCGGAGAATGTAGGCGAGGCCGCCAGTCATACCGGAGCCGAAATTCAGGCCAATGGGACCGAGCACCGCGACAATGCCACCGGTCATGTACTCGCAGCCATGTTGGCCGACGCCTTCGACCACGGCCACGGCACCGCTATTGCGCACGGCGAAGCGTTCCCCGGCTTGTCCCGCAACGAAGAGTTGGCCGGAAGTGGCGCCATAAAGAACGGTATTGCCGACCAACACATCTCCACGTTTGGAGGCGTTGTGACCGGCGCGAATGACGATGGTGCCGCCGGAAAGTCCCTTGCCCACATAATCGTTGGCTTCGCCGGAAAGCTTCAGGGTCAGCCCGGAACTCAGGAAGGCGCCGAAACTCTGTCCCGCGGTGCCGCGGAACTCGCGTGTGGCGGAGGGCAGGTCTAGGTGCTGGAGA
This sequence comes from Candidatus Sulfotelmatobacter sp., assembly GCA_035524015.1. Taxonomy (GTDB): domain Bacteria; phylum Acidobacteriota; class Terriglobia; order Acidiferrales; family UBA7541; genus Acidiferrum. The sequence continues at coordinate 15,370 of DATKPS010000160.1, forward strand.
CGGTGGCTCATGCGTTCGCCGCTGAAGTGCGCGCCAATGCTGCGGTGAAAATTGTGAATGGTCGGCGAACCCGTGCCCGGCAGTTTGGTGTGCTCGAAGGACAGTTCGGTTTCCTCCACGACGCCATCCAGCACCGAGGTCTGCTGGGGCAGCACACGGCGCGGCTTAGACACGGGGATGACCAGCAAAGCATCAAGGCCGGAGTGGGTTTCGAGGCGATCGTACCAGCCACGAAGCTCGGTTAACGTGCGCACTCCGAGCTGCGAGAGCCCATTGCGTATTTCTTCGGCTAGCGAGCGGAAGTAAGTGACTACCATTTCCGGTTTGCCGTTAAAGCGCGTGCGCAGTGTCTCATCCTGCGTGGCGATGCCGACCGGGCAAGTGTTTAGGTGACACTGGCGCGCCATTACACAACCGATAGCTACCAGTGCGGCGGTTCCAAAACCAAATTCGTCCGCGCCTAGCGTGGCGGCAATCAGAATATCGCGCGAGAAGCGCAGGCCGCCGTCGACGCGCAGGTTGACCCGCGAGCGCAAGCCGGCGCGCAGCAAGGTTTCGTGGGTTTCGCGCAAACCGATCTCCCACGGCAAACCCGTATTCTTAATCGAAGTGAGCGGCGAAGAGCCCGTGCCGCCATTGTGACCACTGATGGTGATGACATCGGCGCCGGCTTTGGCAACGCCAGCGGCGATCACGCCGACGCCCGTACCGGAAACCAGTTTTACGCCGATGCGCGCTTTGGGATTCACCGCGCGCAAATCATGAATCAGTTGCGCCAAGTCTTCGATGCTGTAAATGTCGTGGTGCGGCGGCGGCGAAATCAGCGGCGTGCCGGGCGTAGCATGGCGAATTCGCGCAATGTATTCAGTCACTTTGCGAGCAGGAAGCTGACCGCCCTCACCGGGCTTGGAGCCCTGGGCCATCTTGATTTCCAGTTCCTCAGCGCGCACCAAATATTCGGCGGTGACGCCAAAGCGGCCGGAGGCCACCTGCTTCACTTTGTTGGAGGAGCCCGGGGTGTTGTAAAGCTCGGGATCTTCTCCGCCCTCGCCAGTATTACTGCGGCCGCCCAGTTGATTCATGGCTACCGAAAGTGTTTTGTGCGCCTCTGGGCTCAGCGAACCCAGAGACATGGCTTGGGTGCTGAAGCGCGCCAGGATGGACTCCAACGACTCGACTTCAGCGAGAGGCACAGGCTGCTCCGGAAGCATTTCGAGAAGATCGCGAAGGAAGGTAGGGCCGCCGTCGTTCTTGGCCAGCTGCTCGAAGGCGTTGTAGTTGCCTGGTTCGGGCTTGCGGACGTGCGCGTGCATACGACGCACCAATTCCGGCGAAGTGGCATGCAGCTCCGCACCTTTGCGGAAACGGTATAAGCCGTGATCGGCCAGATCCTCGGTGGCTGCACCGTAACCGGCGGCGTGCATCTGCAGGTAGTCTTTCAGCAGTGCATCCAAGGTTTTCGTGCCGGGATAACACGCAGCGTCCTCAAAGTACTCGCGACAAATGTCCTCGTCGAGGCCGAGCAACTCGAATAAGTGGCTGTTGCGATAGCTGGCCAGCGTGGAAATTCCCATGCGCGCCAGAACTTTGCGGAGACCCGCCAACATGCCCTTGCGGACCTTGTCGAAGGCTCCGGCGTCTTCAGACTCGGCAAATTCTTCCGCGAGATACGGAATCACCGCGCTGGCGCCAGCAGCCACAAGCATGGCGACATGATGCGTTTCAAAAACCTGGGCGCTCTCCACCACCAGCGGAATATCTGCGAGACCTTGCGCGAGCAAACTTTTCCAAGCACTGGCCGCGGCGAGGAGAGCGGGCAAAGCGGCGCGGTCCGGGCCGATGGAGCGGTCGGAAAGGAGGAGGAGCCTCGGGCGATCGCCGCTACTCAGAGGGGTAGTCTTGCACTGAGTGAGGCAACGGCGCGCACCCGAGACTCCCAGGGTGGAAGAGAACGTAAAGTCGATGGTGTGCACTGGCGCAAGTTCAGCGCAAAGTGAATCCAACTCGGCAGCGGTTAAGATGGGACTGGCGAGAAAGTGGCCATGCCCGAGCGGCACTTCCAGAGACATGACGTGCGACTCGCGCAACGGATCTATGGGGGGATTGGTCACCTGCGCGAACCGTTGCTTGCAGTAATCCCAAAGCGGCCGGTGAATCATCGACAAAAACGCCGGCGGCGCGTCATCACCCATACTCCAATCCGCTTCTTTGCCAGCGAGCAATGGACGGAAAAGAATCTTGTATTGATCGTCGGACCACCCCGCTGCGGCAGCTACGCGCTTGGGATGAGGAATCGCAGGGCGATCCACGGAAGTTTCGAGACGGAAAATGCTCGACCGAGTGATGGTTTTGCGCGGAATCTCGGCCGTAACGGACTTGAGCAGTTCGCGCCAGCGCAGCAAATTGCCGTTGTGCGGAGTAGCCAGCAGAATCTCGCCCGGGCCCAGGCGATGGCGCTCAGCGATGCGTGATTCTTCCAGGTCGAGCAGGCCCGTTTCCGAGCCGGCGATCACCAAACCATCGTGGGTCACGGTGTAGCGCATGGGACGCAAGCCGTTGCGGTCGAGTTTCACGCCCACGGAAAGGCCGTTACTAAAAACCAAGGCCGCGGGACCGTCCCACGGTTCGCCCTCGCGCGAAAGCGCTTCCAAGGCCGCGCGCACATCGGGCGAAAGAAACGGATCTTGCGCGAACGCCGGTGGAACCAGCGCAAGCATCGCCGCTTCCACGCTTTTGCCTTCCAGGAGCTTCAGCTCCAGCGCATTATCGAAGCTTGCCGAATCGCTGACATTCTCTTCGAGCAGCTGGAACCACTTCCCTACCCCAATGCGTTTGCGAACCTCTCGTTCCCGGGCGCGCAACCAACGGCGGTTACTGATGATCGTATTGATTTCGCCGTTATGCGCAACGTAGCGAAATGGCTGGGCCAGTTGCCAAGAGGGCTCGGTATTCGTGGAATAGCGCTGATGGAAGATCGCAAAGCGCGCGGCAAACTCAGAGCTCCGCAGGTCCTGGTAAAAACGCGGGAACTGCCACGGGGTGAGCAGACCTTTGTAGACGATGGTGCGCGAGGAAAGCGAGCAAATGTAGCATCGTTCCGGCAGCACCCGCTCGGCACGCTTGCGAAGCAAGGCAAGGCTACGCTCGAATTTTTCGGCAAAGCCCGGCACGGAATTGCGGGCACTGGAGGGCTCGATGAAGAATTGCCAGATTTCCGGCATGGTCTCCAACGCTCGCTGTCCGAGAGAATTGGAATTGGTAGGAACGCGGCGCCAACCGACCAGGCGAAGCTTGCTTCGTCCGATGGAATCCTCGATGGCGGTACGAGCATCGGCTACGCGGGTGGGAAGCGCGAAAAGCATGCCCACACCGAATAGTTCGTCCAGGCTGACGTGGTCTTCGGCCGCGCGGGCTCGAAAGAAATCGACTGGCAGGCTGGTGAGCAATCCGGCCCCGTCGCCACTGGCGCCGTCGGCATCCACCCCACCGCGGTGAGACAGGCGCTCCAGCGCTTGCAACGAATAGGTCAAGATTTCGTGGGTGGGTGGACCGCTCAACTGCGCGATGAAACCAGTACCGCAGGCGTCGCGGTCTGGATGGCCCCAGTTGGGATGCAGCGGCTTGGATGTCCGATTGGGGCGCCTGTACATATATTAGTGTAATAGTGTCCAACGGCCGGAATGTACAATGCAGAATTTTGCTGGCATGTATCGGTTTTGCGGGGGCACCGGCGAGGCTAAGTATGTTAAAACTTCGTGACTTCGCTAAAGTGAAATTTGCGCACTTTCATTGCGGGAACGACCATTTCGAAGGCTTCCTCAGCGGTAGCGCGGCGGGCCGGACCCAGCAGTTCCACGTTGCGAAGCATTTCCAACACGGATTGATTGAATCGAAAATTCTTGGCGGCCTGAGCGATTTTGCCCTTCTCGATGAGGAATAGGCCGTCGCGGGTCATCCCAGTCATGATCTTCTCGTAGGGGTCCACTTCACGGATGTACCAGAGGCGCGTGACCAGCAGTCCCCGGTCGGTCGAGGCAATCATCTCCTCGACGGAGGTCTTGCCGCCGGCTACCACCAGATTCATCGGCGCTTCTCCGTACTCGTTCGGTAGCGCGAAACCGTGGCCGGTGGGCTTTTTGTGAGCTTGTTTGGCGGACTGGCGAGAATAGACCAGGTTCTTCACCACGCCGCGATCGACCAGCAGCACCCGCTGCCGTGGTACGCCTTCTCCGTCGAACGGTGTCCCTAGCTGGTCGGGGTGATACACGTCATCGGTAATGGTGATGTTGTTGCCCAGCAGCTGCTTGCCTAGCCGGTTGGCGAAGCAGGAACGCTGGTCGGCTACCGCCGTGGCGGAAAAGTCGTAGAACAGAAAGCCGACAAGATCGAGGACCGCGGCGGGCTCGAGAATTACGGTGAACTTGCCGGGCGCCAGTTCCACGGGATTTTCGGCACGGGCCGCTTTGTCGGAGGCGACCTTGGTCAACTCCATCGGATCGAATTGGCGCACATCCCCGGCATTGCCCTTGGCCCAACTGGCCGCCGAGCCCTGTTGCATGGTGACGGAGAAAGTGCCGTGCGTCTGGCGGTAGGCGGCGGCCACCCCGCGAGAATTCAGGAGGACGGTTTGGCTCTGCCCGGTTGAGAAAATTCCCGCAGCCACTTGGCCACGCTTCTCCGCAAACTGGCAAGACGCTTTGACGGCACGCGCGCGCTCGTGCGCAGTGAGAGCAGCGGTGGAGGCATGGAAGTGGCGAACCGCACGATATTTTTGCTTGCCGGGCATCGCAAGCGATTGCGGATCTTTCGGTTGATGCGAGGCCAGGGAAAGGCAATCGTCGATGGCGGAGCGGAGAGCATCTTCGTCGACGCGATTGGTGGTGACGCGAGCGGTGCGGCCATCGCAGGCGGTGCGAATCGAAACGACCAAGCCATGCTCAGCAACGTGCTGGTGAATGGTGTTGTTCGCGAAACGAGTGAGCGCTTGAATCGTTTCGTCCAGGTGCACTTCCGTCTCTGGAACTCCCCGAGCTTTGGCCAAACGCAAAACGGTCGCGCCAATCTGCTGCAATTCGCGTTGGGAACGCAGGGCTGCCGCAGGGGCAGCGTGTTTGGGGGAAGATTTGGATTTCGGACTCATTCGTTTGAAAAAGCTGTACCGATTCTGACGTTGCGAAACCGTGCCGGGGACGCACCGTGCCCCGTGCCCATCACCTGCATGGGTTGCCCCTTGCCGCAATTGGGAGTACCCCACAGAACCCAATTCTCTGCGTTGCTGACGGCATCGCACGAATTCCAGAACTCCGTGGTGATCCCGCTGTAGCTGGGATTTTTCAGCATGCGGACTTTCTTGCCGCCTTTAATCTCCCAAGCGATTTCCGTGGAGAATTGGAACTGGTAGCGGCGATCGTCGATGGACCACGAGCGGTTGGTATCCATGAGGATTCCGGCGTCGGTATCGGCGATCAGATTGTCGAAGGTCCAAGAACCAGGCAGAATGCTCACGTTGGTCATGCGGATCATCGGCAGGCGGTTCCAACCCTCGGTGCGCATGGTGCCGCCGGAACGAGGCAAGCCGATCAGGTGAGCGGTTTCGCGGCTGGAGAGATAGCCACTGAATTCGCCGTCTTTGATGACATCGATACGTTGCGCGGGAACTCCCTCGTCATCGTAAGCAAAAGTGCCCAAGCCTGCGCCGTGAGCCGGCCGCGCATCAGCCACCACGTTGACGATGGGCGAAGCGTAGCGCAGGTTATGAAGTTTATCGAGAGTAAGAAAGCTAGTGCCGGCGAAATTGGCTTCCTGACCAAGAACGCGGTCGAGTTCGATGGGATGACCCACGGATTCGTGGATCTGCAAACCAAGCTGGCTGCCTCCGAGAATCAACGTGCCAACCTTCTCTGGACATTGCGGAGCGGAATGGAGCGCGACGGCTTCTTCGGCAACTCGCGGTGCATGCCGGAGCAACTCCATGGATTCGATCAATTCGTAGCCGCCGAGAACATGCTGGCCGCCAAAACTGTTGGGATACGAACGCTTCTGGATGGCGTCGCCTTGGAACACGGTGGCGACGATGCCACAGCCGGAAACGACACGCCGCTGATGAATCTTGGATCCGCTGCTGGAGGCGAACCAGCTGTCGATTTTTCGGAACTGCATATCAGTCTCGGACAGGGTTACGCCTTTGACCTTGCGCATCGCAGCGTCGGTGGCCAGCAGGAGGTCCAGTTGCGTCTCCAGGGGAATCTCAAAGGGATCTTTCAGGCAAGGGCCTTGCCAGCTATCGACGTAGCTATCTTCCGGGGCGAGCCGGACGTTTTCTTTTTTCGCTAAGGCGGACGAACGAGCGATGGCCACGGCTTGCGCAGCGCATTGCGCCACGCCTTCCCTCGTCAGCTGGTCGGTGGAAGCAAATCCCCACGCGCCATTAGCCACCACGCGAATGCCGAGGCCGATGGATTCGCTTTGCCCGAGTGTGCCGACGCGCCCGTTCTTGGTGGTCAGGTCACGCTGTCGGTGGTGCATCACCCGCACATCGGCATAGGTCGCACCGCGCAGGCGCGCCACGTCTAGGGAATGTCCGCAGTAGTCCCACATTTCGGGTGCACCAAAAAATTTGGGCGTCCCGGCGATCGAGACGCCCAATTAAGATAACACGCTCTCTAGCTGCCTTTTGTGAACTAGGTGCCTTCTTGCCAGGAAGCGAGATACTGTTCCTGCTCGGCGGTGAGCTTGTCCAGGCGATGGCCCATGGACTCGAGTTTCATGCGGGCGATCTCGCGGTCCAAGTGCTCCGGCACAACGTAAACCTGAGGCTTCAGGTCCTTGTGATTTTTCACTAAATATTCCGCGGCCAGCGACTGGTTTGCGAAGCTCATGTCCATCACCGAGGCGGGGTGGCCTTCCGCAGAGGCCAAGTTCACCAGGCGGCCCTCGGCGATGAGATAAATCTTGCGGCCATCCTTGAGGAGGAATTCGTCAACTAATGGACGTACTTCCTTTTTCCCGGAAGCCAGAGCTTCGAGCGCCGGAATCTCGATTTCCACGTTGAAGTGGCCAGAGTTGCAAACGATGGCGCCGCTCTTCATGGCTTCGAAATGTTCGCGGCGGATCACATTTTTGTTGCCGGTAACGGTGATGAAAACATCGCCTTCCTTGACGGCATCGGCCATGGGCATAACGCGGAAGCCATCCATCACGGCCTCGATGCCCTTCACCGGATCGATTTCGGTGATGATGACGTCGGCGCCCAAACCCTTGGCGCGCATGGCCGCGCCCCGGCCGCACCAGCCATAGCCGGCGATCACCAGCTTCAGCCCGGCGATCAACACGTTGGTGGCGCGAATCACGCCGTCGAGAGTGGATTGTCCCGTGCCGTAGCGATTGTCGAAAAAGTGCTTGGTCATCGCGTCGTTCACCGCGATGATCGGATACTTCAGCGTGCCGTCCTTGGACATGGCGCGGAGACGGATGACGCCAGTGGTGGTCTCCTCGGTTCCGGCGATCACGTTGGCGACCAGATCCTGGCGCTTGGTGAGCAGCATGGTGACCAGGTCGCAGCCATCATCCATGGTGAATTGGGGCTTGTGCTCGAGCGCGGCTTGCATGTGCTGGTAATAAGTGTTGTTGTCCTCGCCCTTGATGGCGTAGGTGGGGATGTTGTAGTCGCGATTCAGCGAAGCGGCCACTTCATCCTGAGTGGAGAGAGGATTGGAAGCGCAGAGAACAGCGTCGGCGCCGCCATCGCGAAGAGTGATCATCAGGTTGGCGGTTTCGCTGGTGACGTGGAGACAAGCGGAAACCCGCAATCCCTTCAACGGCTGTTCTTTGATGAAGCGCTTGCGAATTTGCTGCAGCACAGGCATCTGCTGAGCCGCCCATTCGATCTTGCGCTTGCCGGCATCGGCGAGGCTGATGTCCTTGACGTCGCCCTTCTTCAGTTCTGCTGTAGCCATTCTTGTGCTCCTCTTCTCTGGAAAAATCTACAACTTGTGACACATCGAATACTGGGACTCCGGGACAACCAGCGGGGAAAACTTGCGATTGGTAAGGCTGCCTTGCGACAGCTGCAGGGTGCAGCCCTCACCTCAACTCACGGTCTTAGCTACGCGCCGCCACTTCCGCGACCGCCGGCGAAGCTGCGGCCTTGCGCAGGGCATCGGCGCGATCGGTACGCTCCCAGGTGAAACCCGGTCCGGTCCGGCCAAAGTGACCATACGCCGCGGTAGGCTTGTAAACCGGCTTGCGCAGATCCAGGGTTTCGATGATGCCTTTCGGCGTGAGCGAGAAGTTTTCGCGCACCAGTTGGGTGATCTTTTCTTCCGGGATGGTCGCCGTGCCAAAGGAATCGACCATCACGGACACCGGCTCGGCCACACCGATGGCGTAGGCGAGTTGCACTTCCACGCGGGAAGCCAGGCCCGCGGCAACGATGTTCTTCGCTATGTAGCGCGCCATATAACAAGCGGAGCGGTCCACCTTGGAGGGATCCTTGCCGGAGAAAGCGCCGCCGCCATGGCGGCTGTAACCGCCGTAGGTGTCCACGATGATTTTGCGGCCGGTTAGCCCGGCATCGCCCATGGGTCCGCCGATGACGAAGCGCCCGGTGGGGTTGATGTGGAACTTGGTCTTGGAGTCGAGCATGTTGGCCGGGATGATGGGCTTGATGACGTGCTCGGTCACGGCTTTGCGCAGATCTTCGGTGGAAATGTCATCGCTGTGCTGGGTTGAAACCACCACACAATCCACGCGCACAGGCTGGCCATCGCGGTATTCGACAGTGACTTGGGATTTGCCGTCGGGACGAAGGAAGGGGAGTTTCTTGCTCTTGCGGACTTCAGAGAGGCGTTGCGTGAGGCGATGCGCCAACTGGATGGGCATGGGCATGAGTTCTTCGGTTTCATTGCAGGCGTAACCGAACATCAAGCCTTGATCGCCCGCGCCACCGGTATCCACACCCATGGCGATGTCCGGAGACTGGCGCTTGACCGTGCACATCACCGCGCAGGTGTTGGAATCGAAGCCGTAGCGGGCATCGTTATAGCCAACTTCGTTGACGGTCCTGCGGATCAACTCGTCATAATCAATGTGCGCGGTGGTGGTGATCTCTCCGGAAACGACGACCAGGCCGGTGGTCACCAGGGTTTCGCAAGCGACACGTCCCTTGGGATCGTGACGCATCACTTCATCGAGAACCGCATCCGAAATCTGGTCCGCAATCTTGTCCGGGTGGCCTTCGGTCACCGATTCGGATGTAAACAAGAAATTCCTCTTGGCTTCGCTCAAAACGTATCTCCTCTAGCATTCAACTTCGGGCAGGCGAACACGCACACACCCCAATGTCTGCCCATGGGAAGGCGGACCTTGTCTTTTTAGGCTAACATCCCGCTAGCGCGGAATCAACGCATTGATTTTGCGTGGGTTAGAGCTGCACTAAACGGCAAAAATCGCGCGTTGAACGGCGCAAAATGCCATCCATCTGGCTGCGGAAACTGCTGATTCGCTCTATCCCTTGACGCAAACCACTTGCCTGAGGGTGTGCACGATGTCGACAAGATCGCTCTGTGCCGCCATGACCGCATCAATGGATTTGTAGGCGGCGGGGGTCTCATCGATCACCGCGGCATCCTTGCGACATTCCACCCCTTCGGTCATGCGTTTGTGGTCCTCGACGGTGAAACGGCGCTTGGCCTCGCCCCGGGACATAGCCCGGCCCGCGCCATGACTGCAACTCATGAAGCTTTCCAGATTACCTTTGCCGCGCACGATGAAAGAACGCGCCCCCATGCTGCCGGGGATAATGCCGAGATCGCCTTCCTGCGCGCGCACCGCTCCTTTGCGGGTAACGAAAATGTTCTGGCCATAGTGACGCTCGCGGGACACATAATTGTGATGGCAATTGATCGCTTGCACTTGCGCGGCGAAGGGACGCACTTCGCCGGAATTGCGGACGGCTTCGACGATTTGCTCCATCATCAAGTCGCGATTGGCGCGCGCGAAATCCTGAGCCCATTCGACCGCCTCCACGTAGTCGTAGAAATGCTCGCTTCCCTCTTGCAGATAAGCCAGATCTTTGTCGGGTAAATTGCCGAGCAGCCGGCCCATGTCTTTCTTTGCGAGTTCAATGAAATACGTGCCCATACGATTGCCCACGCCACGCGAACCACTGTGCAACATAAACCAGACCATTTCCGACTCGTCCAGGCACACTTCAATGAAGTGATTTCCGGTGCCCAGCGTACCTAAATGATTGGAGTGATTGCCGCGATCCAATTTTGGATGCTTCTCGAGAATGGCGTCATAGCGGGCCTTCAGTTTCGCATCCCAGGCATTCAGATTGTGCTCGGGGATGATGCGCCATGCCCCGGCATCGCCTTTGCCACCGCCGTGCGTGCGCCCGTGCGGCACAGCTTCTTCAATAGCGGTGCGAATCGCATGCAGATTATCGGGCAGATCGCGGGCGTTTAGATCAGTTTGCACGGCCATCATGCCACAGCCGATGTCCACGCCAACCGCCGCGGGAATGATGGCGCCTTTGGTGGGAATGACGCTGCCGACGGTCGCGCCAATGCCCCAATGCACATCGGGCATGGCGGCAACCCACTTAAACACGAAAGACAGCTGGGCAACGTTAAGGAGCTGCTTGCGCGCGGCGTCTTCCAGCGGCACACCATGAACCCAAGCCTTGACCGGCAGGCCCTTGTCGGACTTAAGGGTCTGATAGCTCACGCCCTTAAGTATGGCGCGGTCGCGTGCCGACAAACAGGGCCAATTCCCGCCATTTCCAGTGGCAGTCCACATCTTCGAAGCCGATTTCGCGCAGCCACCTCAGTTGGATGTGGAGATCCAGTAGCTTGTTCGAGGGATCTTCCTTGTCGGGCAGGATATCCAGCTTCTCCAGGAATTGATGGTGCAAGTGTTGTGTAGGTGAGGCAACGTGTTCCAGGTTGCAGAAAACACCACCGGGAATCAGCCGGGCATAAATCTCCTGATACAACGCGCGCTTCCGTTCATGAAGCACGTGGTGAATGGCAAAAGAGGAGACCACCGCGGAGAATATGCCGAGGTCCGGAAGAGGTTCGGAAAGATCGTGCGCAACTACGGTGACTTTCGCGTCGGCCGCGAATCTGGCACGCAAGGTTTCCAGCATGGTTGGGGAAAAATCCAGGGCCACAAATTCGGCTTCGGGACACGCCAGCTTGACGAGTTCCAGCAGTCTGCCTCCGCCGCTCCCAATATCCAGAATGCGATTGGACGTGGGAGGCAGAAACTCCAAAAGAGTTCGCTCGCCCTCCACGCGATGGGGAATGGAATCGGCACGCCCCAAGTAGTCCAAGGCGTGTTCGGCAGACGACCAGAGATTGACGTTGGGTATGGATGACATGCGAGCAGTTTGCCCAGGGCGAAGCAGCGAGCGCAAATCGGTAATTTTTATTGCGAGGCTCTACGGCGGTTTATAATAGCTGGCAACTTGATAAGCACAGCTTATGCGGTATCGTCCATCTCGTCGCTCTGAATATTCAGCTTTCCTTTGCAGGGAACAGGTTAAGGAATAAGCGAAGGCTTGAGCCGGCCGTGAAGACGATAAACCGAGAAGTCAGCGCGGTCGACAGTGAACACTTTGCGGATCCCCTCTCTCTCGGCAACCCGGACGATCGCAGCATCTGCCAGATCCATGGGGCGATCCTTGTACTTACGCATCAACTCTCGCATGCGCGGAACATCCGCTTCACCTAAGGGCAGGAGCAGCACCGCGCCTCTACCGATCATCTCCCATAGGGCCTCTTGACCGGCCGGGGTGCGAGCGAGCAGGTAAAATGCTTCCGTTAAAGCGGGCCATACCGTACCGAGTGGCTCCCGAATCTGCCGGACAGCGGCAACGCAGCTTCGATGATGCTGGTCATCCGCATCCACTAACGCGATCAGTGGCCCAGCATCGACTAAGATCAAGGTTTCGCTCTCTTTTCCTGAACCATCCTGGCGAACTTTCGTCCCGCGTTTTCCGAGCGTTTCGGATCTTGACCATGGACCGTCCCAATCAAGTCCTTCAATGCTTCATAAGGCGGCATATCGGATTCATGGAGTTCGCTCCAAGACTTGAGCGCTCGCCGGATCACCTCAGACTTCGAGATCCTACGCCGTTCCGCAATTCGAGCGATTCGGCGGCGCGTTTCCCCATCCAAGCGAAGAGTGACCGGCGCATCCATGGGCTCTTTACCTCTCTTGGGATTGTAATACACGTTGTATTACATTGTAAAATCGCATCTGACTGCATTAATCCAAGCTTCGGCGTGAGTTTATGTCTGCTACAACGTCGTGAAATAGTTTTTATCCGGCGTCGTCGGTATCGTCGGTCTGAATGACCAACTTTCCTTTGGTCTTTTTGGCCATCAAATAGGAACGGATGAACGGATCGAGATCGCCGTCCAAAACGCGGTCGACATCCCCGACGGAAAACTTGGTGCGGTGATCCTTAATCAAGCGGTAGGGCTGCATGATGTAGGAGCGAATCTGACTGCCGAAGGAAATGTCCATCTTGGTCTCGTCCAGCCGGTCCGTTTCATCCCGGCGTTTCTGCATTTCCAGGTCGTAGAGCTTGGAGCGCAACATCTTCATGGCCATTTCACGGTTTTTGTGCTGGCTGCGTTCCATCTGGCAAGCCACCACGATCCCGGTGGGAATATGGGTAATGCGCACGGCGGTTTCGACCTTGTTGACGTTTTGCCCGCCCTTACCGCCGGAACGGAAGGTGTCCAGCTTCAGGTCGTCGGGCTTGATATTCACTTCAATGCGGTCGTCGATTTCGGGGATCACGAACACAGAGGCAAACGAGGTGTGGCGGCGAGCGGCCTGATCGAAGGGCGAGATGCGCACAAGCCGATGCACACCGGTTTCGCCCGCAAGCAGGCCATAAGCATTCTCGCCACTGAATTGGATCGTGGCATTCTTGATGCCCGCTTCTTCCCCCGGGGTTTCATCGAGAACGTCGGCGCCAAAGCCTTTGCGCTCGGCCCAACGCAAGTACATGCGCAGCAGGATGGAAGCCCAATCCTGGGATTCCGTGCCCCCCGCGCCCGGCTTGATAGTCATGATGGCGTTCAGGTGATCGTTTTCGCCAGAGAGAAGCGTTTGTGTTTCCATCTCGCCGAGGTAATTATCGGCGGCGGTTAGCTCGCGGCTCAAATCCTTGAGCAGGTCTTCTTTTTGCGCAGCGTTAGTTTCGCCTTTGGCCAGCTCGATGTAGGTTTCGAGGTCGCCGGTGAGTGCGGCCAGCTTCTCGTCAGCGGCCAGATTGGCCTCGGCGCGCTTACGATCGCGCAGCACAAGCTGTGCTTGTTCCTGATTGTTCCAGAAATTGGGGTCGGCGGTGCGCTGGTCGAGGGATTTTAGCTGTGCGCGATTGTGCTCAACGTCAAAGATAGCTCCGCACGAGGTCGATGCGCTGCTTCATGCCTTCATACTGATGCTCAAGATCTTCCAGGATCATGTGGATGGTACGGACCCGCGCTTAACGGGCTGGCTTGTCCTTTCGAAAAGTAATCCCTATAAGAATAGCGGAAACCAACACGCACATCCAAGCGAACCAATCGTTGAAGCGCACATAAAGGGTGCGATCGGTGCGGAAGTCGTAGGGCAAGTCAGCGGAGCCGCGTTGGTCGCGGTGCAGCACGCGGGTTACGTTGCCGTAGGGATCGACGGCAGCGCTGATGCCGCTGTTGGTGTCGCGAAGCAGCCAGCGTCGATTTTCCACGGCGCGCACACGAGCCATACGCAAATGCTGCTCGGCGGCAGCGGAAGTGCCAAACCAGCCGTCGTTGGAAATATTGATCAGCAGCTGCGCGCCGCGATCGGTGAACTCGCGAATTTCGCCCGGGTAAATGGCTTCATAGCAGATGAAAACCGAGAATTTGTGGCCATTCGGAAAGGTTCCCACGGTGCGTTCCGTGCCTTTGTGAAAGCCGCCCACTTCTTCAGACACGCTGCTGACCACCTGGTGAATAAAGGGAAATGGTTCGTACTCGCCGAAGGGTACAAGGTGGATCTTGTCGTAAGAGAACGTGCGTTGTCCGTAGGCGTTCAGCATGGCCGCACTGTTGTAGGGCACCAGGGTTGTACGTGGGCTGCCGTGAATGATTTCCGTGGAAGGCTTCCACTCAATCACGCCGACAATTACCGGATTGTGGAATTCGCTAGCCAGGTTCGAGATGTACGGCACAAAATGGGCGTCTTCAAACGAAAAAGGCGCGGGCGCTTCCGGCCAGATCAGCAGGTCTGGCGCGATGCCGTTCGGTGAAGGACGCAAACTGAGGTTTTCCAACTGGGCCATGTCGGCTTTGTGTTCCGGGTACCAATCGCCCACATACTGCTCATTTTCCGGAAAGTTCGGCTGCACCACTCGCGCCCAATGATGGGCTTGCGCTTTGGGAACAAAGTGTGGGCCGATGGCCATGACCAGCAAAAGAACAGCCAAGACAGCCGCGAAGATCCCGAATCTTCGCTGGCGTTCTGATGCAGCTCCGCAATCCACCCAAAGCAGCAGCGAGTTAAACGCTGCCGCCAGGAAGGACAGCCCGTAAACTCCCGTGATGGTGGTCAGTTGCACCAGGGCGGCGTTTTCCGCGGGTGCATAGCCCAACAGGCCCCAAGGGAAACTGATTTCCGGCAAGTACGTGCGGAACACTTCGGTGGAAATCCAAAGAAAGGGTGCGCCCGCCAAGGCGAGCGAATAGCTGCGCAGGGACAAGCGCTGCACCGACCAAGCATACAAGCCAATCGAAGCTCCCCAGACCGAAGCGATCAGGAGCAGCACGCCCCAACCTGCGGCAGCGGACATGCCGCCATGCACGGAGAGGGTGTCGGCGATCCAAGGCACGCAAGTAACTACGAAAATCAGGCCATGCAAGAACCCGCAGAAGAAAGCCACCCGTGCGCGAGCACCCAGAATGCTGGCCAGCAGGATCGCAAGACAAAACCAGGAATAAATGCTGGGGAAAGAGCCGTGATAGGAAAGGGAAAGCACCGCCCCGCTGAACGCCGCCAGAATAAAGCGAACCAGGGATGGCGTTTGCTGCAGACGATGCGGCCGCAAATAGGAATACCAGGCCGAAGATGGCATTAGTGTTTTACGTAGAACGCCTTGAAGCCCTCGCCCTCCAGGCCTTTCTTTGCGGCGTCAGCGCTTTTTTGGTCCTTAAATGGGCCAACCTGCACGCGGTAATACTTGTCTTTCTGCGGCGTTTGCACAAAGGCCGCGTAATGCTTTTTCTGCAAGCTGCTGGCAATCCCCAGAGCGTCATCCTGCTTCAACAACGCGGCGACTTGAATCACGTAGGCACCGCTGGGAATCAACGGAACATTCGCGGTGCTCTTGCTTGATTTAGACGCCGCGTGAGTCGCAACGGGTTGCGGCTGCGATTTGCTTTTGGCAACCGCAGGTTTGGCCGTGGGTTCCGGATTGCGCGACGGTGGCGGCGGTTCCAGGTGCGGATCTGCCTTGGCCGGGCTACTGCTTGCGGGAAAGTTCCAAGCCGGCGAGGAAGAAGCAGTGGATGGATCCGCATCGGACGGAGCCGAATCATCGAGCGCTTTCGAATCGGCCTCTTTTTTAGGGGCAGGATCGGCTTTGGGCATGTATAACGGTTCGGTCTTGCCAAAGGCGCTACTGGCGGCGCGCACCTGGCCATCATACTGATTGCGGCCCATGACGTATCCCAGCGTAAAGAACACGCCGGAGAACAGAAGCATGAGCAAAAACAAGCCAATGACGTGCTTGCTTTCGAGCACACGATCGCCCGCCCCGCGTTTTCCCCCAGAAGCCATGCCTACTTTGTCAAACCTCCCAACGACTTTACCCAGTTATTAATAATATCGATTGGAAGCGGGAAAACAATCGTTGTGTTCTTTTCGACACCTATCTCGGTCAACGTTTGCAGGTAGCGCAGTTGGATAGCGGAGGGCTGGGTCTCCAGAACTTTCGCGGCGTCGGCCAGTTTGGCGGAGGCTTCGAACTCGCCTTCCGCGTGAATAATCTTGGCGCGGCGTTCGCGCTCGGCTTCCGCCTGCTTGGCAATGGCGCGCTGCATCTGTTCGGGAATGTCCACCTGTTTTACTTCAACTTTGCTGACCTTGATGCCCCAGGGTTCCGTATCCTGATCGAGGATGACCTGAAGTTTGGCGTTGACCTTGTCGCGCTGCGAGAGGATTTCGTCCAATTCGAATTGGCCGACAACACTGCGCAGGGTAGTTTGTGCCAGCTGAGAAGTCGCGTACTGATAATTTTGCACCTGGGAGAGCGCCAGGTTGGCGTCGACCACGCGAAAATAGGTGACCGCATTGACCTTCACGGAGACGTTATCGCGAGTGATGATGTCTTGGGGCGGCACGTCCAAGGTTTCCAGCCGCATACTGATACGGTAGAGCGTTTCAATGGGCCAGAACACCAGACGCAGACCCGCGCCTTTCGCTTCCGGCAAGAGCCGCCCTAAGCGCAGAACCACGCCGCGCTCCCATTCCTTGATGATGTTGATGGAATTCCAGAGCCAAAGCAAAAAGAAAAATGCAATGATGAGCATGCCGATCCCGCCGACCTGTAGCATCCTTACCTCCTATTGAAGCGCTAGTCTCACTTCTCGATGGATGCTCCCGCGGGCAGTGGCTCAACATCGAGCGTCAGCCCATCCACCCGGAGCACCCGAACTTTTGCGCCAACTTGCACATTAGCGTTGGAACTGGCGCGCCACAATTCGCCGTGAACGCGAATCATCCCTTCGCCGCCGCCCGGCACGGCAATGGTGACAACTCCCTCTTCGCCGACCAACTCTTCCTTGCCGGTGGCCGTCTTCCATTTACGCGATTTCAATACCAGACGCATCAGAAACACAGTGAGGAAGGCAAAGGGCAGCACAGCCGCAAGCGCTACTCCAAAGCTGACACCCGCGGGTGTCAGGGGCGAACGAATTAAAAACATCGCGCCAAGAAGCATGGAAACGATGCCGCCCAGCAACAACACGCCGTGACTGGTGAGTTTCGCCTCAAGAACGAACAGGGCCAAGCCAAGCAAGATCAGCAACAGGCCCGCGGCATTCACCGGCAGCAACTGCATGGCGTAGAGCGCCAGCAGCATGCAGATGCCACCGACCACACCGGGAGCAACGACACCGGGGTGGGTAAATTCGGTGTAGAGGCCCAGAGCTCCGACCAACAACAACAGAAAGAAGACGTCCGGGTCGACGATGCGCGCCAGGAAACGTTGGCGCATGGAAAGCTCGAAGTCGGTGAGGGTATAGTTCTGCAACTCCAAGGTCTGCTTCTTGCCATTAAAGCGCGTAATTTCGCGGCCATTCAGTTGCCGCAGCAAATCTTCCTTGTTGTCGACCACCAGATCGATCAAGTGGCCATCCAGCGCTTCTTGTTCGGTAAAGGCGCGCGCATCGGTTATGGCCGTCTCCGCGAGTTTCGGATTTCGGCCGCGCTTCTCGCTGAAGCTGCGCAGAAACGCGGTTGCGTCATTGTTGATTTTCTTGCGCAAAACTTCGTCCATAGGCATAGATATCCAGCCGGGCATCAAAATCGGTGTGGCAGCACCGGTGCGTGTGCCCGGAGCCATGGCGGCAATGTCGGCGGAAAGCAAAATTAGAAAACCAGCGGAGGCACCCCGCGCGCCATCCGGACTGACATAGACGACAACAGGAACCGGAGAATCCAGGATGTGATGAATGATGTCAGTCATCGAATCGCTCAGACCACCCGGCGTATCCATGGTGATGAGCACAAGCGAGGCATGGCGGCGGGCGGCGTCGGCCAACCCTTCATCAATATAAGTGGCCAGCACCGGCTCGACTTCCCCGTTCAGTTTCAGTTGCAAAACCAGGGGAGCGGCATTCGCATCCGCAGCACGGGATTTCGTCGCCAGCGTTGGCAAGAAAAGTGCACAGATCCCCAAAAGAAAAATAAACGCGAGACAAACCACTGACTCTTGCAATCTTCCACGAGCGCTCATGGAGTACCTCCCGTGGCCTTGCTCTTTTCCAGATGCTCGAGCAGTTCTTTCGCTTCCGGATAATTGGGAGCAAGTTTAATTGCTTTTTGCACTTCACTGCGCGCCAGATCCGGCTTTTTCTGTTCTAGATAAACGCGCGCGAGGGTGGTGCGAACCGCCGCGGAATCGCGAGACTGC